>JBDSNC010000103.1:0-18037 GCA_039915545.1 Luteolibacter sp.
GTGGGACCTCCGGGCGCCGCAATCAGGCTAAATGCCCATCACTGACGGATCCTGGAAGCGCGCTCGACTGGATTCGAACCAGTGACCGTCCGCTTAGAAGGCGGATGCTCTATCCAACTGAGCTACGAGCGCTTGGGCTGCGAGCTGATACCAAGCTACCGCCGTGAAGTCAAAAAATCGTTCGATTTGTTTTGAGGCGGCCATTTAGCGATTCCGGTTCGCAAATTTTGCCTTTAGCGTTCCTGCATGATGCGCACTGCGGTTTACGCCGGTTCCTTCGATCCTCCCACCAACGGCCATCTTTGGATGATCCAGCAGGGATTGGAAATGTTCGACCATCTGATCGTCGCGATCGGCAACAATCCATCGAAGAGCTACTCGTTCACCGTCGAGGAGCGGCTGGAACTGCTGCGCCTGTCCACTCCGGAATCGGAACGGCTGGTGATCGCCCATTTCGACAACCGCTACCTCGTGGACTACGCAAAAAAAATGGGTGCGAAATACATCCTGCGCGGCATCCGTTCGCCAAACGACTATGAATACGAGCGGGTGATGCGCCACATCAACGCCGACATGGCACCGCAGATCACCACGGTTTTCCTGATGCCTCCGCGCGACATCGCGGAGCTTTCCTCGAACATGATCAAGGGCCTGATCGGACCAAAAGGCTGGGAGGAAACCGTGCACCGCTACGTGCCGGAGCCGGTCTTCCGCTCCCTCGCGGCGCGCGGGGGAGCGATTTGAACAGCGAGGATGCGCTTGGGTGAACAGGCCGGAAAGCCTGTTCACCTTTTGAATCAATGCTCGCGGCAGAACTGCTCGAAGCGGGTCAGTCCTTCGTTGAGGATGTCCAGCGTGGTGCAGTAGCTGAGGCGGATGCCGTCGTCGTAGCCGAAGGCGATGCCGGGAACGGCGGCCACCTTGTAACGCGAGAGCAGTTTGTCGCAGAGGTTGATCGACTTCAGACCGGTGTTGCCGGTGTAGACGAAGAAGTAGAACGCGCCTTCCGGCTCGACCACGCGGATGTTCGGGATGGCCTTGAGGCGGGCGAACATGAACTGGCGCTTCACGTCGTATTCGCCGCGGAGGTCTTCGATGAACGATTGGTCGCCTTCGAGGGCGGCGAGAGCACCGTATTGCGAGAAGGTGTTCGCGTTGGAGATCGTGTGGTTCTGGATCTTGTCGATCGCGTCAGCGAGAGGCTTCGGAGCAGCGGTGTAGCCGAGGCGCCAGCCGGTCATCGAGTAGGCTTTGGAGAAGCCGTTGACGGTGATCGTCAGGTTGTAGAGTTCGTCGCTGAGTGAGGCGATGGAAACGTGCTTGGCCTCGCCGTAGACGAGCTTTTCGTAGATTTCGTCCGAGAGGATGATGATGTCCTCGGTGAGCGCGATTTCACCAAGTGCGAGGAGTTCCTCGGCGGTGTAGACGGCTCCGGTCGGGTTGCCTGGCGAGTTGATGATGACCATCTTGGTCGCCGGGGTCATGGCTTCCTCGAATTGCTCGGGAGTCATTTTCCAACCGGTCGATTCCTTGGTGTCGACGAGGACGGGGATGCCGCCGGCAAGCTTCACCATTTCCGGGTAGGAAACCCAGTAAGGAGTCGGGATGATGACTTCGTCGCCTTCTTCGATGACGGCGAGGATGGCGTTGAAGCAGGCCATTTTCGCACCGCCGGTGACGCAGATCTGGTTGGCGGCATACTTGAGATTGTTGTCCTTGGCGAACTTGGCGGAAAGCGCTTCGCGGAGTTCGGGAATGCCACCGGAAGGAGTGTATTTGGTCTTGCCGCTTTGCAGGGCTTCGATCGCGGCGTCCTTGATGAACTGCGGGGTGTCCACTTCCGGCTCACCACCGGCGAGTGCGTAAACTTCTTCGCCTTTGGCGATCATGGCTTTGGCCTGTGCGGTCACGGCGAGTGTGAGTGACGGAGTGACCTTGGCGATACGGGATGAGATGCTGTCCATAATTGGCTCGAATGAGGGTTGGGCCGCGCAAAACGGGGCGCAGCAATGGATGATACGCAGCCCCCGGCGTGAACGGAGCGCTTTTGTGGGGCTTCGCCCGATAGGTGGCAAGCTAAATGGTGAGGCAATTCCACCTCGGATTTCACCGCCTTGGAATGGCAAAACGCACTCACCGGATCCGGCAGTCTCACAAATCACGGCAATTTCCGTACTTCTTGAAATCGAGAGAATCCGCACGATCCGAAAAATAGAAAAAGCCGCCCCCTCATGGCGGTTTGAAAGTGTGAAACACCTCACTCTACCCGTCCTCGCCATCCTTTCGGCCGCAGCCGTCAGTTGCGCCTCCGCCCATCCACACCGCGCTTCGGCATCGCAGCCAGCAGTCCGCGGACAGCTCGTTGATGCGAAAACCAGCGCGCCCGTTGCCAAGCAGCCGGTCCAGATCACCGTCGACGGCCAACAGTTCAAACGTACCAGCAGTCCTCAGGGCGGCTTCCGCATCCCCCTCGCGAAAATCCAGCACGACGTCCGGTCCGACGCGAAAGTGACCGTCGACTGCGACGGCTACCAGCGCAGGACAATCAACTGGACGCGCCTGAACGACCCGACCCGTAAATCGCCCGAAACCGCGAACGTGAATCTCGGCACGATCCGGCTGGAGAAACGTTAGAGCGTGAGTTCCTCGCCGCTTTCCTTAATTTCCATGAATTCGCAGGGAAGAACAGCCCCCGTGCGAATCGAAACCATGGAGCCGCTCCCCATCACCCGGATCGCCCTGTATGTCCGCGACCTGCCGGGGATCGCGGAATTCTACCACACGCATTTCGGGTTCGTGCCGGCTCCGTCCGACCAAACCGACAAGCTGACGCTCAAATCCCCTGCCGGCGGCTGCGATCTGATCCTGCTGCAAGCGAGCAAGGGCCACAAGACCGGTCAATCGTGCGTCAAAATCGTGTTCGACGTGGCGGATGTGGCCGCGTTCCGCGAGGAAAGAATAGAGGCCGGGCTGGAATTCGGCCCCATCCACCGTGGCCCTGGATACGAATTCACAAACGCGAGGGATCCGGCGAAAAACCTGATCCAGATCTCAAACGGCCACCTGGCAAAATAGACGCTTTACTCCCCCGCCCGCTTCCGATTCTTGAGCACAGCGGGCATCCGGCAGTCTCCACAGCCCTTTGGTAGTGCCGAAATTCGGGAGATTTACAATTTCTCCAAGAATCCATCGGCCAAAGGTTGACGTCCTCCTTCCGCTATGTTTCAAACCTCCCGACCCGGTATCAGGAACGATGGCTGAGTGGTCGAAAGCACTCCCTTGCTAAGGGAACGTACGGGTAACCGTACCGAGGGTTCGAATCCCTCTCGTTCCGCCACTTTCAAAAAATGAACGCTACCGTTCATTTCCGTCCGGCCACTTTGGTTTCAGGAGATCGTCCGCGATCGGATCACCACATTGAATTTGCTAGGCAAGACGAGCGGTATGCCGTGGCATCGGCCCCGGACTTGGCGAAAACTTTCCTTCCGGAAACACGCGCCGTTTTTCGTAAATCCGCCTCAACCCCATGACCGACGCCTTCTTCGACCTGCCTCTCTGGATTTCCGGAAGCGTCATCGTCCTATGCCTTTGCCTCTACTCGCTGATCGGGCTGGTCGTCGTCCGCCGCTGTGTCCTGCCACGGCTCATCGTGAAGGATTCCGATGGGGAATTCAGCGGAGCTATGCTGCAGGCCGTGATGGTTTTTTACGGCCTTGCCGTGGCTCTCATCTCCGTGAGCGTGTGGGAAAGCTATGGCGATGTATCCAAAACCATCTCCCAGGAAGCCACCGCCATCGCGGCGCTCTACCGGGACGTCAGCACCTACCCGGAGCCCGTCCGCGCAGGGCTCCAGATGGACCTGCGGGACTACACCCATCAGATCATCCATGAAGCCTGGCCTCAGCAGCGTCGCGGGGAAATCCCCGGCGGCGGCGTCCTTCTGGTCGACCGGTTTCAAAAGCATCTCGCCAGTTTCGAACCCGTCACGGAGGGCCAGAAACTTCTCCATGCCGAGGCCCTCCGCGCCTACAACATCATGATCCAAGCCCGCCGCATGCGGCTGGATTCCGTCGGAACCCGCCTTCCCGGCATCCTTTGGTTTGTCATCATCTCAGGTGCCTTCATCAGCCTCTGCTCCTCATTCTTTTTCAGAATCACCGACACGCGGCTGCACGGCATCCAAGTCACCTTGCTCGCCACCTTTATCGGCCTGGTCATCTTCATGATCTTCGCCCTGGACCGCCCCTACCGTGGCGACCTCGGCCTGACGGCGGATCCTTACCAGCTCATTTACGATCAGTTGATGAAGGCCGAGTAGCATCGGATTTCGTCAGCAGGTTCAATTTCCCTCACTCATTCGATGGCGGGTGGCGTCCAATGGGATTTCGCCGGAATCGGAGTATCCTTTCTCGTTTAACCAAGGTCTAATTGCAGCAGCACCTTCTTTTCGATGGAATGGAAAGTGTTGAACGAGATCCAACCAACCGACGCCTCCCCTCCATACCATCCCGCAATGCCCCTGATGAAACGACTCCGCTGCATTTCGCAATTCCTACTATCCGCTGTGATCTGGCTGGTCCTGTCCGGTGCGCTGTTGTGGGCATTTGGCGCACTATGGTATGATTTCCAGGTGGAAATGCTCCGCCATCCGTTGGCGTGGATCCTTTTGGTGGGATCATTGGTCGCGCTGATCGTCATCCGTCCCATTTGGCATGCCAAAGCGGGCGTGGCGGCGACCATCGTTCTCGTCGGGGCATGGTGGTTCACTCTGAAACCGAGCAACACCCGCGGCTGGCAGCCGGACGTGGCGCAGGCCGCGTGGGCGGAAGTGAATGGCGATGTAGTGACGCTGCACAACGTCCGCAACTGCGACTACCGCACCGAAACGGACTACACGACACACTGGGAAACGCGCACGCTGCATCTCTCGCAGCTAACGGGCATCGACATCGGGATCGATTACTGGGGCTCGCCCTACATGGCGCATCCGATGATCAGTTTCCAATTCGCCGACGCCCTGCCAGTGGTGATGTCCATCGAGACGCGCAAGGAAAAGGGCGAGTCCTACTCGGCCATCGGCGGCCTCTACCGGCAGTATGAGCTCATCTACCTCGCCACCGACGAGCGCGATGCCTTCCGAGTCCGGACGAACTACCGCAAGGGCGAGCAAATCTATCTTTACCACACCAGCTTCACCGCGGACCAAGCCCGCGCGCGTTTTCAGGAATACATCGACTCGATGAACGCGATGAAGAACCGCCCGCGCTGGTACAACGCGATCACCACCAACTGCACCACCGCGATCCGCTCGCAGCACGATGCCAGCAAACGCGCGCCCTTCGACTGGCGGATGCTCGTCAACGGCTTCATGGACGAGATGCTCTACGAAAGGGGTGAATTCGTCGCCGATGGGCTGAAGTTTCCCGATCTGAAAAAACGCGCGATGATCAATGACGCCGCACAGGCCGCCGACCAATCCGCCGATTTCTCCAAACTCATCCGTGAAGGCCGCCCGGGCTTCGGGAAATAGGACTTTCCGGCGTCCTGAGGACCATCCATGTCGCGCCCGGAGCTTTTGGCTCGCTATCGAATGGAGAAATGAAGGAAATTTTCAACAGTCGCCTCGCCCTCTCACGACCTCTCACTTTTGCCGTTTCATGATACCCCGCCTCATACTCCTCGCCACCCTGCCACTGGCCGCCGCGCTGACCTGCTGCACCAGCTATTCCCAAGTCAAAGCCAGGAAACCCCAATACCATCCCCCCTCAGGCACTATCGGCGCGGTGCAGCACAACATCCTGACATCCATGAGAACCGCGAGCCGCAATCCGTTGGCCGCACTCGGAGGCTACCTTTCTGCAGCGGAAAGTTCCTCCCAACTGCTCGGCCGGAATCCAAAGGACACGCAGGCGTTGGCGGACTACAATTTCTCCGTCGCGCGGATCATCGCCACGATCCAGGATGCCAAGCTCGATCCATGGAACCAGCCGCTGCACGTACCATCGGACGGCGCTGAATTCACCGTCACCAGCAGGCCGAATCCGAACCCGAATCAGAATCCCGCGCTTTATGATTTCACCCCGGCGGACCAGTTCGACGTGGCCGGAAGCTACGTGACCAAAAGATCCATCAGGCCCGGCATTGGTGCGCCGACCGTGGCCGAGGGCAAGACCGAGAGGCTGAAGTCGAAAGAGGATTTCACGATGAAGCGCATCTACTACGGAGTCACCGCCGTCGTCCGCTTCAAGGGCAGGGCATGCGAAATCGCCTTCGAGGATCCCCTCGCGAAGGAAACCGTGGACATGAACGGGAAAAGCTATCCGCTCGCAGCGGATTTCACCGTCCCGCTCGCCGTGATGCTCGCCGAGAATGATCCGAAAAAACTCGAAATCGCCCGCCTCCTCAATCCCGGCAAGTATTCCGAAACCGCCCAGATCATCGGGCTCCAGCCTTACGATCCGAACAAACGCATCGTCCTCGTCATCCACGGCCTGATGGATTCCCAGGCCACCTGGACTCCGATGATCAACACCCTGCGCGCCGATCCGGAAATCCGGAAACACTATCAGTTCTGGTTTTACAGCTACCCCAGCGGTTACCCGTATCCCTATTCGGCCTCCATCCTGCGGCGCGATCTGGATGCCATCGAGAAGAGATACAAGCCGTCCAAGCCCATGGTCGTGATCGGCCACAGCATGGGTGGCTGCATCAGCCGCCTGCTCATCACCGACACGGACGGCGACGCGCTTTGGAAAAAGATATTCAACAGGAGGCCGGATCAGGTGACCCTCTCTGCGGAAAACAGGAAGATCTTCGAGGAAGCGCTCATTTTCAAACATCGGACTGAGATCGGCCGGGTGATCTTCATCGCATCGCCGCTGAAAGGCAGCGATCTGGCCAACAACTGGGTCGGACGCCTCGGCTCGAAGCTCGTCCATGCTCCGACCACCCTGCTCACGGCGGGCTCCGAAGTGGCCCACCTCATCACCTTCCAACCCGGTGATCTTCAGATCAAAGGCATCCCCAACAGCGTGGATACCCTGTCCCCAACGAACCGTTTTGTGAAAGCCATCAACACCATGCCGATCGCTCCCGGCATTCCCTATCACACGATCATCGGTGATCGAGGCAAAGGCGATAGCCCGAACTCCAAGGACGGCGTCGTTCCCTACTGGAGCTCGCACATGGATGGTGCGAAATCCGAACTCATCGTCCCCTCCGGCCACAGCGCCCATCAGAACCCGCAGGCCATCGACGAGGTGAACCGCATCCTCAAGCTCAATCTCCGCTAACCAAATACCAACCGAACTGAAATCATGAACCCTATCAAATACCTCGGCCTCGCCGCCATCTCCGTCGTCCTAGCCAGTTGCGCGGCACCATCAGGAAACACCGGCGGTGAAAAACGTGCCGACGTCCACACCATGAGCCGCCAGACCCTGAATGAGCTCTATTCGTCGAAGCCAGAGGCCCGGCGGTTGGTCGCGAACTCCGCCGGATACGCGGTCTTCAACCAGATCGATACCAAGATCCTGGCCGCCGGCACTGCCAACGGCTACGGCCTCGCGGTGAACAAGAGCACCGGCAAGGAAACCTACATGCGCATGGCCGGACTCAGCGCCGGATTCGGCGCGGGCATCACCAACACCCGGACAGTCGTCATTTTCCGCAAGGCCTCCACCTACCGCACCTTCATCACCAGCGGATGGTCCGCCGCCGCCGACGCGAAGGCAGCCGCCGCGGTGGATCGCTCCGGCGTGGGTGCCGGCATGTCGATCAATCCGAATGCGGACCCCGTCGTCTATCACATGACCCGCACCGGCATCGCCGTGTCCGCCTCGGTCGGTGCCGAAAAAGTCTGGCCAGACTCCTCGCTGAATCATTGATCCCCCTCTGCGCCCGGCCCGGATCATCCGTGCCGGGCTCGAAAACGTGAGCCAGACTGTCTGGAAAGCGGGTTGCGAACGTTCTGACCAGCCGCGAGGTGGCGATCATGGGGCCGAAGTTTGCGGCGTTCCAAACCGCTGCTGCCGCCGGGGACATTGAAACACCGCTCCGGCGGGTCTTGATCCGACCGTCACGTCCTACCCTCGGACACAAATTCCCTGACAAAGGAGAATTTTCCTCCAAAGTTGTCCTGATCGCGCACGCCCGTTCGTTGTGGTGATGAACACGCGCCTCAAACTCACTCATGATTTCCAAACTGCTCATTGCCTTCGGACTCGCGATCGTCGTCCTGCTCATCGTCATCGCACTGCGCCCGAATGATTTCCGCTACAGCCGCAGCGCGACCATCGCCGCCCCGGCCGCGGTGTTGTTCGAGCAGGTCAGCGATCTCCACAAATTCCAGAACTGGAACCCGTGGGCGAAGGTCGATCCGAACGCGAAAATCACCTTTGCCGGACCGACCTCCGGAGTCGGGGCCGCCTACAGTTGGGCGGGAAACAACGATGTCGGAGAAGGGACGATGACCGCCATCGAGAGCCGTCCGCCGGAACTGGCGCGGTTCCGCATGGAATTCAGGAAACCCATGTCAGGCATCAGCACCGCCGAGTTCACGTTCAAGCCGGATGGCGACAAGACCCTCGTGACGTGGAGCATGTTCGGCCCCAACAATTTCATGGGCAAGGCCATGGGGCTTTTCATCGACTGCGACAAGATGGTCGGAGATCAATTTGCAAAAGGCCTCGTGAATCTGGCCGAAGTCGCCGCGAAACCAAACTAACCTTATGAAATACCTGCCCACCATCGCCGGAGGACTCCTCGGCTTTCTCTTCGTCGCCTTTTCGATGATCTATTTCCTCAAGCTCATGGACATGCCGCCTCCGCCCGCCGGTTCTCCGCCAGCGCTTTTCATGGAGGCCCTCGTCCCCACCGGCTACATGCACTTCGTGAAAACCTGTGAGCTGCTGGGCGGGATCCTCGTCGCCATCCCCCGCACGCGGAATTTCGGACTACTCCTTCTCGGCCCGGTCATCGCGAACATCCTCGCATTCCACATCTTCCTCACCAAAGGCGCTGGCTTGACGGATCCCCCGCTCGTCCTGCTCTGCCTGCTCGCCGCCTATCTTCTCTGGGACGGACGCAAGGCGTTCCTCGGTCTGCTTGGCTCCAGCAAGGAAGCGTGAACCAGAAAAAAACCGCACCGCCACCCTCATGAAATCCCCGTCAGAAAAATCCGAACACCTCCTCCTCTTCCGCGGCACCGGCTGGCACAACGGTCTCTCGCCCGACGAAATCCAGCGCACCATGACCGACTGGATGGCCTGGTTCGACCGCCTCGTCGCAGACGGCCGCTGCCTCGGCGGCCAATCGCTGGCGACTGAAGGAAAAGTCGTCACCGGAAAATCCCTGCACGTTTCCGACGGCCCCTTCGCCGAGTCCAAGGAAACCGTCGCCGGCTATTTCATCCTCAGCGTTGCCGACCTCGACGAAGCGCTCGAAATCGCCAAGCAATGCCCCGCCCTCGCCTACGGCATGACCGTCGAGGCCCGCCCTTTGTTAGCCCGCTGCGCCGCCAGCCAGCGCGTGCTCGACCAACTCGCACAAACCACCAACTGAAAAAACAAACCAATGAAAACAAACCAATATCTTCTTCTCTTCAGCGGCCCCGACTGGACTGAAGGCATGGAACCTCAGGAAATACGCGAAATGATGGACCGCACCCACGCGTGGTTCGACCGACTGTTCTCCGAAGGCAAGGCCAAGGGTGCGCAGCCGCTTGAGAAAACCGGGCGCACCGTCACGGCCAAAAACGGCATGATCGCGGACGGCCCCTTCGTCGAATCCAAGGAATCCATCGGTGGTTATCTCCTGTTGGAAGTCGCGGATCTGGAGGAAGCACTAGCCATCGCCCGCGAAAACCCGATGCTGACATCCGGCCTGAGCATCGAAGTCCGGCCGGTCGCCGAAATCTGCCCGTCCGTTAGGGCGGCTTTGGAAAAAACCGCCCTGGCCACCGCCTGAACGGTTGGACACCCCTCCTCCATCTGCCGCGGTGCCGCAGCTCGCGGAGCACCTTTTCCGCCACGAGGCGGGCAAGCTCGTCTCCGCCCTCACCGGCATCTTCGGCATGGCCCGCCTGCAGCTCGCCGAAGATGTGGTGCAGGAAGCCATGATCCGCGCCTTGCAAACGTGGCCCTACCACGGCATCCCGGCGAACCCGGCCGCATGGCTGATGCAGACGGCGAAAAACCGCGCGCTCGACCTGATCCGGCGCGAAAAATCCTTCCATGAAAAACAACCGGAGATCATCGCATCATTGGAGCGGCCGACCGACGAATCCACCGATCCCCATTTCGACACGGAAATCGCCGACGACCGACTGCGTCTGATCTTCGCCTGCTGCCATCCGCTCATCTCGCTAGAAGACCAGACTGCGCTCGCCCTCAAGACGCTCTGCGGATTCAGCCCTGAGGAAATCGCCAACGCCTTTCTCACCAGCGAGGTCGCCATCAACAAACGCCTCACCCGCGCCCGCCAGAAGATCCGCGATCTGGCGCTCCCCTTTGAAATTCCCGCCGGTGACGAACTCACCACCCGCCTCGATGGAGTGCTGCAGACGCTCTATCTGCTTTTCAACGAAGGCTACAAGGCCTCCAGCGGTGACAGCCTCATCCGCGAGGACCTGTGCGAGGAAGCCATCCGTCTCACCAGTCTCCTGGCGGACCACCCCTCCGCGGACTTCCCCCACACGCACGCCCTTCTCTCCCTGATGCTTCTGAATGCCGCGCGTCTGTCAGGAAGAACGGATGCGGGAGGAAACATCCTCCGGCTCAAGGACCAGGACCGATCCACCTGGAACCCATCGATGATCGGACTGGGTCTCATGCACCTCGGCCGCGCCGCCCAAGGTGACACGCTAACCGAATATCACCTGCAAGCAGGCATCGCCGCCTGTCATGCCACCGCAGCGGACGATGCCACCACCGACTGGCAGCGGATTCTCATTCATTACGACCGGTGGATGATGATCAACGACTCTCCCGTCATCGCCCTCAACCGCGCGGTGGCGCTTGCGAAAATCCACGGCCCGGCCGCGGGCATCGAGGCGATCTCAAAAATCCGGCAGAAGAAGTCCTTGGATTCCTACTACCTCGTCCACGCCGTTCTGGGAGAGTTCGAAGCACAGTTGGGAAATTTCCAGATAGCCGTCGCCCATCTTCAAAAAGCACTCTCACTCGCGGACCTCCGCTCCGAACAGGTCTTTCTGGAAAAACAACTCATCGGGTTGGGCGGCGGATATTGATACTTCCGCGCGTCCGAAAAAAATGCAGCAACCGGAAAATCCGGTTGCGGCATTTCTACTGTTATACCCGGAAATCTGTCTCAGCGCAGGAACGCCTCATGAAGGCCGCCGTCCACCGTGATGACCTGGCCGGTCGTCTTGCTGAGGCGCTGGGTCACGAGGAGGAAATACGCTTCTGCCTGATCGGCGGGAGTGATCGGAGCCTTCGTGAGCGTGCGGTCGGCGTAGAACTGAGCCAGCTTGCTAACAAGCGATTCGGTCGCCTCGTCATCCGTGTAAGGGATCGCGTATTTCGCCAGCGAACCGATCACCCGATCGCGCGGGAACATCGCGGACCCTTGGACCACGGTGGCCGGAGCCACTCCATTGACGCGGACGAGCGGTGAAAGCTCGATGGCGAGTTCGCGGACGAGGTGGTTCGCGGCGGCCTTCGAAGTGTCGTATGCAAGCGAGCCCTTTTTCGCGACCGCGGCATTGGCGGAAGTGGTGAGGACGAGATTGCCCTTGAGTCCCTGCTCTTTCCACGTCTTGAACGCCTCGTCGGCCACGAAGTAGCTGCCGGTGACGTTGATGCCGAAAGTGAGCGCCCACTTGTCGTCAGGGATGTGACCCGAAGTGTCGCTTGGAACGAAGATGCCGGCGGTGACGCAGATGCTGTCGAATCCACCGTAGGCGATGGAGACGTCGTCGAGCATCCGGCGGATCGAGGCACGGTCGGTGATGTTGGCGGCGAGGCCGATAGCCGGTCCGCAGTCGGATAGACCGGTGCCCGCAACGCCGATGCCAAGACCGTATTTGTCGGTGATTTCCTTGGCCGTTGCCTTCGCTGCATCCTCGTTGAGATCGACGCAAACGATGTGCGCGCCTTCTTTCACAAGACGGTGAGCGGTTTCCTTGCCGATGCCGGAGCCGGCACCGATGACAATGATGACCTGGCGGGCGAGTTCCTTTTCCGCAGGCATGCGCTTGAGCTTCGCTTCCTCGAGCAGCCAATACTCGATATCGAACGCTTCCTGTTGGGGAAGCGAGATGTAAGTATCGATGGCTTCGGCACCGCGCATGACTTCGACGGCGCAGTTGTAGAATTCAGCGGTGACGCGGCTTTCCGACTTGTCCTTGCCCCAGGCGACCATGCCGATGCCGGGGATGAGCACGACGGTCGGGTTCGCATCGCGCATGGAGGGCGAGTTGTCGTGTTTGCAAAGCGCGTAATACTCGGCGTAGTCCTCGCGATAGGCTTCAAGACCGGCGGCCAGTTTGTTCTTCAGAGTGGCGGCGTCCTCGGTCTGCGGGTTCCAATCCACATAGAGCGGTTTGATCTTGGTGCGGAGGAAATGGTCCGGACAGCTCGTGCCGAGTTCGGCGAGACGGGCGGCATCGTTCGAATTCACAAAGCGCAGGATCTTCTCGTCGTCCTGCACGGTGCCGATGAAACGCTTCTGTTGGGAAACTTGTCCGCGCAGCCATGGCAGGATCGCGACGAGGGTTTCGCGGCGTTGTTCCGGCGTGAGCGTCTGATATTTCGCACCGCCGAATGCCGCTGCGTCGCCGCCTTTGGCTGCGTACTTCGCTTCGATATAGGCGGAAGCCTTTTCGATGCAATCGAGGGTGTAGGTGTAGCAGGCTTTTTCCTCATCATCCCACGAGATGAAACCGTGCTGGCCCATCATGATGGACTTCACGCTGGGATCGTTTTTCACGATTTCCTGCATGGCGAGGCCGAGTTCGAAACCCGGGCGCATCCATGGCACGTAGGCCATTTCGCCTTCGAAAATCTCCTTGGTGAGCTTCTCACAGTTTTGCGAAGCGGCGATGGCGATGATCGCGTTCGGGTGCATGTGGTCGACAAATTTCGACGGAATGAAGCTGTGCAGCGGCGTGTCGATGGAGGACGCGCGCGGGTTCAGGTTGAAGGTGGCATGCGTGTACATGCCGACCATCTCATCCTCGGCGGGCGACTTGAGGCCTTTGTCCTCGCGGGCGCCGTAGAGGTTCTGGAGATCGAGAAGCTTCTGCTGATAGAGCGACGAGAAATTCTCGCGGGTGCTGGTGCGGAGGTCGCCGCCGGAGCCCTTGACCCACATCACCTCGACCGGCTGACCGGTGAGCGGATCTGTTTCGGAGGCTTTCGACGAGGTGTTGCCACCGCCGGTGTTGGTGATGCGTTGGTCGCTGCCAAGCATGTTGGAGCGATAGGCGAGGCTGTCGACGGGGCTGAGTCCGGCCGCTTTCGCGTCGTCCCAGAGGTAGTTCACGTATTTGTAGTTGGACATGATAGAAGGATTTCGAAGTTGGGAAAATTTCAGAGACCGAGGGCTTTCTGGCGGTAATGTTCGTCCGGCCGGCCTGCGATGCGCTCGACTTCGGCAGCGGTGAGGAAACGCGGTTCGCCACCGATGGCGGCGGCACCGACAAAAATTTCAGCGGCCTTCGCAGCCATCAGAGTGGCGGCAAGCACGGACTCCGGTGTGGCACCAAGCGCAATGAGACCGTGGTTTTCCAACAGGATCACCCGCGGCGGTCGGGAGAGGCGCTCGATGTAGGAAATAACAGCCTGCTGGATGGCCTGCGCGAGTTTCAGTCCGGGATCCGTGTAGGGAACGAACACACTCTCGACGCCGCAGCAGACGATTTCATCCGGAAACGTCCGGCGCACGGCGAACATACGGGCGAACTTCGAACAGAGGAGCTGGTTCACGGTCACCGGATGCGTGTGGCCGACGAAATTCACGCCCGGCAAAGTGAGCAGATACGCGTGGAAAACCGCCTCAACGGATGGCTTCCTCGCGTCCGGATCCACGCGCGCCGCGAACAGAGCCTCGTCGATGGCGGCGTCGGTCATGCTTTCCTGGGCAAGCAAATCCGCGAGATCGGCAAACCGGCATTCGGTGACGCCGACAGGAGCGAGCGTGGCGAGATTCGAGCCGCTGGCTTTCACAACGAACGTCTCATCAGAGGCGCGGGCCGAGGTGTTCCCCTCTCCCAGAATGGCGAGCTTGCGGTCCTCGCGACCGAGCTGATGTGAAAGATCCAGCATGCGGGCAAGTGAATCGGACTGGACGGATTGAAGGGTCGAAGCAGACATTGATGAGTTCGGTTTCGTTGGATTTGATTGACAAGTCAACCGAAAACAAATCAATTCCCAACGAAACACAGAAAAACACAGTTTTGCTCGCCATCACCCGCCAACGCCGAATCCTCGAACTGCTCCAAGCAGCCGGATCCCTCCGCACCACAGAAACCGCCGCCGAACTCGGTGTGACGGACGAAACCGTGCGCAAGGATTTTGAAATGCTCGAAAAACGCGGCGAGTTGATCCGCATCCACGGCGGAGCGAGTCGGCCGGAGAAAATCCGCGAGGAACTGCCCTTCACCCAGCGCCAGGCGATCCGGCGCGACGAAAAGCTCGCCATCGCGAAAATCGCCGCCAGCCGGATCCAGGCGAATGAAACGATTTTCCTCGATGCCAGCTCCACCGTGCTGACCCTCACCGAGTTCCTCCCCGATCTCCCGCTGACCATCCTGACGAATGCGCTCAACGTTTTCACCGCCCTCTCCGACCGCCCGAATCTTGATCTCATCTGCACCGGCGGCCTGTTCGACCCGAAATCCCGCTCGTTCATCGGCCTGACCGCGGAAAAATCCCTCCAGCGTTACAACATCCATCGCATGTTTTTTTCCGGAAACGGCCTGCACCTGGAGCGCGGCGCCAGCGAGAGCAACTCACGCCAGGCGGCCTTCAAGGAGCGCGTCATCGACAGCGCGCAGGACGTCGTTTTCCTCGCGGACCACTCGAAACTCGGACAAAAAGCCGCGTTTTTCTTCGCCAGAGTCGCCGACCTGAGCTGCCTCATCACCGACAAAGCCGCTGATCCCGAATTCACCGACCAGCTCCAGAAAAGCGGTGTCGAAGTCCTCTGCGGCGGGTGAAAGCCAGTCGCGGGTCCCAACCCACGTATTTCCAACGCCTTTCGATTCCGTTCTTGGCAAACGTCTATTTTACATCTCTAAATCTTTTCGTGCGACAGCGTTCGTTCGCGGTCCTATGATCAGCGCATCCCAAACCCCAAAGACGATCCACCATTCATGAGCACTGAGTCCTCGCCCGTCTGCGAATTCACGGCATTCGCACGCGCCTGGCTCCGCGCTCCGCTCAAGGTCGGCGCGATCGTTCCATCCGGCCCGGTGCTGGCGAGGGCGATCACTTCGGAAATTTCCTCCACCACCGGCCCCGTGCTCGAGCTCGGCCCCGGCACCGGAGTCTTCACCAAGGCTCTCCTCGCCCGCGGTGTTTCCGCCAAAAACCTCACTCTCCTCGAATACGATCCGAAACTGGCGAAACTCCTCTGCCAGCGGTTTCCCGACGTCCGGATCATTTCCGCCTGCGCCACGAAATTGGAAAGCCTCGGCCTGTTTGAAGAAAGCGGCGTTGGCGCGATCGTCAGCGGACTGCCCCTGCTCTCGATGCCGCAAAACGTCATCCACAGCATCCTTGAAGGTTCGTTCTCCCAGCTCCGCGAAGGCGGCGCGATCTATCAATTCACCTATCGCCCGCTCTGCCCCGTGCCGCGCAAGGTGATGAAGGAACTCGATCTGAAAAGCGTCTGCACCAGTTTCTCGATGCGCAATCTGCCACCCGCCTGGGTGTTCGCGATCCGCAAGAGAAGCCAGCTTTGCTAGATCAGAGCTTCAGGAAATTCTCCAACAGCTTCTTGCCGTCCTGAGTCAGGATGGACTCCGGGTGGAACTGGACGCCGTGCACCGGATACTCCTTGTGCATCAGCCCCATGATCTCGCCTTCCTCCGTCCACGCGGTGATCTCCAGGCAATCCGGCAGCGTCTCACGCTTCACGATCAGCGAGTGATAGCGCGTCGCTTCGAACGGACTCGGCATCCCCGCAAACACGCTTTTACTGGAATGATGGATCGGCGAGGTCTTGCCGTGCATCAGCCTGTCAGCACGGACCACATCGCCGCCGTAAACCTGGCCGATCGATTGGTGCCCGAGGCAGACACCGAGGATCGGAGTCGTCGCGCCGAGTTTTTCGATCAGCTCGCAGGAAATCCCCGCTTCCGTCGGCGTGCACGGCCCCGGTGAAATACAGATGCGCTCGGGCTTCATCGCCTTCACGTCGTCCACCGTGATCACATCGTTGCGGAAAATTTTCATCTCCGCACCCAGCTCGCCGAAGTATTGGACGAGGTTGTAGGTGAAGGAGTCGTAGTTATCGAGAATGAGGAGCATGGAAAAAAGTTGCTAGTTTTCAGTGTTCAGTTTTCAGGCCCCAGCGTCCGCGCCAGCGCGATCGCACTCAGCAGCGCCTTCGCCTTGTTGACAGTTTCCACATATTCATACGTGGGATCGGAATCCGCCACCACTCCCGCTCCAGCCTGCACGTAGGCCTTGCCGTTTTTCAGGAGGCAGGTCCGCAGCGTGATGCAGGAATCATGCGAGCCATCGAAACCGAAGTACCCCACCGCCCCCGCATACGCGCAGCGCTTGTTTTTCTCCAGCGAGTTGATGATCTGCATCGCCCGGATCTTCGGTGCGCCGCTGACCGTTCCTGCGGGAAAAGTCGCGCGCAGCACGTCGTAGGCGCTGTGTGACGGATCAAGATCGCCCGAGACATTGGAAACGATGTGCATCACGTGGCTGTAGCGCTCCACGATCATGAAATCATCCACCCTCACCTTGCCATGTTTCGCGATGCGGCCCACGTCGTTGCGGGCCAGATCCACTAACATCAGATGCTCCGCGCATTCCTTCGGATCCTTCATCAGGTCCTCCGCCAGCGCGTTATCCTCTTCCTGCGTCTTCCCGCGCGGACGCGTCCCGGCGATCGGGCGGATGTCGATGCGCCCCTTGATCGAACGCACGTGCACTTCCGGCGAACTCCCGACAAGCGCGAAATCTCCCAGCTCCAGAATGAACATGTAAGGCGACGGATTCACAAACCGCAGCGCCCGATAGAGATCCACCGGCGGCCGGTCGAAATCCGTCTCAAACCGCTGGCTCGGCACGAATTGGAAAATATCGCCCGCTTTGATGAACTCCTTGCCCGCGAGCACGATCGCCTCGTATTCCGCCTGTGTCGTGTTGCTCTGCGCCACCGCCGGCTCGATTTTCACCAGCCCGTTGAGCGCCGGCACATGGAACGGCCGGTTCAGAATTTCCACGATCGCCGCGATCCGTCCCCGCGCCGCCGCATAGGCTTCCTCGTGGGTCGGAAACTCATCGATGAACGCGTTCGCGATCACCTGCAAGCGGCGCAAACGGTGGTCGAAAACCAACAGCGTGTCCGCCAGCATGAACATCGCATCCGGGATGCCCAAAACATCCGGCGGCGGCGATCCCAGCGTCGGCTCGAACTGCCGCACCGCATCGTAGGAAAGATACCCCACCATCCCGCCGGAAAACTGCGGCAGCGCCCCGTGAGTCACCGGTTGGTAAACCGCCATCTCCCGCTCCAGCGCCGCCAACACATCGTCCTCCACCGAAAACGAGCGCACTTTCGAACCCTCGCGAATCGTGATTTCCTTCTCCCGCGCCTCGAAAACCAGCCGCGGACCGCTGCCGACAATCGACCACCGCCCGCCCTTCTCCGTGCTTTCCGCGCTTTCCAGAAGGAAAGAATGGCGATTATCCCGCAATTTCAAATAAGCGGACAACGGGGTCTCGAAATCGGCGGCAAGCTGGGTGTAAACGGGCACGACATTGCCCCGCTTCGCCAGCTCAGCGAAGATTTCCAAAGATGGCTCGACCGGAATGGAACTCACAACGCCGCGAAG
>JBDSNC010000148.1:0-4118 GCA_039915545.1 Luteolibacter sp.
GTCTTTTTTCCAATGGCTCCGCCACCAGATCTTGCATTTCCTGAGCCGTGGCTCCGGGCCATACCGCGCTCACCGTGAGGACTTTGACCGTGAACGATGGGTCTTCCGCCCGTCCCAATTGGAAGTAAGCGAAAACACCTGCGGCCGCAGTGGCGATGATGAAAAACAGAGTAATGGCGCGCTGCCGGACCGCCATCGCAGATAGATTGAATTGATTCATTGGATATAGGTCCGGTTATTTTTCAACATTTACGACTTGTCCCTCGTGGAGCAGGTGTGGCCCGAGCGCGACCACGTTTTCATCGGCGTTCACCCCGCTGGAAACGACGACTTCCTCGTTGCCGATCGAGCCGATGGTAATCTTTCGATAGGAAACCTCTGATTGATCATTCACGATCCAGACGCCGGGTCCTTCGCCTTTGTCCTGAATGGCTCCGACCGGGACGACGACTGTCTGGCCGTCGGTGGAGTTTGTGCCGGACAATTTGATGCTAACGGTCGAACCGATCGGTGCCGAAGCCGCTTCGCCATCAAGGACGAACCGCGCCTCATAGGTCCGGCTCGCTGGATCCGCCGCATCGGATAGCTGTCGTAACACGGCTGGATAGGCTTTTTCCTGTCCATAGAGTTGGGCCGATGCAGCCGCCTCAAGATCGGGCCGCACACCTTCGGGTAAATGGATCATGGCCTCCCTAGGGCCATCATGCGCCAGTTGAATGACCGTTTGTCCAGCGGCCACGACATAGCCTGGTTCCGCCAGCGTGCCGACAACCACTCCGTCCGCATCCGCCAGGAGGGAGGAATACCCGCTGGAGTTGCGAGAGACATTGGCCTGGGCCTCGGCGGCCGCCAGCTGTGCATTGGCACTATCCAATGCCGCCTTGGTCTGGTCATACTCCAGGCGGGAAACAGCTCCGGCCATCGACAGAGCTGCCGCGAAACGTGCTTCGTCCGCTTTCGCCTGGATGTATTTGGCGCGGGCGGCCTCGACGTTTGCCTGTTGCGCTGCGAGCGAGAGATCGAGATCCACGGCGTCGAGCCGCATGAGGAGCTGCCCTTTCCGGACGCGTTGGCCGAGTTCCACGGATCGTTCGAGGATCTTTCCGCTGATCCGGAAACCGATGTCACTTTGAACTCTAGCAGCCACTGTCCCGGTGAAACTCCTGTTTCCCAGCTCGACGGCTTTGGCCTTGAAAACTTCCACTTTCTGGGGCTTGAGACGAGGATCTTCCTCAGGTGTTTTGGAACATCCGCCCGTCATCAGTGCCACCATGAGCCATGATGCAGGAAGAACTGCGGGCTTCAATGGTGAGAGAATCGTTTTCGTGAAGTTAGGAATACCCGATCTAAATTGTGTGTTCATGAAATGGATAAAAATGAGGTTGCTGTTATTTGAGTGAAGTCTCACCAACCGCCGCCAAGGGCTTTGATGAGCTGCGCGGATGCGATGAGTCGCTGTCCGGAAATTTGAGCCTTGGCTCGCTTGGCCTGAAGCACGTCGCGAAAGGCGTCCAAGACTTCCAGATGGCCGACGATGCCGGTGCGATAACGTGTGTCGGCCAGCTCCGCGGCGCGGGTTGAATTGGCTACCGCGCTATTCTGGGAGTCAGCTTGATCCGCCAGAAAGCGTATCCCTGAAAGGCTGCTTTCGACCTCACCGAATGCGACAAGAATCCTTTGCCGATAGAGGGCGACGCTTTCCTCATAAGCCGCTTCCGAGCGTTTGAGGTTTGCCTGATTTCTTCCGCCCGCAAAGATCGGCAGCGAAACGCTGGGCCCGATCGACCATGCGCGGCTGTCCATTTTGAACAGATCTCCCATTTCGCCGCTCACCACTCCACCCGAGCCAGTGAGACTCAGCGAGGGGAAAAAGGCGGCCTTCGCCACACCGATGCGGGCATTCGCGGCGGCAAGTTTACGCTCGGCTTCTGCAACATCGGGGCGTCGCTCGAGCAGATCCGCCGGCAATCCAGCGGGTATCTTTGGTGGAACCGGATCCCATTTCGCAAGGCGATCTGAAGATGCCGCGGCGAAGGTGAACGTTGAAGGATTTTCGCCGATGAGAATGGCGAGCGCGTTCTCCAGTTCGGCACGTCGCTTTCCGATAGCGGCGAGCTCGGATTCCGCGAAATCCAGATCTGTCTTTGCGCGTGACAGATCCAGTTCGTTGCCGACCCCGGTTTCGAAGCGATCCCGCACGAGTTGCACCTGTTCCTTTCGCAAACTGATAGCGCTTTGGATGATGCTGATTTCCGCATCGAGTGATCGAAGAGCGAAGTAGGTTTGTGCTACATCGGCCTGAAGAACGAGCAACACATTGTGGTAAGCGGCAACGGAAGCCTGTGAATCCGCGCTGGCGCTCTCGAAGCCCCTTCGCACCCGCCCCCACAGATCGACCTCGTAACTCAAGTCCAACGGTGCCCGGAAATTGCTCACCGTTATTCCGCCATTCGGTTGATCGGACGAGAACCGTTGGCGCGTGTAGCTCGGATTTGCATCGAGGGTGGGAAGGAGTTCGCTGCGGGCGGTTCTTGCAGTGGCTCGGGCCTGGTCAACGCGGGCGATGGCTGCTTTGGCCTCCTGGTTCGCGCCAGCCGCGCGACTTTGAAGACCGTTCAAGGCATCATCGCCGAAAATTTTCCACCAATTCCCTTTGGCTTGATGGTCGAGCGGCCGGCCTTCCTTCCATGTGCCATGGGATCCGGATTTGTAGTTTTCCGGCGCATCGGTGATCGGCCGCTTGTAATCCGGCCCTACCATACAGCCCGTTGAGATGAGCATGGCAACGGGGGGCACCCACAGTAAGTTAGCTTTCATGGTGTTTTCTTGTTTCCTCGGATTTTTCACCTCAATGGTTCATTGTCTGGGAGAAGACTGCCTGGTGCAGCCAACGCGGCGTGCTCCACATGAAGACGACCATCATCTTGTTAGCGAACCCTGGCACGACGCTCATGCGCCCGGCGCCCAGGGCCCGGATCCCGGCGCGCACCACGGGGGCCGGCTGCATCATCAGCAGCTTCAAGGCGGGCGTGACCTTTTGTTCCGCGGCGGTAGCGAATCCGGTGTCCGACATCCCCGGGCAAAGCGTAGTCACCGTGATGCCGTCGCGCTTGAGTTCGCGATGCAGGGCTTCACCCAAACGCAATACGTAAGCTTTGGCGGCGGAATAGACGGCGAAGTTTTGCACTCCCTGATAGGCCAGCATGCTGGCGACCAGCAGGATTTTCCCGCGTCCCCGCGTCCGCATGTCTTGAGCGAAAACGTGGGTCATCGCGGTCAGGCTCGCAATGTCCAACTGCACCATTGCCATCGCCGCGTCCAACCGGGCATCCAGAAACGGACCTTGCAGTCCGTGGCCGGCGTTGTTGATCAGGATGTCGATCACAATGCCCCTTTCGCGGAGCCGCTGATGCAGTTGGCCGACCGCCGCGACGTCTGATAGGTCCACCTGCTCCACGGCGACCTCCACGCGGAATTGCTGGCGGAGTGCTTCGGCGAGTCGTTCAAGCCGATCCAGCCGTCGCGCCACGAGGACCAATGGATGGCCTTGTCCGGCATATTGGCGGGCGAACTCTTCGCCGAAGCCGCTCGATGCGCCCGTGATTAGAACCCATGATTTGTCTGAGGTATTCATTTCGTTGTTTGGTGATTAAAAGTGTATATACACAGCTATTGGTTTAGTTTTCCGATTTGTTGTTTGCGGGCCATTTTACTTGTTCAGGGCGAGGGCCACAGTTTCGAAGTCGGAAAGGACGGCGGACCAACGCTGTTCACCCAGAGTTTCGACTGCGACTTTTTGAGCTGATCTCCAGGCTGGCATGAATTCGTCGACCTTTTTCCGGCCTTTGGCGGTGATGGACAGTTCCACCCGGCTGCCGCGCCCGCCACCTTCGACGTGTGCCAGTTCGTCCCGCTGCAGTGGACGGAGATTTCTCAGAAGCGTTGTGCGGTCCATCCCCAGCCAATCACTCAATTCCGCCATGCTCCAGTTCTTCTGGGCATTCAATGCCAGCAGAATCGACCCTTGGGTCGGGCGGAGTCCGTAGCGCCGCACCTCCGCGTCGTAGAATTGGGTCACCATACGGCTTACCCTCCTCAGGTTGAAGCAGACACAGTTT
>JBDSNC010000212.1:0-15262 GCA_039915545.1 Luteolibacter sp.
GGTGACGTTTTTCGCATCGGCGAGGATCTGGCGGATGGACCGTGCGATGTCCGGCGCGGCGAGCGAGGCGCTGGCGACTTGATAGAGCAGCGGCTGGAAAAGGTGGTGGTTCGTGCGGTCGACGAGGGTGATCTCGAAGTGTTCGTCGTTGGCGAGGCGGCTGGCGCACTCGAGCCCGGCGAATCCGCCGCCGATGATGAGGAGTTTGCGGGGCATGGAAGAAGTTGATGGTTGAGAGTTGATGGTTGATAGGAAGAGGGAGAGAGCGCGGTGTTGATCGTCTTATTCTTACCATCAACCATCAACTCATCTTCTGCACTTCTCCAGCAGCCCTGCCAGGAACCACGTGATCTGCGCCAGCGCGTCCGCATGCACGGATTGTCCGAGCGGTGCGAGATCCTCGCGGCTTTCCGCGAGGAGTCCGAGCGCGGTGTCGACGGCGCTTTCAATTGCGCCCTCGTATTCGGCGATGCCTAGCAGGACGGGAAGGTCGAGCGGTTCCTGATCGAGGATGCGCTTGTTGAGCTTCATGCGCTGGGCCTCGGAGGCGGTTTCCAGCAGATTGAGGATGGGGAGGGTGAGCTTGCCCTTGATGAGATCGGTGCGGAGCGTTTTTCCGACGACTTCTTCCGAGCCGACGAGATCGAGGCAGTCGTCGTAGATCTGATAGGCGGTGCCGAGTTTCATGCCGTAGCTGTAAAGGCGGGCTTCGGTCTCGGCATCGAGGCCGGATAGATTGGCGGAAAGTCCGGTGGCGGCGGCGAAGAGCGCGCCGGTCTTCATCTCGATAATGCGGAAATACTCGGCCTTGGTGAAGGTGAGGTCGAAACGGCGCTGTGTCTGGATGATTTCCCCTTGGCAGACTTCGCGCGCGGCGTTGCCGACCTTGCGGCAGATGTCGATGCTGTTGAAATCGGTGGCGAGCGTGAGAGCATGCGAGAAAAGCGCGTCGCCCAGCAGGACGGAAAGCGCGTTGCCCCATTTCGCGTTGGCGGTGGGGACCATGCGGCGGGTGTTAGCGCCGTCCATGATGTCGTCGTGGACGAGCGTGGCCATGTGGATGAGCTCGAGGATGACGCCGATTTTCAAATGATCATCGGTGAATCCCCCCGCCGCACCGCCGACGAGGATGGCGAGGGCCGGGCGGATGCGTTTGCCGGAGGTATTGCAGATATAAGCGACGTAGGGCTCGACGGCCGGATCAAACCCGCGGACCTGCTCACGGATGGAGATTTCAACCCGCTCCAGCTCTGGGCGGACGAGTTCGAAGGGGAAAAGATCGCTGCGGGGAGTCTGAGGAGTGGTGGCTGCCATGGTCGTGGGGCTGGGGTAAAGAGTCACAGACTGGCGTTTCCCGCAACCCGGATGTGACTGATGATGAAAGAAAGCGGGTTGCGTGCCGATTTGAGCGCGAGGTGGACTGTTGCGATTTTCAGGGAAATTCCGGCCAATCTGCTTGCTAGATCCCTTCCTGCGATTCTAGCCTGCGGCCTCCATGAAAAATCGAGCGAACTGGCTGATCATCCCTGCTGTGGCCCTCGGCCTCGGTGCCTGCAATAAAAAGGAAGAGGCCAAGGTGCCTGAAGCCCCGGCGGCTGTCGCCGAGACACCTGCAAAACCGACGCCCGCGCCTGCTCCGGTGGTGCCGAAAGTCCCGGCCGTCACTCCTGAGCAGCGTGCCGCGAAGCTCGGATTCGCGAAACACCTGCTGCCGGACACGGAGGTCGTCCTCTCGTTTTACAACGGCACGAAAACGGCCGACCGCGTGAAATCCACCAAGCTCTGGAAACTTGTCCAGGCGCAGATGGGCGGAGGCATGGTCGATCTCGACGAAGAGGAGAAAAAGCCGGACGCCGCTGCGGAAGAGCCCGCCGGCCCTGCGATGCTTTTCGGCAAGGAATTCACCATCGCGCTGGGCAAGACCACCGGCGAACAAACCGGCAACCTGCTCACGCTCAACCGCCGAATGAGCTATTTCCAATTCCGTGGAATCGCCAAGGCACTCGTCGCCGCCGCGAAAAAGGGTGATGTGGCGGACCTCGAGAGCGCATTTTCCAGCGGCTACAGCGAGGAGCTTTTCGGCAGCCTTCTGAAAGACCCTGAATCCGGCATCCCGCTGATCGAGAAATCGAAAATGCCGCCGATCTATTTCGCATTCCGCACCTCGGAAGCGAAGACCGCCGAAGCCGCCCAGCTTCTTGCCAGCACCGTCGCCAACCTCGGAATGATGGGCGAAATGGCGGAGGCCGTGGAGGTCGAGAAATCAGGCCAGAAGTTCTCCGGCTTCAAGATTTCCGGTGCGAAAATCTCCGCCAACATGGCGGAGGAGCGCGAAGAAATGGACAAGACGCTGGGCACTGCCACGGCCGATCAATTGATCGCGGCTGTCGCGAAGAAGGACATCGTCGTTCTCAGCGGCACCGTCGGTGAATACGCGCTGCTGTTCGTCGGCGGTTCGCTGGATGACCTGAATTTCGCCGCCGATGCCGGCAGCTCGCTCGTCGGCTCCGACGCGCTTGCCTTCTCGGACGCCTATCAGTCCAAGGATCTCGCCGCCCTCGTTTACGGCCAGAAAGCTGCATTCGACACACTCTACGCCTCCGTCGGTGGACTCGCTGACATGACCAACGGACTTCGCGACGGTCTGTCCGGAGCTGACGGACTCGGTGAAACCCGCGATCTGGAAGCACTTTTGCAAATCGTTTCCGAACGCGAGGCAGCGCTGCGCAAACTGGTCAGCAACGAAGCGCTGGGCACCATCGCCTTCTTCGAGGACGGTTTGAAAATCGAATCCTACGGTGGTGCCGACAACGGCGCGATCGACTGGAAAGTGCCGAACAAACTTGCCCATCTCGGCAACTCGCCTGACGTCGTCCTCTTCGCGGACATGACCGTGGACGCCGCCTACGATGAAAAGGCCCACGCCTATTTCGAGTCCCTGTTGGAAACCGCCTATGCGATGGCGATGAAGGTCACTGAAATCCCCTCGGACAACGATGATGTCACCAAATTCAAGGACATGGCGAAACTGTTCGACTCGAAATTCCGCCCGGACGCGGTCGCTTTGTGGGACGCCTTCAACGGTGATTTCGGCGACAGCCTCGGCGGCGAAAGGGCCATGGTCGTCGATCTCAAGGGTTCTGCTCCCGCCATCCCCGGTATCCCGCAACCTGTTGTGGACAAGGCGAAGGTGCCGCGGATCTCGTTCATCTCCCCAGTCACCGATCGTGCGAAGCTCGCAGGTTCATGGGACAAGATGAACTCCACCACCACCACCCTGCTCGGCAAGGTGAGCGAAATGGTCGGTGAGGACATCCCGATGCAGAAGCCTCTCAGCTCCGAGAAAAACGGCCTCACCACCTGGTTCTTCCCGATGCCGTTTTTCAACGACGACTTCCTGCCGTCCGTCACCGTCGGCGACCAGTGGTTTGCCGCCTCCACCTCGAAAAACCAGGCTCTCGACCTCATCGCGAAGGCCACCGCCGGCGGCGAAACCCGGACCGGCGTGTGGTTCAGCGTGAACTTCCAGGCCTTGCAAACCTTCGCCGACGAAACCTTCAAGATCGCCGACGAAAACGCCGAAGCCATCACCGGAGCCGCTCTAACTGCCGAGCAGAAGAAGCACGCCAAGGACGCCATCTCCACCCTCAGCGATCTCGACAAACTCACCGTCCACTCCCGCCGCGAAGGGTCGGTGCTGCGTTCCAGCATCCACTTCAAGACGCGGTGATTGAATGTTAGGCGGTGCCTTGCCTTTGTTGTCATGCATATCAAACTAGAAGACTTCAAGACAGGTTGGGTTGGACTTCAAGTTGGCATCACCGCCGCCGAAATTCCTGTGCTGATTGAACGACTTCGAGACCTACAGCGGAATCGTAGCCATTTTCATTTGCGGAGTGATTTCAGCGGCAGCGGTGGCGTAGGTGATGTGGAGTTTTTCTGGGCTGAGCCGGATGCTGCACCGAACTTGAACATTGAGTGACTGACCAAGGCTGGCGCGATCCCGCCGCGTTGTTGCTCCATGGTTTCGCGATCGGAAGCGATGGCGTTGCTGCCGGACCCCCCAACCACGTTTGCGAACCGATATCACAAGGTTTGATCGCCAATTTCTCGTTTCCACCGGCCGCCGAAATGAAACGATCCGACGATAAAAAGCAGCCGATCCGGTATGGACTCACACCCATGGCATTCATCGGGTTCAGTCGGTTGATCTTTCTGGCGCTTGTCACTTTTTTAGTTCCAGTCATGTTTCGTCTGCTCCAATGGTTGCTTAAATGAGACCTCCCAATCGGCTTGCAAAAGAGAATCTGGGTATTACGGTATTACCCGTGAAGACCATCACCTTCAAAGTCACTGACGACGAGGCGCGGATGATCCGCTCTCTGGCGAAGGCGGAACGGACGAGTTTGTCCGAATACCTCCGCCGGAAGGCAACCGGGACGACGCCGTCGACCGAGACACTGCGGCGCGTCCGTTGTGAGTTTACCGGAGCAATGATCTTTGATAGGTCCCCCGGCCTCGCTCCGCTGACCACCCAAGGTGTGAGTGAAATGCTAGCGGATTTCCCCTGATGAAATTCCTGCTTGATGTGAACATTCTGGTGGCTTGGGGATGGTTGGATCATTCCGAGCATCGGCGTGTCGCCAGGTGGGTGGGTGACATGATGGCGAAGCGGAATGTCACTCTCTTTACTTCGGCGATTCCGGAACTCGGTTTTGTCCGCGTCTCAGTGCAAAGAGCGACAGGTCGTTTGACCGTGGAAGAGGCGGCGGAGAGTTTGGCGGACATGCTCAAATCTCTTGGCCGTCGCCATCGGTTTCTGGCGGATGACTTGTCGTCCTTGTCATAGTGGCCGGAATGGTGCCAATCCGCTTCGAAGACCACGGACGCCCACCTTTTTGCTCTAGCGGAAAAACGCCAGTTGCGCCTGGCCACTCTCGATCTCGGGATTCCCGGAGCATTTTTGATTCCGGCATAAATTTCCTCCGATCCACCCTCGAAATGACCATCGACCCCATCGCCACCGTCCGATCCTGCTTTGGTGGGAAATTCGGGGTGCCGCGGCAGCCGGGTTTGTGTCCGAGTGCGTGGGGGCGGTTGGTGTTTCACGAGTCCTACCGGAGTCCGGAGGCGGTGCGGGGGATTGAGGGGTTTTCGCATTTGTGGCTGGTTTTCGGGTTTCACGAAACGGTGGAGCAGGGCTGGAAGCCGACGGTGCGCCCGCCGCGGCTGGGCGGGAACCAGCGGGTGGGGGTTTTTGCGAGCCGCTCGACTTTCCGGCCGAACGGGCTGGGACTTTCGCTGGTGAAACTGGAGGGCGTCGATCTGTCGGCTCCTGATTCGCCGGTGCTTTTGCTCGGCGGGCTGGACTTGCTCGACGGCACGCCGGTTTATGATGTGAAGCCGTATCTGCCTTATGCGGAGTCGCTTCCGGATGCGACGGCTGGTTTTGCAGGGGAGAAAATCCCACGGCTGCCAGTGGAAGTGGACCCTGCTGCGGCGGAGGATTTTGCCAAACTTCCCAAACGCGCGCGCGCGGTGCTGGCCGAGGTGCTTTCGCTCGATCCGAGGCCGGCGACGCAGGTGGCGGATGACGGGCGGGAGTTCGGTGCCGCGCTGTGCGGCCACAACGTGCGGTTTGTGGTGAGCGGGGGAATTTGCCGGATTTTGCGAATCGATGTGGCCGAAGGTTCAGGGTTGAATGCTTAAGGAAACCAAAGTAACGTGCCCCCTATGCAATGGTTTTCGAAACGCCCGGCAGCCCTCGTTTGGCTTGCCATTTCGCTGGCGGGCCTGCCCTCCTGTCGGAAACAGGTGGAAACCTTGAAGTCCGATCTCGGCGAGGCGGGCTACAAGCTGACGCCGGAAGATTGGTTCCGCGCGAGCCGCGAAAATGATCCGGCTGCTCTGAAAAAGTTCATTTCCGCAGGGTTCAGACCGGATGCTCGAAATCCGGACGGGGATTCCGCGCTCCATATCGCGGCTTCGGCCGGGGCGGAGAATTCGGCGAAATTTCTGCTGGATCGCGGCCTTCCGGTGGACGTCCGCGGCGGTTCCGAGCGCACGCCGCTGATGGCGGCGGTGATGGCGGATCAGACGCCGATGGTGCGCTGGCTGTTGCGCCAGGGGGCCGATCCCCGGGCGAAGGACAAGGACGGTTTCATGCCGCTGATGCTCGCGGTGCGCGAGGGCAGCGGTGGTTCGGTGGCCGAACTGGCGTCCTACAACCGCGAGAATCTCGACGCCGCCCTGCTGCTGGCGGCGCTGGTCGGGCGGGCTGACGTGATTGATTCGCTGACGAATTACGGCGCATCCGTCTATGCCCGGATGGAAGACGGACGGACGCCCTTGATGATCGCTGCGGAAAATGGCAATAAAGACGCCGTGAAGCTGCTTCTCGAACTCGGTGCCAGCCGTTACACCGCCGATCCGGACGGTCGGACGGCGGCGGATCTGGCGACAGGGGCGGGACATGCCGAAATTGCCTCGCTGATTCTGCGCGAACCACTTCCCGAGGAACTTGAACTCGAATCGCCCGAGAAAATCGCGCAAAAAATGGACTCGTTCGTCGATACCGCGGCGGCGAAGGGGCTTGCGGGAAACAAGGCGGTTTCATCGAAAAACACGCCTGTTTTCAATCCTCCCACCCGCCCGCTGGCGAAACGCGGGCCTTCGAAGCCGATCAATGGTGAGACCCTCAGCACCCCGGTGGCGATCATCAAATCCGAGCCCGGCATCCGGACCACAACGACGTCCGGAGCGGTGACCAATCCACCGTTTGCAATGCCGCCGCTGATCATGCGCCACTACAGCGAGCGTGAACTGCCGATCAACGTGCAGTCCGTGCAAGGCGACACCGCCACCGTCAGCATCGCCGGATCCTCGCCGAAACAGATGAAAGTGCGGACGGGTGAGACGATTCCCGGCTCACGGCTGGCCGTCGTCAGCGTCAAGCGCCGGATGGAGAACAGCAAGGTCAGCCAGGGCCGGAAGATGGAAATCGCCGTGATGGACGTGCGTGATACCACCACCGGGACGACCCGCGAATGGACGTCCGGGATTTCCGCCGAGGCCCACGATCCGGTGGCACTGGTCGAGGATTCCGCGACTGGAAAACGCTATGTCGCCAGTCAGGGTCAGCATTTCAAGGCGGCCGACGGCACTGAATACCGCATCTCCGACGTGCGGCCGAACCAACTGGTCATCGAAGAAGTGGCCACCGGGGCCGTGCAAACCATTCCCCTGCGAGGGCCACGCGGATGATTGAAGATCAATTAACTATGGAATCAGACACCATTATCGACCACGGCGAACCCGTCCGTCAGTTTTCCGTCCTGCTCCCGAACCGGGTCGGCGCGTTGGCCGCCCTGGTGAAGTTGTTGCGTGCGTCGGCCATCGAAGTCGTCGGCCTGAGCGTGCAGGATTCGCGGGATGCGACGGTGGCGCGCCTGGTGGTTTCCGATCCTGATACGGCGGAGCATCTTTTCATGGAAAAGGGCATCCCTCACACGACCTGCG
The DNA here is from genome assembly GCA_039915545.1 of Luteolibacter sp. Classification (GTDB taxonomy): domain Bacteria; phylum Verrucomicrobiota; class Verrucomicrobiia; order Verrucomicrobiales; family Akkermansiaceae; genus Luteolibacter. The sequence goes on from JBDSNC010000212.1 coordinate 7,519, forward strand.
AGCTGGTCGTCATCGCCATGCGCGAGTCCGGTCCCGGCCTGCTCCAGTCGCTCGACACGCTGATGATCGCGGAGACGAACATTGATTTCGCCTACGCTCTGATGCCCAGCCCGGAAGGTCAGTCGATGCTGGCGATGCACGTCGAGGACTACGAATTTGCCGTGGCGATTCTCCATCAGAGCGGCTTCAAGCTGATGTACCAGGAGGATCTCAGCCGCTAGGCAGGGTCTATCCGGGAATAAATTTTTGCAGAGATCCGCTGCGCTGGTTGATGGGGGGGTGGTGGCGGATTTTTTAGGCGTTAGCTTGGTTTTTGTAGGGCTGGAGCGAGATTTGTTAAGGTTTCCTTATTTTTAGTGAGTCCGTAACATGTTTAAAAACAGATAGTTACAATGCTGATTTGTTCATATTTTTTGAACGAATGCCCGCATGGAGGGTCCGATAGTAAGGAACCCTATGAAATTTTTAACAACTGATTATCCATCCGAGGGAACAGTAGGTCACTACCGGATTGACTCGGACCGCAGGATGCGGATCGAGGAGTATCAGGGCAAGGTAGGGTTGGCGGATCTGAAGTCGATCATCTACTCGATGGCTTCCGATCCGTGCTGGTCGCCGGATTTCCACGGCTTGATCGATTTCAGCGATGCCGAACTGGACCTGAGTGCGAACGACATCCTCCGTCTGGCACTGGTCTTCAAACACGAGGACCTCCGGACGCGCGGCTGGCTCGCGTACGTGGCGAACAATTCCACCGTGTTCGGGATCGTCCGGATGCTGGGCTACTGGTCGCGGAACAACGACCGCATCCGGATTTTCGGCACGCGCGATGAGGCCGAGGCGTGGCTGGAGCTGAATGTGGACCAAGTCCCGCCGAGCTGCCGCGAATTCGATCTGTCCGAAGCCGCGGCCCTTCGCAACGTGATCTGATTTTTCCATCAGGCGCTACAAATCCAACGAATCCCGATCGACAGTGGTTCTGCCCATTGTTCCGTTGATCTTCCGGCTGATTCGTTGGATTTGTGGTGCCTGTCTGGTTTTTATCCGGAGTTGCTTCGATGGATGGCAGGGCGTATCGCTCCGCGCGGGAGAATCTTATTTTGGAACCGATTTCTAACGAACCAGCCAGCATCCTGATCCGGATTTCCGAAGTCTTCGCGGATTTTTCCGATGAAATCATCCGCGGGCTTGGCGGGAAATCGTCCAAGAAACTCGGCAGCGAGTATTTCCTGATCCGGATGGAAGATTCGCAGGCAATGCGGGAGTCGGATGCGGCGAAGTTCGTCCGTTGGAATCTGCCGGTGCACCACAGTTGGCCGTGCAACCCGGAGGAAATGGAAGGGTTTGTGGAAAAAGCGGCGCAGGCCTTGTTCCGGAAATTCGGCGCGCTGCGGCCCCAGGCGGTGTTCATCGGCCAGCTCGATCCGGGAGTTTCCAACCGTTATTACAAGTCGCTCGCGTCCAATCTGCGGGGCCGGGCACTCCAGCTTTTTCCGCCGGATGTCGCAGCGTTCAAGGAGATCGAGGCTCAGAAAGGCGATGTGCCGACCTTGTTCTGCCTCGTCGGCAAGGAGGGACTTTTCTGTGGAATGCAGAGCCCGAAGGTGTCGAACGGCTTCTATCCGGGCGGGACGAAATACATCAGCCAGGGATCGCCCGATACGATCAGCCGCGCCGGCGCGAAAATCGCGGAGGCGCTGCATTACCTGCTGCTGCACCGCCCGGCACCGGTCAAGGGCGCGCATTGGCTGGAACTCGGAGCCAGCCCCGGCGGCATGACTTCCGAGCTGCTCCGCCGGGGTTACAAGGTCACGGCGCTCGACCGCGCGCCGCTCGACAAGCGGCTGGACCACCAGCGCGAGCTGCGTTTCATCCTCGCGGATGTGGCGACTTACGAGCCGAAATCCGGCACGAAATTTGATGCGATCCTCTCGGACATGAATGGCGCGGCCGAGGACGCGATCCGTCACGTCGGCCGACTTTCGCGTCATCTTACGCCGGGAGGGCTGGTCATTTTCACCCTGAAAACCCCCGGTGCGGTCACCTTCACTGAGATCAACGGCTTATATGCCGAGGTGGTCGGAGCGGCCGCAGCGGCGGGGCTGGATTTGTTCGCTCGGACGCACCTGACTTACAACCGGCTGGAGTTCACACTCTTCTTTGAAAAGCGTTCGTCCGGAGTTTGAAGGGTGGATATTTTTGTAATCAGTTGTGGATGAGTGGTTTCCGGGATTGTCGTTGACGCGGGAAGCGTTTTTGTTGTAGCTAACCGCGTCGTTACCACGACATTCCATCCGGCGTGAGGCCGGATTTCATCCGATCGACGGATGCTTCGTTCATTCACACGCGCGAATCGCGGCAATTTCTTTCAATGAGTTCCAACACACCGACAGAAGGCCGCGAGCGCTTCACGAGGCTACAGGTCATTACCTTGATTCTCTCGGTTTATGTGATCGGCGCTCTCTGTGTGGACCAGATTTTCACGCTGTCCGAGAGCACGAAAACTATTCTGCAATGGGTGGATTTCGGCGTGTGTATGGTTTTCCTCACGGATTTTTTCATCCGCCTTTCCCGTGCTCCGTCGAAGCGGGCGTTCATGAAATGGGGCTGGATTGATTTTGTCACATCGATGCCGATGATGGGGACTTTGCGCTTCGGGCGGGCTTTGAAAATCATCCGCATCCTGCGCGCCGTGCGCTCGATCAAGCTGCTGCTGAAGTATGCCATCGAGTGCGGGAAAATCTCGCCGCTGGGGACGGTGGCAATCATTTCGGTGGGCTTGGTCTTCCTGTCGGCTTTCGCGATCTTCCAGTTCGAGAATCCGCTGGACTCTCCGGATGGCAATATCAAGACGATCGGCGATGCCTTCTGGTGGGCGTACGTCACGATCACGACGGTGGGATACGGGGATAAATTTCCGGTCACCGTCGGCGGGCGCATCGTCGCGATGGTGCTGATGACGGCCGGAGTAGGTCTCTTCGGTGCTTTCACGGGTTTCGTCGCCAGTCTTTTCATCGGCACGGACATCCGCAAGGAGGACGACGACATCGTCCTGCTTACCCGGGAAATCCAGGCGCTGAGGAGCCATCTGCAGGCGATCGAGGCGAAACTGGACGACAAGAACTCCGATTCCTGATTTCCTTCCGCCTGCTTGACTCCGAGCGGTCGATCGACATGATGCCGCACGATGAAACGCATTTTACAAATGGCCGCTGTCCTTGGGATCGCGCTTTCCCTCAATTCGTGCGGCCTTCCCGGAGCCTTGGTGCGTTCGGCCGGCAACCTGGTGAATTCCGCTGCGAGTCTCGCTGGAAGCTGAGCCCGACTAGTCTCGCGTGATGATCCGGCTGCCGTCGTTTCCGATGGCGAAACGCAGCCAGACCGTGTCCGCTGGCAGGATTTCGGGGAATTTATCGCCCCATTCGGCGACGATCGCTCCGCCCGTTTCCAGGTATTCGTCCCAGCCCAGAGCGAGCAGTTCGTCCGCGGAGTCGAGGCGATAGAAATCAAAGTGAAACACCTCCAGCCTGCCGCCGGAGTATTCGTGAACGAGGCCGAAGGTGGGGCTCGTCACCTCCGCCGTTGATCCCAATCCGGCGACAAATCCCTTGGTCCAGTGGGTTTTTCCCGCGCCCAGTCCGCCGACGAGCGCGATCACGGATCCACTGGTAGCCTCAGCCGCCGCTGCGCGTCCGAGGGCTTCCATTTCTTCCGGCGATTTCGCGATTCCATCCATCCGCCACCGGGAAAGCTGAAAGCGCCTGCGCAGTCGATAAAAAACGTGTTTGGGAACGATCGGTTTCTTGTCATCCGCCGAAATAACAGATAGGTGTGATGAATGATTCCAAGGATCGCTGCCGCCTTCGCCCTGTTATCCGTCCTTCATGCGGCCGAACCCCAGGCGCTCTTCAATGGCAAGGATCTCTCAGGATGGACCTTTGATTCGATCGATCCCAAGATTGAGGCGAAATCCGTCTGGTCCGTTTCCGATGGCATCCTCGTTTGCAAAGGCCGCCCGCCGGGGCTGATGCGCACGGAGAAGGAGTTTTCCAACTACGAGCTCACCGTCGAATGGCGCTGGGCACCCGGCGGAAAACCCGGCAACAGCGGCGTGCTCGTCCACGCCTCCAAGCCGAAGGAGCTTTTCGTCTGGCCGAAATCCATCGAAGTCCAGCTCGCCACCGGCGATGCGGGTGATTTCTGGACCAATGGGGAAAAACTCACCGTCGTGGGCACCGAGCCGCAGGAAAAGGGACGCCGCTGGGTGAAAAAAGCCGAAAGCGCCGAAAAACCTTCCGGCGAGTGGAACACCATCCGCATCCGCTGCCATGGGGCGAAGCTCACTGCGTGGGTCAACGGCACGCTCATGAACGAAGCCACCGGTCTCAGTGCCACGAAAGGGGCGATCTGTCTCCAGTGCGAGGACAAGGAAGTCCAATTCCGCAAGGTCGAGCTCACTCCCATCGAGTAATCACGCATTCGTTGAAAATTCGCGTTGATTCCTCACCCCATCGCCCGTGAGAGTCGCCGCGCCATGCTCGATATCCGCGTCATCCGCGACAACCCCGCAACCGTTCAGGAACGTCTCAAACTCCGCGGCGGAGACCACTGGAAACTGGTGGACGACGTGCTCGCCTGCGACGAATCCCGCCGTGCCGCCGAGACGACCAAACAGCAGCTTCAAAGCTCGCGGAAAACTATTTCCAAACAGATCGGCATGCTCAAGGGCAAGGGCGAGGATACGTCCTCGATCGAAGCCGAGGTCCGCGGCATCAACGAGCGCATCGCCGAGCTCGACGCCGAGTCCGAGGCCGCCTCGCTCCGCCAGACGGAGCTTCTGCTCAACATTCCGAACCTCACGCACGACGCCTGTCCCATCGGCACCGACGAAGCATCGAACCCCGTCGTCCGCGAGTGGGGGACGAAGCCCGATCTCGCCGATCCGAAAGACCACGTCGAGCTCGCGCTGAAACACGGCCTGGTCAACTGGGATGACGGCATCCGCACCGCGGGTTCCGGCTTCGTCGTCTATCGGGGCAAAGGTGCGCGGCTTGAGCGCGCCCTGATCAATTTCCTGTTGGATACCCAGGGCGACAACGGCTACGAGGAAGTGAACGTGCCGCATCTCGTGAAACGCGAGTGCATGGAAGGCACCGGCCAGCTCCCTAAATTCGAGGACGACATGTATGGCACCGATGCCGACGAAAACGGCGTCAACAGCCTGTTCCTCGCGCCGACCGCCGAAGTTCCCGTCACCAATCTCTATCGGGACACGCTTCTGTCGGAAAACGAGCTGCCGGTGAAAATGGTCGCCTACACCCCATGTTTCCGCCGCGAGGCCGGATCCGCCGGGCGCGACAACAAGGGCATCATCCGCATGCACCAGTTCGACAAGGTGGAGCTCGTCCAGATCGTCCATCCGGACCACGGCTTCGAGGTGTTGGAAAAACTAACCGCCCATGCCGAATCGATCCTGCAGAAACTCGGCCTCCACTACCGCACCATCGAACTCTGCACCGGCGACATAGGATTCTCCTCGGCGAAGACCTACGACATCGAAGTCTGGGCACCCGGCCACGGCAAGTATCTCGAAGTTTCGAGCTGCTCGTGCTTCGCCGAATACCAGGCCCGCCGCATGAAGCTCCGTTTCAAGGACGCCGAAGGCAAGAACCGCTTCCCGCACACCCTCAACGGTTCCGGCACCGCGCTGCCGCGCCTCTATGTCGCTCTGCTGGAGCAATACCAGCAGCCCGACGGCTCCATCCGCATCCCGGATGCCCTCGTGCCCTACTTCGGCTCCGCATCCATCGGATAGCAGTAGCGGACGTCAGTCCGTTCCAATACGTGACACAGACATTCCTGTCTGTTCTTTCACAAGCCACCGTCTCCATCGATCGATTGCCGTAACGTCTTCGTGGTGAAGGCCTTCCTTCCGCCCCCCGGAGTTCGAGCTTCAGCTTGTTTCCTTGAAGCATGATTGAATGGCTGTCCCGAATGGCACTGGATTAAGCAAGGATTGGTTTTTTCAGCCGCAAGAGAACGCAAGGATCACAAAAAGGATAATCCTGATTCTCTGAGTTCTTTGCGCTCTTTTGCGGCAAAAGCTCCAGTGGGGTCGTGACAACACAAGCTTCGACAAAATAGGCCTTAATCCCGTGCCATTCATGCCTGTCCCGCAGTCATGGCGGATCCGTCACCGGATGGGATGATTTTCCTTAACAGTTGGCTTGCGCCGGAAACTGTTTGGGATATGCCTTGGTTCTAATGGATACTGTTGGTGATGCTTTCTTGGAATGGGCGCGGGACGGGCGGCGGACTCTGGAGGAGAGATTTGGCATTCTGTTACTCGTGGAAGAGGTTTACTCGAGGTTCGCCCACGCAGCGGGGCACGAACGCCCGGATTTCTCCCGGCAGAGGAACATCCGGAAGGCGCGATCGGAGAATCCGGCTTTCCAGCCGCAAATCGTTGGATGGCAGCTGGTCTTTACCGCGGCGAAGCTGGGCGAAGTGACGGAGCTGGCCTTCGGTCGGGTCGAGGATCGGGTATTGCGCGACATTTCATTTCTCGCCTTCGTTCCGGGGCTGGTATCGCTGCAGCTCGGGGTGCTCGAACGTGAGGATCTGGAGGGCATTCAGCACCTCGTGGCACTGCGGAAGCTCAACCTCACCTGCGGGGAAGTGGAGAACTACGGGGCGCTGGCCCTCTGCACGGAGCTGCGGGAAATCGAGATGCGCTGCACCGATCCGTGGCCGGACCTGTCCGTCTTGTCCGAGCTGCCGCGGCTGGAGGTGCTGAAGTGGCATGGCTTGGTCTCCGCGCTGGAATCCATCCCCGCGCTGCCCGCCCTGCGGTACCTCAGGGCGGGCAGCGTTGCCTCTTATGAAACCCACCTGACCTCCTCGGTGCGGAATTTCCACTCTCTCCCGGAGATGCCCTTGCTGGAGCATTTCCAGGGAGGATGGATCTATCGTCTCGATGGGGTGGAGCGCTATCCGGCGCTGCGCTTCATGATGGTGACCACGTATTCCAGAAACCTCGCACCGCTCTCCGCCCTGAAGCAGCTCACTCACCTGCGGGTCTCCAATCCCCGGCTGGAGGGGCTGGCGGAGGTTTCCGCTTGCCCTGCGCTGCTGCATTTCGCGCTCTACGGTGAGCGTCCGCAGGACTGGGGCGTGATGATGGACAGCAGCTCCCTGCGCGAGGCATGGCATTTCCTGGACTACGAGAGGCCGGTGGACCTGGGCATGTTGCGGATGGTGATGCCGCCGTGGGATGACATCTTCGCGGTGGAAACGCCACGCGCCCTGGCCCCGCTGCGGCTGATCGTTCGCGGCTCCACGGAGGACCCGGGACAAAACAATTGTGATATCCCCACCGAGTTCCCCGATGGCCCCGGTGGCTGGGACGGGAATCCGGGGATGCAGGAGTCCGAGGTGGCGTGGGCCAACCGCAGGTTCCACGACGCACTGGAGGCGGCGGGCTTTCTCCGCCTCCAGGGGGTGAGGATGGACAAAGTGGACGAGGGGCCGTTCCATATTTTCAGGAATGGCGACGTAGCGGGCCTGCGACGCATGGTTTCGATCACCATCCTGAAAACGGAGGCGATCTCCCGCATCCCCGGCATCGTCGCCTGCCTGCGCGAGTCCATGGCGGGAATGCTCCACCGCTGGCAGATCTATTTCATGTGCGACCCCGAGCCGGACGCCGACCGATGGGACGAGAGCTGGCGGCACGTTTCCGATG
>JBDSNC010000258.1:0-40704 GCA_039915545.1 Luteolibacter sp.
CGACGACGATGGTGGCGCGCAGGTTGGTTTCCTCGATGTACTGGCGGATCACCTGGCGGTCGCTCTTCGCCATGACCCGCCAGTCGAGGTTCTTCGGATCATCGCCGGGTGAGTATTCGCGGTGTTCGGCGAACTCGACGGAGAAGCCCTTTTCCGGCGACGTGTGCCTGCCTGATAGAGTTCCGACCATCCGGCGGCGGGCGTACCAGTCAAGGCGGCGCATGATCCCCATCGTCTCCGGCGGGAGGAGACGCATGCAGTCGGGGAGTTTGAGGGAATCGCTCACGAAAATTGGAAAACAGGTCGTATAAGTCCTATGGGACCTATCGGCTCACATCACGATTTCCTCTTTCGGCGCGAGGAGTTTGATCAGACGTTGGATGATGTCGTCGCTGGTGATTCCGGCTGCCTCGGCATTGAACGTCGTTAGAACGCGGTGGCGCAGGACGGGAGCGGCGACGGCGGCGACATCCCCTGTCGTCGCATGGTAGCGGCCGCGAAGAACGGCGTGGGCTTTGGCGGCGGAAATTAGGCTGATACCGGCGCGCGGGCCTGCTCCCCAACTGACCATTTCCTTTACGAAATCCGGTGCGGACGCGTCTTTCGGGCGGGTGGACCGGGCAAGCTTGGCGGCGAAGTCGATGACGTGATCGCCAACGGGAACACGCTTCACGATCGCCTGGATTTTCAAAATCTCCTCCGCATTGAGCAGCGGTGTGACCTGGGTGTCCGACGGGCTGGTGACGCGGCGGATGATCTCGCGTTCGTCGGCTTCACTCGGGTAGTCGACGATGATGTTGAAGAGGAAGCGGTCGAGTTGGGCTTCGGGGAGCGGATAGGTGCCTTCCTGTTCGATCGGATTCTGGGTGGCCAGCACGAAAAACGGCTTCGGCAGGTCGAGCGTGTGCTCGCCAACGGTGACATGGTGTTCCTGCATCGCTTCCAACAGGGCGGCCTGGGTTTTCGGAGGAGTGCGGTTGATTTCGTCGGCGAGGACGAGGTTGGCGAAAATCGGACCGTGGACGAAGCGGAATCCACGGTGGCCGGTCTCGGGGTTCACCTCCAGCACGTCGGTGCCGGTGATGTCGGCAGGCATGAGATCCGGGGTGAACTGGATGCGTTTGAAACTGAGCTCCAACGCGCGGGCCAGCGTGGCGACGAGCAGGGTTTTCGCCAAACCCGGAACACCGACGAGCAGTGCATGCCCGCGGCAGAAGATCGCCATCAGGGTCTGCTCCACCACCTGGTCCTGACCGACGATCACGCGGCCGAGTTCCGTTTTCATCTGCTGGTAAACTTCGTGCAGATGCTCCACCGCCGCTTGGTCGCTATTGCTCATGAAATGGCTGATACAGGTAACACCAAAGCAACCTTACAACCAATTCTTGTCCGCTCGTGTCGATTTATGGATTTTTCAGCCAGCCGCACGCCTGCTTGGCGAAATAGGTGAGAATCATGTCGGCCCCGGCGCGTTTGATGGCGGTGAGGGATTCGAGCACGATCGCCTTTTCATCGAGCCAGCCACCGGCCGCGGCGCTCTTGAGCATGAGATACTCGCCGCTGACCTGATAGGCAGCTACCGGCAGGGTCGAGGTTTCGCGGACCTTCGCGATGATGTCCAGATAGAGGCCGGCGGGTTTCACCATCAGCATGTCGGCACCCTCCGCTTCGTCGAGCAAGGTCTCGCGGACCGCCTCGCGGGAGTTCGCGGGGTCCATCTGATAGGTTTTCTTGTCGCCGTCCTTCGGGGCGGAATCGAGCGCGCCGCGGAATGGTCCGTAGAGTGCGGACGCGTATTTCGCGGTGTAGCTGAGGATGGAGACATTGGTGAATCCCTCCTCGTCAAGTGCCTCGCGGATGGCGGCGACGCGGCCGTCCATCATGTCCGACGGAGAGACGATATCCGCTCCGGCCCTGGCGTGGCAGAGCGCTTGCTGGCAGAGGACCCCGACGGTTTCGTCGTTGAGGATTTCCAGTTCGCCGCGTATGTCGCGGATGACGATGCCGTCGTGGCCGTCCGAGTTGTAGGGATCGAGCGCGACGTCGGTGATGACACAGAGAGTCGGATGCGCGGCTTTGAGAGCGCGAATGGCACGGGGGACGAGACCATCGTCATTGGAGCACTCTCCGGCATCGGAGGTCTTCAGTGATTCCTCAATTTTCGGAAAAAGCACGATGGCCGGAATACCAAGCGCATGGGCCTCCCCCGCTTCCCTAACGAGACTCTCCAGCGACCAGCGCGTCACGCCGGGCATGGAAACGATCGGCGTGTCGTCAGCGTCCTCGTGGAAAAAAACCGGCAGGATGAAATCCGAAGCCCGGAGCGTGGTTTCCCGGATCATCGAGCGGATGGCAGGCGTGCGGCGGTTGCGGCGGGGACGGTTCATGGAAGAAGTTGATGGTTGAGTGTTGATGGTTGATAGTGGGAAGAGAAGAGGAGAAAATGAACGGTCAAAAAGTCTTTTCTTACTATCAACCATCAACTCTCAACTATCAACTCCCCCGCAATGGCTATGGCATTCGCTGCGGCGTATTCCCTTGCGTGGGTGAGGCTGATCTGGATTTCGGTGATGCCGTTTTGTTTCGTGAACTCGGCGGCGGCTCCTTGAAGGACGAGTTTCGGCGCGCCCGACGGATCGCGGGTGATTTCGAGATCGAGCCAACCGGCCTGGCCGCCGATGCCGGTGCCGAGGGCTTTGGAAACGGCCTCCTTGGCGGCGAAACGGGCGGCGTAGTGGAGCTCGGGTTTTTTCTGAACCGCGCAGTAAGCGCGCTCGGCGGGGGTGAAGAGTTTCGTTAGAAACGGTTCCCCATGGCGCTCGATCGCGGACGCAATGCGATCCACTTCCACCACGTCGATGCCGATGCCGAAGATGCGCATGATCAGGCGTTGTAGGCGGACATCAGCTCCTTCATTTCCTTTACGGCGGCAGTCAGGCCGATGCGGGTGGAGCGTGCGATGATGCTGTGGCCGATGTTGAGCTCGGCGAGGTGCGGGATGGTGAGGATTCGCGCGATGTTGGTGTAGTTGATGCCGTGGCCGGCGTTCACCTGGAGGCTGAGGTGGCCTTCTTTCGCAGCGGCGGCGAGGCGGTCGAGTTCGATTTGCACCTGATCACCGGTGGCGTTCGCGAAAGCTCCGGTGTGGAGCTCGATCATGTCGGCGCAGGCTTCACCGGCGGCTTCGACCTGTTTCAAATCCGGATCGATGAAAACGCTGACACGGATGCCGGCGTCCTGCAGGCGGGCGATGACCATGCGGGTCTTGTCGAAACCGGCCTGCACGTTGAGGCCGCCTTCGGTGGTGACTTCCATGCGGTTTTCCGGGACAAGGCAGACGAACTCGGGCTTGAGCTTGAGGGCGAGTCCGACCATTTCCTCGGTGACTCCCATTTCGAGATTGAGCGGCAGCTTGATTTCCTGACGGATCCGATAGGCGTCGGCATCCTGCATGTGGCGGCGGTCGGCGCGGACGTGGATGGTGAGGGAATCGGCACCACCGGCGAGGGCGTCGTGGCCGGCAAGGACCGGGCAGGGCTCGGCATTCGGCGAGGCGGGTGTCTTCGCGTATCGCGCCTGCCTCAGCGTGGCGATGTGGTCGATATTGACTCCAAGAAGTAAGGGCATGGCGTGGAAATAGCGTCAGGGAACGCCCGCTGCAAGACCCAGTTGTTTTTCAGAAACTCACGGCGGTGAAAGCAGCGTGAACGGCCATGCGGGAATGTTCCGCAGGATCCAGAAAGTGACCAAGGCCCCGCCGATCGCCCAGCCTCCTGTGGCGGTGAGCCGGATTTCATTCAGAAACCCGGGACGTCCCCGGACAGTGCGATCCATGACCGAAAGTGACAAAAAAAACAGCCCAAGCCCCGAGGCCGCCAGAAACAATGGATTCATCCGTAGAGACGTCACCAGATCGCCTCTGAGAAAAGCAAAGAATGCCCGGGTTCCTCCGCAACCAGGACAGTTCAAGCCCGTCAGTTTCCGGAAAAAACAGCCTGGTGAAAGCGCGCGGATTTCCAATTCAAATCCGACAAGAACCATCTGCAACAAAACCAGAGCCGCCCCAATTGACACGGACCACCACATCAATGCCATTTTTGAGCGAGGGAATGCTGGTGATTTCCAGCTCATCTCAACGGTGAAATCCCGAAAATGCCTGGGATGCCACGCCCAACGAAATGATCAGAATCGTGAAAAGCACGCTGATCCCAATGGCAATCCAACCCATGATCACTCCCGCGTTCGCCTTTCCGAGTTCCCCCATCAAGGACGGATTCAGCGCCGCTTCCTTTTTGAACTGCCCTCCGAAAACGATGGCGAGAATCGCACATGGCAACGACACCACGATTCCATAACATCCGCAGATGGCGAAAACCAATCCCACGATTCCTAGGACCATCGAAGCCGTAGCCCGGCCGGAACTGGGTGTCGGCATCATGACAGGACCGCTGGTGTTTATCGAAACAGGCGGTGAGTAAGGGGAATCCACCCCATTTGCCGGAGCAGGCGCGGATAGCGGCGGGACAGGCCTCGCGACCATCACTAGTTCGTTCACCTTCGAAACGGGTAGCCAATCCCCCAGTCCCTCGCGCCAGACCATGTCGGACTGCGCGATCTCACCGGAGGAAATTTTCGCAAGCAATTCCCCCTGCTCGAGCGGGCCGAGCTGGGAGCCGTTTTTCGCATAATACCACTGCATGGAAATATTCTAATTTTCGTTAGGGATGAAAGAGCAGCGGAATCAAGAGGCTGCCGCAGAAAACAACGAGCATCAGGCACGCCAGATAGCCGCAGACGAGCCCAGCAAGCGCCATGCCACGACCGACCATCGGCACCGGCGAGTTGGCGATCTGATTCATCGCCATGTGGCCGGGCACCACCGCCGGGATGCCGAGAAACACCATGCAGGAAACCAGCCCGCAGATTCCGAAAACCAGGCTGGCGATCGCCATGCCCGAGGTCGTCGGATTCATCATGCCGATCATCTGCGGCGCGGGCTGAGGGAAAATAAGCCCACCTGAGGCCTGCACCTGGGAAAACGGCTGCCAGCCCGGCATACCCTCACGCCAGACCATCGTCGACGGCGTGATCCGCTGCGAAGCGACGAGCGCGGCAAACTCCGCGTCCTCGACCGGGCCGGATTGCTGACCGTTTTCTCCGTAAAACCACTGCGCCATTTCTCCGCCCAGAATCCACGCCGGGAGCCACCCATGCAATCTCCAAAATCCACGAAAACCGGCGGATTTCCGTGGTTACAAAAACAGTTGCCTAGCCCCATCACGGCGATAGGCTCGCCGCGATTATGATCGTAGCACCGAAGATTCGAGGATTCATCTGCACCACCGCGCACCCGGACGGCTGCGCAAAACACGTCGCCGGGCAAATCGCCGTCGTCAAAAGCCGCGGCCTGATTGAAAACGGCCCGAAGAAGGTCCTCGTGATCGGCTCCTCCACCGGCTACGGCCTGTCCTCGCGCATCGCCGCCGCCTTCGGCTCGAACGCAGCCACCATCGGCGTGTTTTTCGAAAAACCCGGCGAGCCCGACAAGTGCGGCACCGCCGGCTGGTACAATTCCGTGGCTTTTGAAAAGGAAGCCGCCGCCGCTGGTCTCTACGCCCGCTCGTTCAATGGCGACGCGTTTTCCGACGAAGTGAAAAAGGACGTCATCGCCGCGATCAAGGCGGACCTCGGCAAGGTCGACCTCGTCATCTACAGCCTCGCCTCTCCCCGCCGCACCGATCCGAAAACTGGCGAAGTTTACAAATCCGTGCTCAAACCGATCGGTGAGAGCTATACCAACAAAAATCTCAACACCACCAGCGGCGTCGTCAACGAAGTCACCATCGAACCCGCCGAGGGCGACGACGAAGTGCAAACCATCGCCGTCATGGGCGGTCAGGATTGGGAACTGTGGACCGACGCCCTGCTCGAAGCAGGCGTTCTGGCAGACGGCGTGCAAACCGTCGCCTACTCCTACATCGGACCATCCGTCACCTGGCCGATCTACAAAAACGGCACCATCGGCAAGGCCAAGGAGGACCTCGAAAACGTCCAGCGCTCCCTCGATGTGAAACTCGCCCCGCTCAAGGGCAAGGCGTGGGTTTCCGTCAACAAGGCGCTCGTCACCCAAGCCAGTTCGGCCATTCCGGTCGTCCCGCTCTACATCTCGCTTCTTTATAAAGTGATGAAGGCCGACGGCACCCACGAGGACACCATCGAGCAGATGGACCGCATGCTGCGCGACCGCATATACAACGGCAATCCGCAGCCCGACGAAGCCGGCCGCATCCGCGTGGACGATTGGGAAATGGAAGACAAGGTCCAGTCCCTCGTCGGCGAGCGCTGGAAAATCGTCGATACCGACAACCTTCCCGAACTCGGCGATTTCGAAGGCTATCAGTCCAGTTTCCTCCGCCTCTTCGGATTCGGACTCGCTGGCGTGGACTACGACGCGGACACCGATACCGGAGTCAGCGTGCCGTCCATCAAAAACTAACCGCTCTTCCGCACGTAGTTCCTCCTTCAGGCGGTCTTCGGGGCGCGATGACAGACCCGGTGAGTTCCATGAAAAAGCACCGTGCGGAAATCCTCACAACCCTGCCCAGCTTCGGCTGGCTGGCGTTGTTTGTCCTCGTTCCGACCTTGCTGGTGTTCGCCATCGCCTTCCGCACCACCGATCCATCCGGCGGTATCGGAGGCGGATGGACACCCGGCCAGTTCCGCGTCTTCGGGGAAAAAAGCGTGCACGTCCTGCTCTGGCGCACGCTCTGGATCAGCGCCCTGACCACCGCGCTGTGCATGATCCTCGCCCTGCCGGTGGCGTGGTTCATCTCGCGGTCCGGCGCCGTGTGGCGGCCGCGGCTGTTATTGCTGGTGATCGTCCCCTTCTGGACGAATTTCCTGATCCGCGTCTTCGCCTGGAACCAGATCCTTCACTCGGAAGGCGGTCTCGCCCGTTTCCTCCGCGCCGTCCATCTGCTGGGGGAAAACGATTCGCTGCTCTTCAACTCCGGTGCCGTCGTGCTCGTCAGTGTTTACACCTATCTGCCCTTCGCCATCCTGCCGCTTTACGCCGCCGCGGAGAAATTCGACTTCGGCCTGTTGGACGCCGCACGCGATCTGGGAGCCACCGCCTTCCGCTCGTTCTGGTCGGTCTTTCTTCCCGGCATCCGCAAGGGCATCACCACCGCCTTCGTCATCGTTTTCATTCCGATGCTCGGCTGCTACGTCGTCCCGGACCTCGTCGGCGGCGCGGACGGACAGATGATCGGCAACAAGATCGCCCAACGGAATTTTGCCGATCGAAATCTCCCCGCCGCCTCCGCGATGTCCGCGGTGCTGACACTCTTCGTGCTCGCGCCGATGCTTTTCCGCCGCAGGGAAATCGCTTGAGCTCATCGAGCCCGGATATTTCGAATCAGCCGTTGCTCTCCATGCGCTTCTTATCCCATTCGTTTTGATCTATCAAAATGTCAGCCCCGGACCGCCGCCTCAATTGCGGCGACGTCGATTTTTTTCATGGTCATCATCGCGTCAAATGCCCGTTTGGCGGCGACACGGTCCGGACCAGTGAACGCTCTCGTCAGGGCAACCGGTGTAATCTGCCAGTTCAGCCCCCATTTGTCCTTGCACCAGCCACACTGGCTCTCTTCGCCGCCGTTTCCGACAATCGCGTTCCAGTAGCGATCCGTCTCAGCCTGGTCATCGGTCGCGACCTGAAACGAGAATGCCCAGTTGTGCTCGACCCCGGACCCGCCGTTGAGCCCGATGCAGGGAATTCCCATCACGGTAAACTCGACGGTCAACACCTCACCTACTTTGCACGATGGATTGTCGCCCGGTGCCCGATGCACTGCTCCGACGGAAGAATTGGGAAAAATCCCGGCGTAAAAACGTGCCGCAATTTCGGCGTCCCGGTCAAACCATAGACAGACTGTGTTCTTTGCTGGATTGTTCATATGAGGATATCGGAGTGAGTTGTTCTTCGGGACATTTGAACGCATCCGCACCGGGATGGAAGCTCGATTTCAATTTGCGGGCTTGCCGCCATCCGGTGGGGTGGCGTGTTCGGGGTTTCGTTTGGTGATGCTCTCGATGGCGGAAGCGGCAGCGGACCTGATTGACAATGCGCCGGCATAGGTCTGGTCGCTGGCAATCCGCTCAAGGGCCGGGAGCGCCCGACGGCTGCCGACCTTGCCCAGTGAGGAGCAGGCGTGGACCTTGAGCCATCCATTGTCGCGTGAAAGCGCTTCAATCAGCTTTTGTTCCGCCTCCGGAAAAGCCATGTATCCCAACGCATTAGCCGCGTCGCCAGGAATGCGATCATCCGGGCTATCGAGCAACTGAAGAAGAGGCTGAAGAGACCTGGGGTCGCCAGATTTGCCAAGTGCCAATATCACTTCCGGAAAGTTTGTCGGATTCATCAGATCGGCTAAAAGGTCTGGCACAAGAGTCTCGTGAGGCCGGAGGAACGCGAGCCAAAGCCCCCACAAGTGGTCGCCTTCACGAAGTTCGCGGAGAATCGCCTCCGGCTTGAGACTGTCTTCAACGATGCGTTCGAACGCCGTCATCGAGGCCGTCCGTGGGGCGCTTTCGGAAATGAACTCCATGACAAGTCGGGCGTGCCGGCGGCTATGCCCATCCCACAATTCTCGCGCAGCTGCGGTTCGTCCATCAGAGGAACCTTTGGCCAACTTACTGGCGACAAACTCTTCTCGGGCGTTTGGGAACATTGCACAGCTAAACTGCAACTCGACCGGATTCGAATGGACAAACGCGTCCTTCAGCGCTGGTTGAGCGTCCGTCGGCTCAATGAGCCTCACTGACACTATGGCGGCAAATGGAATGATGAAATTGCGCATGACAGTCTTCTTGCTTTACGAACGTTAGGGCGGACACACCGGCGATGGGAAGCTCGAAACCCAATCGTGGGCCGATCGGCGGTCGGGTCGCTTTATTGTGCGGATTGCGGTGCGGTCGCTACCAGCAGGAAGCAGATGAGCAGAAGCCCACATCCCAGGACTACAAGTAATCTCAGGATGCGTATTCCCCTAAACATATCGCACCTAACATTTAGGACCTCCGAACCGCGAACGGACGACGTAAATTCAAAGTGGATGCTGGTGAGCCGTTCGGAGTGACGACTTGTCCGAATTCTTTTTAGGGCACTCCTATTAATTCCAATCAATTCACCATCAATGGCTTGCGAAATGCTATAAGTAAAACATGAAGACGATCCAAACCGGTTTCTTTACTCACGAGATTCAGCTTCGGCTCATTGATGAACTCGGCGACACGCTCACTTCAATTAGCAAGGCTATCGATTTCGAAAGCTTCCGGTCTGTTTTGCACATCTTGCTCGGCGCACCCACCGGTGGTGTCGGCAGGCCTCCATGGGACTCCATCCTCATGTTCAAGATTCTCGTGTTACAAGTCATCCGCGGACTCTCCGATGAAAAGCTTGAGTTTGAACTCATCGACAGTGCTTCCGCCCAGCGCGTCGTCGGAATCTCACCCCACGATAAAGTCCCCGACTCGCGGACCATCTGGCTGTATCAAGGACACCCTATCCAAGTCCAAACTCGCGGGCCCGGCGAATACGGACGGCACCCCCTCGGACGTCGATGGTGCCAAAGCGCTGTTCGACCTGTTTTACGGAATGCTTGAGGCCCAAGGCTTGCTTTGTCGCGAGGGCAAGACAGTGGATGCCATGATCCTGGAGGTTCCCCGCCAGCGCAACTCCCGCAAGGAGAACGGGTTGGTGAAAAACGGCGAAGTCCCGGAAGGCTGGAAGAAACAACCGCGCAAGCTCTCACAGAAAGTTCTCAACGCCCGTTGGACTCGCAAGCGGGGTATCAATTTCTATGGTTACAAGAACAGCATCACGGGAGGCAACACCGATCACTTCGTGCATGACTATGTGGTGTCCGCCGCAAACGAGCATGACTCGCAAATCATTCCTCAAAGCTACTTCACCGCGCCATCGGAGAATTCAAGCGTTTACGGTGACAGCGCCTATTCGGCTGCGATCTGCGATCTGTTGACCCACGAATAGAAAGCGCCCCATATCAGCCAGCCTAAAGCGGACGCCAACGTGAAAACCACCCTCCGGTGAAAAGCGATCCGGGTCATGTATTGCTCGACCGAGGGACCATGGAAAGCCCGGGAATCACGGGAATTTTCGTTATGGACCTGGCCGCATAAAGCAGTGGACTTCCAGGCCGAGGCTCGATTCTCGGTCTTCCCCAATTGGCGGTTCGTCTGGCGATGTGGCTCTCCTTCGCAGTCCTTCGTCTCCCGCCGAGGATCCCGACCTTAATAATCCACCTACCTGTCTCCCGGATGCATCTCAGATCCGATGAGTGCTTGGGCATCCAGCACGCCGCCGAAATAGGCAACCTTTTCATCAAAAGACGGAAGGGCCAAGACGGCTTCACGGTGAATGCCTGCTAGAAGTCTGGCGTGATCCGCATCGCGGGGATCCAATTCATCTTCTGTCAGAATCCACGACGGAGCCGGGAAGATCACAGGATCGATCGTGGTGAAAGCCAGTCGGAGAATGTCCGCGGTTGAGCGAGTGGTCGCTTCCACGGGAAGAGCAGATAACTCGCGAAGACCTAGGCGCTTCAGAGATTCGTTGAGTTTGTAGAGGCCACGAATCCCTTTCATCGGAACAATAGTCCCTTTGTTGACGAGATCGTGGAAGGTGCTTGAGGCAAGAGGAGGATGGAAAAAGCTGCCGATGATTTCCCGCCGCACTGCGAATTCCGGGAACGCTGTCAGTTGCGCTGGAGAAGGTTGCTTGCTCATGACCTCAACCTTTGAGTCTCCCCCATTTGAAAGACACGGAAGAAATTAGGCAATTACGCAAATCCGGATCCCAACAGGATCAATCCAGCTCCTTAAACCGTCTTAAATAGTTGCCAGTCCAGTTGCCAATAATGCACCGTTTCTCCGGATTGCGGCGGATTCCCCCGGCTCTCGGCGGAATAAGGCTCTTGGCCTTGAAATGAAAAAAGCCCTTAGAGCGGGGCTGTTTTGCGGCGATTTCAAGAAGTACCCCGGCTTGGATTCGAACCAAGGACCAATTGATTAAGAGTCTATGGCTATTCTCATTATCAATGACTTACAAATGATCGCAAGTAACCACCTTTGATACTTGCAACCTATTGGTTTATAGTTCATTGAATTCACCATGAACACGCTCAACGGCGATCATTTGCAGTCATCAATGCCGGTGACAATTGACAGCGGATTGACAGCCGGAAACAAAAGGTCTCGTTCGAAGAAGGTGCTCTCGAAGGGTGATGCGAGGTATTGGCTGGAAGATGGCCGATTGTTCAAAAACCATGGGGGTGCTGAATACTCGTGCCGCTTTACGACATTGAATCGCCGGGAGCATTTTTCCCTCGGCTCACAAAACAAGAAGACCGCCGCCGCCAAGGCCGCCGAGATATACTCGTTCATCCAAGCTAACGGCTGGGACAGTGCCCTTGTTCGCTACAAACCGAAGGTGACTACCGAAGCGGTTGCCGCCCCGGTTACAGTGGGCACGTTGATCGAGGCAGCCTCCAAGGTATCCTCGGCGCGCCGACAGACGCTGGAAGGCTACGCCAAGGCGCTTCGCCTGATTGTCTCGGAGGTCCATGGGATTAGCGGCGACGGCAAGTTCGACGCCTACAAGGGCGGGCTCAAGAAGTGGAGAGCCCGAGTCGACACCGTTGGCATCGACACGGTCACGCCGGCAGGGATTCTGGCATGGAAGAACAAGCGCCTGCGCGACACGGAGGGCGACCCTCTCGCGAAGCGCCGGGCCATCGTGACGGTGAACAGCCTGATCCGGAACGCCAAGGCTCTGTTCGGCAAAAAACTTCTGCCTTTCGTGGAGCAGTCGATCACACTACCCCGTCCCCTGCCCTTCGACGGTGTCACGCTCGAAAAAGAGCCGTCCCTCCGCTACATCAGCAAAATCGATCCCTTCGCGATCCTGACGAAGGCCAAGGAGGAACTGGTCGCGACCGAACCAGAGGTCTTCAAGGTTATGGTACTCGCCCTTGTGTGTGGATTGCGACGGGCCGAGATCGACAATCTGCTGTGGGTGGCTTTCGACTTCGGAGGCTCTTCGCTGCGGGTGGAATCCTCGGAGTATCACGAACTCAAGAGCGAGGATAGCGCCGGAAAGCTGGATCTCGACGCGGACACTCTCGCTCTGTTCCGGGGGTACCGTGGCAAGAAGCCAAAGTCGGTGTTCGTGGTCGAGAGTCCACTGGCCCACGTCAGCAAGGCAAAAGCTGGCCGTTACCGCTGCAACCCGGTTTTCAAGAAGGTTCTCGCATGGCTGCGAACGAACGGCGTGGACGGCCACAAGCCGCTTCACACGCTCCGAAAGGAGATTGGCAGCATCATCGCCAGCGAGCACGGCATTTTCGAAGCCAGCCGCTACCTGCGCCATGCTGACATCCACATCACATCGGCCTTCTACGCCGACAAAAAGAAGGTCATCACGCCTAAGACTTTTGCCGGTCTTCTAGGGA
This sequence comes from Luteolibacter sp., assembly GCA_039915545.1. Lineage (GTDB taxonomy): Bacteria > Verrucomicrobiota > Verrucomicrobiia > Verrucomicrobiales > Akkermansiaceae > Luteolibacter. Next base: position 12,534 of record JBDSNC010000258.1, read on the forward strand.
ATCAGTCCACCGTTGAGGGCTCTGATTCGGCCCAATCGGCCAAACACAAAAAAGCAAAAAAAGCAAAAACTAAACGTAAGGACACCGAATGATAAACGAGGAGACTCGTTTGCCTTGTTCAGAGCCCATATTCCTGCAAGATTGAAAATCCCAACCTTAGTAAACGATGGCAGCCACGGAACCGATTCAAACAGAGGCCTCTGAATTTCATTGGGGTGACGAAGACTTCGAGTTAATCGAAAACGGAGCCTTTGAAACCATTTGTCCGCTGCCAAATCACCGTGCGATACACACCTATCTCAATTCGATTTCTGCCGATGATGTCGCTCGACGTGCCGCAGCCATGATTGCCGTCAATGATGAAATCGACCCTGGCAAACTGGTGGATGCGGCAATCGCCATTCAGGCCGACGCAGAAAAGAAGGTTGAACTGCGTCGTCAACGGATCGTCGAAAAGATGGGCGAAGCCACTTTGTCTCGACTGGCCGATGAACTTGGAATCGGTGATTACAAGAGCAAATCCGGTGAGGAGCACAAGAAGATGTTATGTGATCCCTTTGTCGGCCCCGTTCTGCAGCGGCTTCTTGACGCTCCACCTCCAAAAGAAGAGCGATCGCCCGACGAGGCGACCGTGGTTTCTGAGACGCGAAAATTTACGGACTATTGGGATTTCATGAACGACCTCCATAAAGAAGGAGATTATCCGAAGCCCCCCTATTCCATGGAAGCAGTCATACGCCATATTTTCGACGAATTTGTCATGCCGTGGAGCGTGGTTGAAGGCGCATTTAAGGATGCCCTGTCAATGTTTCCAAACAGTGATCAAAGTATAGTCGACAAAAACGACATCATTCACGGAAAAAAACTCCTAGCAATATACACGCACAATATTGAAAAACTCTTACCGAACGCTCCCAACCTCCAATTTTTCGAAAATGAGATTCAAGGCATAAACCATAATCTCAAGCGACTCAGGAAAAACCAATCTGACCGAGAATTTTGGAAGCCAGGGGGGAAAATCCCCAACGCTATGGTCGCCGATATGGAAAAAGACTTCGCATACCGTTGGCCCGATCTCAAAGATTTGAAAGCTCGTGGAATTTACGAAATAATTCACACCGATTTTCGTGGCTTTTGGGCACAGCATCGGGATGCCTACGTGGAAATAAAATTGGCGAAAAAAGAAGTGGATGCAAAAAGAAGGGCCGGTGGCGAAGTTGGCAGGAAAATCAATGAGCTAAACAGATGGCGGGGTAGAACAATCAAATTTGCCGAATTCTTGCGTGAAACCTCCAACGGGGCACCTTGTGACCTGAGTGAAAAGGCTAGGCAATTTGCGACCAAACACTCCGACGCCAAGAAAGCGAACAAGCAGAATGAAATCGCACAGTTCTTAGGAACACTCTGCACCTTCGCATTACGCGAAAACGATCGTCCCCCGGGATCGGAAATTCTGAAGCGTTTACAGGCTCCATATGGAGACCGCAAAGTTTTCCTATTCAAGAACATGGGGGAAGAAACCGTAGTATATTGCCTTAACCTGTTGAGAACCAGTTTAGCGGAACTGAAAGCCACCTCTACCCAGCCTCCGCTGAAAGATGGTAAATCGGTGACTTCCAGAAAGCCATCTACGAAAAAAAATCCGGCGATTTAACGATTTTTCTTTCGGCATCTCGGGCGATTACTTTTCCGCCTGAGCAACTTGCTCCAGGACTAGGAGCTAAATGCCGTCTCGCTCGCCTGAGATTTGGCAACTTGCAACCCCCCGGGAGCAACGTGTCCGCCAGAAATCCCCCTCGGGAGCAACATGCACAGGTCATCAAGCCACCTGTAGCTACTTGCTATAATAAAGGCATGCGCATGACTGCGCTCATAAGTATGCAAACCAAAGACAATCAGACAACCAGTCCAGGGGTGCCAGAGCCTTGGGTCAACCTCGCGGCAGCTTGCACCCACCTCGGGATATCCATTCCGACCGGACGCCGATGGCTCAAGGCGAAAAAACTCAGCCCCAAGCGGACACCCACCGGTGGACTCCGATTCCGCCTGTCAGACCTCGATAGTCTGCTGGGATGAACGTCCGAAGCCTACCACGACCAAATTACTGCCTCCAAATCAATAAATAGTTATGAACACGAATTTCAACTCCACCGGATCTTCAAATCCCCCCGGCTGTCCTCCCCCTTACAACCCCCGGACACCTGCGAACACCGCCTGGCGTCCTCCGCTGACCTCTCAGGGTTACACACCTGCATTCCCGGAGCCTCCTGAGCGTGGCATCAACAGCTGGACCATGAAGGCCGCCTGGTGGTGCAAGCGTTCGGGGATGCCGGCTGAGGCGGCAATCCAAAAAATCCAATCAGTCGAACCAAGACTGCACCGCAAATTTAAAGCCGACGAGGTCGTGTCCTCGGTCGCGAAGGTCTATTCCTATTCGAGAGAATCTGCAGCGCCTCAGGTGACGTCACCCAAATGGCCGGAATTTAACACTCTCGCCCAGGCTGACGCTATTGAAAACAGCCCTTTTACGGGGCTGACGGGGCTGCGGGCGAGCTCGCCAATCAATCCCGCTTGGTCGTCACCGGATATGGCCATAGACGCTCTTTTTCCCGGGAACCCGCTACTTTGTATGAGTGAAGCGCCTTGGTCGTTTGGAACCGTCTACAGGGAGGATGTTCGCGGTATTCTGACCTATGTGTCGCATATTGTGCCGTCCTCCATGACATCCGTTGAGGGCCACACTCTCGCGGGTGAGATATCCCAGCATACGCTCGAAAACACAGGACATCGGAAGTATCAGGTCACGGAATTTGATGGCGGTCAGTCCCTCGACGAGCAGGCGTCTATCATCGGTCACCTCTCAAAATTTGCACCGCTGGCGTGTGTCTGTTTCTCGGGAGGTAAATCACTTCACGCTTGGTTTAACGTGGAAGGGCACCCTGAAGCCACCGTCATCCGCTTCTTCAAGTATGCAGTCAGTCTGGGTGCAGACAGAGCAACATGGAGCCGAGCTCAGTTCTGCCGGCTGCCGGGTGGCTATAACCACGACAAGGACAAGGTTCAGGATATTCACTACCTCAGCCCCCGAGTGGAGTGGGCCGAGCTCCCGGAACCTCCAACCGTCTCCGCAGGTTTCACATGGGATCTCCAGTGGGGCGGTGATCACTGGACAAACGATGCGGAGGTTGTTGTTAACCTGAGTGATCCACCGCTGATCGCAGGGATCATGCGGAAGTGCGAAGTCGGCACGGTGGTGGGGGCGGCGAAAACCTCGAAAACGTGGTTCACCCTCAGGATGGCACTATCGGTTTCGGAGGGTGCGGAGTTTTTGGGACGACGCACCTTCAAGGCCAAGACCCTCTATCTGGATTACGAACTGAAACTCAGCAGCTTTAAAAAGCGGCTCTGCATGTTGACGGATTCGAAGCCAGACGGTTTCCATTTCCAGTGTTTCCGCGGTTGCCAAGACCTTCCCACGGTGGATCAAATTGCAGATCTGATCATCGAGGAGGGGTTTGAACTGGTCATCGTCGATTCGCTTTACCGGACTGGCTGGCTGACCGAGGAAAACAGCAACGACAAGACCGGCCGTGAGCTTTCCATCTTGCAGCAGCTTGCTACGAGAACGAACTGCACCATTCTGGTCGTCGACCACACGGCCAAGGGTGGAGGGAACGATCGTTCCGCCGTTGACGCCTCTCGGGGCGCCAGCACCAAGGGTGGATTCTTTGACTTCATCTTTGTCCTCAGGCCCGGCAAAGGGTCAGACGCTGATACCACCTACGTTGTCTTGGATCCTGTCCTGCGTGACTGGCCGGGGTTGACAAACCTTCCGCTGGTCTCGTTCAGGTGGACTCCATTGAGCTGCCGGTTGGTCCTCGAAGGGGAGGTGCCGGCTGACGACCCGGACCTTCTCAAGGATCGGATTCTGGGTGTATTGGCTACGGCGGGAAAAGGCGTGGGGATTAAAGTCCTGGCGGCAGACCTGGTGGCTAGCGAGACAACACTGCGCCGGGCAATGGATTCACTCGTAGCGGCTGGGCGCATCATCCGGTTCCAGGATCCCAATCATAGTCAGCGTGTGCTCTTCCGGCTGTCAGATGGGGATGGGGAGGTCGCGGATCCTCTGTCAGATCAGCCCTAATTCCATCAACGATCCTCCTAGAAACCACCCCGCCGCCATTAACCAAAAAAATGGTGGCGGGGTTTTCACCCCCGCCTGGCCCGCAGACGCGCGCCCTGCGCTTCGCTTGGCGCGGTCCACGAACCAGGCGGGTTCAAAAACAGAGAAAACAACAATCAGATCAACCGAAACAAACACTCCCAACAATTTTAATAATATGAATACCACCGACACAATGCCACCTGCCACCACCGGAACTATTTTGCATCAAGACACACCGGATTCGGACCTCCCCCCCTCGGACGGCATCAATATCACCGAACCCGAAACCGTGCCCCGTCGTCGCGAGACCATGAATCGGAAACCAGTGCTGTATCGCGAGGCGAAAACCGTCCTCACCCTCCACAGCCACTTTCTAGAAAAACGGCTCTGCGATGGACCGACACTGAATCTCGGCGACGCGTGTGCCTTTTCCTGCGAGTACTGCTACGTCGAGACTCAAATGTGGAAAGTGGACAAACCGATCCTCGACGCCCACAACAGCGACACCAACCAAAACCTCGGTTTCGGAGATGTTACGATTCGTCGCCAGAACGCCATAGGGCTCCTTCGGTCGCAACTCGTTCGCCCCGACGGCAGCAATGTTTTCGATGACCCGAACGATCAGCGCGTGGTATACTCTTCAACCTTGGTTGACGTTGCTGCCAACCTGGAGCTGCTGAAGGAGACGGCCGCAGCCTGCATTCTGATCCTAAAGGATACGTCGTGGCAGATCCGTCTGCTCAGCAAGAGCCCTTTGCTGGCGAAACTGATAACTGACGGCATGATCCCCGAGGAATATCACCACCGCCTCATCATGGGATTTTCAGTCGGTACGCTAGACGACAGGGTGGCCAAAGCCATCGAGAGGGGCACGGGGTTGGTCTCGAAACGTATTGAGGCCCTGCACCAACTTCAGGATCTCGGCATCCGTACGTTCGGCATGATCTGTCCCAGTCTGCCGCAGGACGACTACGATGGTTTCTCGAAGGAAATCTGCGCAGCCATCCGCCCGGAAAAATGCGAGCACGTTTGGGCCGAAGTCATCAATGTACGGGGGAAATCGCTGACCAAAACCCTCGAATCGTTGCGAGCCGCAGGCCTTGAGGCGGAAGCAGCACGGCTGAAGGCAGTGTGCGGTTCGAAAACAAAAGAGGCTTGGGAGCAATATGCGCGGGATACTTTTCTCGCGCACGCCCAACATATTCCCCCCGGCAAACTTCGGTTTCTCCAGTATATCAACAGCGGTTCCGCAGGTTGGTGGGAAACTCAAATTCCCAAAGGAGCTGTGCTGCTCGGGAAAACTGCGACGGCTCAAAAGATGACCAGAACGGGATCATCCTCGACGGTCCCCCCTTATCCGGCTCTCTCCACCGAAGATTTCCTTTACCGCAGCGCGCGAGAGAAAATTGTCGGTGACAATGTCAAGGCGAGCATCGCCGCTGCGGGAGCTCTATTTGAAATCCATAGCTACCGTGGAGGGCTGCTCTGGAAGCGCGATCACCCATCGTTCGAAGCCTATTGCAAGGCGATGTGGGGCTACGGAAAGGCGCACGGCTACCGCCTTCTCGACACAGGTGGCTTTATCGCGGAACTGGAGGCAGACCAGTCTCCAAATGGAGACTGGCTCCCGCTCAACGAAGGGCAGATCCGCCCTCTGCTCGACCTTGTCCCCAAAGAACACCGCAAGGAGTGCTGGAACGGGATCGTCGAGGAGAAGGCACCTACCGAGCTGACAGGAGCCACCGTCCAGGCAGCAGCCAAAAGGTTCCTCGCCGAGAACGGGCTGATCGCTAGAAAAACGGAGAAAATCCGCAAAGATCCTCGGGCGCAAGCGATTGCCGAAGTCGAGAAACTCCGCACGTTTTTGAGCAAACTACCCTGCCCCGAAAAGTTCGAGCAACTGCTCCTCGGGATTTCACTGCTGATCGATCAGGAGCCCACAGACCCAGTTGTTGAAACGGTAGCTGATCAGGTGGAGTCGTCGATGGAACCCCTCCATGACACACCCTAATCCAACATCTAACTCCCGTATTCCTGCTCACCTAATCATACGGCTCTCCCCCACGCGGGGGACCATCCGGACTCTCTGCCTGGGCAGGTCTGGCCGCCGACGATTTCACACAGCGCATCGTGTCTTTGCGCTCACATCCATCTCCCAAAAAATATGCACAATACTGCAAAAACAATGACAGGCGGCAACCAAGCTGCATCACCCGTTTCTCCTGAGACGTTCAGCGCCCCCGCTATCAGCGTTCCCGATTGGGTGCTGAAGGAGCCGCATCCCCACTCGTGTAAATACAACGATGTCCACGAGTTCTGGTACCAAACCCCCGAAGATTACGATCGTGGCATGAGTTACCATCCCGACGAACCCGCGACCGGCTACTGGACAGCGACCAAGGTCTACCGCTTGGCTCCTTACGGGGAACTTCGCTTGGTTCACATCGGCCGAGAGGTCTGGTGTCCTCTCAAGGACGCCGGCTGCCTGACCGGTCTCCCGACGACTGAGCTCACCGGCTTGCTCCGCGAGGACGAAATTTATGTCCGCGGCGTCCCCGGGTTCCTGGTGCCCGACGGCATCCGCGATCTCCATCATCAAGGGATCGACGATCTCGCGATCCAAGTCGAAGCCCTTTTGGCAATCGTCGAAAACTCTCGCCTTGTTTACACGCCGTCAATCAACGCGGTTCGTGATGGTACTCGCATTCTGCGGTGGCTGCGTATGGCGGTCCTGCCCGACGTCTACCTCCGAAGTCCTGCGGCGGATTGCGCCTGGTCAGATCCATTCGACGATTTCGCCCCCGGAGCGCAACTCCACCGCATTTACGACCCCGCGGTGGGCGAAGTCCGCGCGGTTCTCCTGGGTACGAAAGTTTGGATCGACGTCGCTGATATCAGCCGCGCCACACGCTCCGAAGCAACAGTGATCGTCCAGATGGCCGGGAAAAGAAGGACCGTGACGATTCCCAACGTCGACGTGATCGGGGCCTCTCACGACGACGCGGTGGCGACCTACGTCCGCTTCGACGCGGTGAAGGATTTCATCGAAGCGATGTCGTGGGGCAGCCACATCACCGTGACATTAGAGGCTTGGATCAATGAAACGCTTTACCGTTTCTATCTTCCGAACGACACCATCAAGTCCTCGATCCTTGGCATGATGTTGGGTGACTTCCCTGATTGGGCCTACGATCGTCTGCAGAAACCTCGCGGTTCAAAGGCCGGGGATTTCCTGATCCCTCTGATTCTGGCAGAAGAGCTTGCCCGGTCGGCGGGAGACTTCGCCGGCACAGTCACGGCCCGTCTGATTTCTGATGGCGGCTTCCTCCATGGAGGACCCATCGACGAGTCCCCCGACGATGCACTGCTTCGCTTCCAAGGTTTGGTTCCCGTCTGCCCCGGCGACGTGGATGCCCGGAAAATCCATGAATTTCTCGGTTCTTCGGGATCTTTCGACGATTGGTGCCAGTGGCACGCGATAAACAGTGAAGGCACAGCGCCGTCCTCCGCCAACCCGATGGTCAGCCTTGATCACGCGATGTGCCAGCAGGTCTGGTGGTACGACAATGAGGATCGTCAGTTCTAAAAATCCATAACCGCGTTCAGGGGAGGTGCCACAACTGGTGCCTCCCCTTTTTTTATACACCTTGCGCCCGCAATCCGGTCGCGTGTGAGAAAGTTGAAAACCGACACGTGACGGTTTCACAAGAAGAGCGTCGAAAACTATTCATTGGAAGCAAGATCCCTGCGGAAAAGTCCCCCAGCAGCTTTAGAAACAAACCACAGCAACTTCAGGCAGCGAGCGCAGCGCTCGCCGCTACCAGCCATCCACAAGCCCCATCTTCCCCTTCACCCCCATCCGCTTGATCCTCAGCTCTTCCTTGCTCGCCTCCGAGCGGCTGCCGATCTCCCTCCGATAAACAATCTCCAGCGGCAGCCGCCCGCGCAGATATTTTGCCGCCTTCGGCCCTTGCGAAACGTGCTCCCCGACACGCCTCTCCACATCGGTTGCGATCCCCGTGTAGAGCGAACCGTCGCCACAGCGGATGATATAGACCGACCAACAGGACTCGCTCATCACTCGGGGGGCGTCCTTGGTTTCAAGCAACCTCGTCGCAGGTCCCCTTGCTGGTTTGCCTGCCAATAGATTCCGCTGCCGGTTTCCAGGCAGGTAAGCCACCCGCCGCCGCAAGCGTTGGTATCAATGCAGACCGCATTGCCCAGATCCAACGGCAGGCCCGATGTCTGCCGGGTGTGGCCGCAGATCATCCTGCGCCCGGCGACATGCGGACTGACCGCCCCGTCGAGATGCTCCCAGAACAAGTTGAAGTCGGGCTGGTCTTCAAGCGAGAGGTCGGGCCGGACGTTCGCGTGAACGAAGAAGTCATGTTCCGCCACATGATAGCGAATGGTGCCTTCCAGAAACTCCCAGTGAGCGTCGGGGACATCCTGGAAGCCGGTCGCGCCGTAGGAGCCGAGTGTCATATCACCACCGACTGCGATCCAATTCAGCAGCGATGATCGGTCGTCGCGTGCCCGCAGCATCATGATCTCGTGGTTCCCGCGAAGTGACACCAGCTGGCAGCGCTTGCTCAGGCCGAGCAGGAAATCGATCACCCCGCGCGAATCGGGACCGCGATCCACATAGTCCCCCAAAGTCACGACCGTATCGTCTTCGCCAAACACCAGTTCGCGGTCCAGCACCTGGAGTGCTGTCAGGCAACCGTGTATGTCTCCGATGGCAAACTGGCGCATGTATGAGTTGTTAGTGGTGTTATGTGCAACGGCGACCTCACAACCGGATCTTCAGCTCCATCCCGTCCCTCATCGCCAGCAGCGCCTCCGCATTCCCCCGTGCGTCATCCACCGGTTGGTGGGTGTGGCGGGTCTTCCGCAGGTGCTTGAAGTTCTTGGAGGTGTCGCGGACAAGCCCCTTGTAGAGACTGCCCAGATTCGTGGACGAAAAACCGAAGGGATTGGCTCCGGTGAAGTGGTGGAAATACCAGTTGATAAACTGCCAGTCGAAACCGTTGTTGTCGGAAATGAACATCGGTCGCCCCGCACCCACCTCTGCCACCCACGCCGCGAACCGCCGCATCACTCCCTCCGGCTCCGGGAACGCCAGCGTCTGCTCGCGGGAGAAGCCGCTCACCGCCAACGCTTCGGGCACGAACTTTTCCGAAATCGGCCGCAGCTCGCCGTAAAAGGTGCGCTCCAGACCCGGCTCCACCACCACGGCCCCGAAGCTGATCATCGAGTAATCGCCGGGGATCGGGCCATCGGCTTCAATATCGACGATGATGTAGCTCATAAGGTTGGAGGGTTGCTGGATTCTTGCTGGGAATTGAACTTGGCGTGGATCACCCGGGTCTTTGGATACCTGAGTTCGTAGTGCCTCCACATGTAACAGATCGAATCTGTGACCTCCTTCTGTTCCGCGGGTTCCTGCCGCGAGAGCACGGCGCAAAACCGGTCATCACCCACCTCCGCCAATGCAACCGCCACCCTCGAAATCTGCAACTCGGCCCCCTCTCCATCCAATCCCGGATTGATGCTCCGGCGCATCAGGGCTTCTAGGCTGGCGTCGTCGCCAACTGCCGTCGGGTCACCCGGCCGCCAATAGTAATTCTCCTTCAAGGCCGCCGCCTCTGCCCGATTGATCCCCGGGCGCGCATCGTCATGCGGAGGGAGTGCGCACGACGCGAGAAGGATCAGGACGGCAAATGCAAAAATGACTTTCATCGGTTCTGCTGGCTGGGGAACCCACATGCGGCAGCGCTCAATGTGGCATTACTTCCGCCCACCATGCAACCGCCGCGCCTCCTCATACTCCGCAGCGATGTCGAAGCCGATATCCGCACCCGGTTCGATGATCTTGAAACCGACGTCCGGGAGCGCATGCCCAATGAACGTGAAAGATCAGCCCAAGTGTAGCCAGTCCGGCTCTTCTCGGTATCCAGCTTTCGCCTTTCTTTGACATGCTGCCTGCGGCGAGGCCGCGCTACCTTGGCTCTCCAACCACGACCGTAATTCCGCTTCCTCCCACGCCTCCAGGGAAAGCCCTCAAAGATGCTCAATGCTCCAGCCTTTGGCCTTAAGCTTATCTTCCGATACGGCCGCCCTCTGGCCTGGTCCCAAAGAACCCTTTTGCATGGCTAGGCATAAAAGATCGGTCGGCCTTGTCATTGCGACATACATGAGAAGGAGTCGTTGGGCTGCTGCGTCGCTGTTGCACCTTGTCCCGTTTTGGTTATCGCCGGTCAGCCACGGCAGAAGGCTTTTTAAAAAATGGGCATTTTGGAACGTTTCGAGAATTAGCGTAGCGGAGTGTGTTTGTCCCTTCGCCTGATGGATTGACCCCAGTTTTATATCGAGCCGGACATCTCCTTCTTGATGGCAATACACATTGGGATCCGCAGTGAGGCCGGGGGCAATTAGTGGGCCTGATTCTGCCCAAGTGAGGAAACCCTTCAATGCAGAAGCCGGAGGCGTTTCCGGAGCGCCCAGAAAGGCCGCTATTTTAAGTGAGATTGCAGTGAACTCATCCCAAGTGCTGCTGGAAAGGGTCTCCCGAGCGAGCAGCAACCGCGTGATGAGGTCTCGATAAGTGAGATTCGCATTCTTATCGCTGGCAAGAAGGCGGGTGAGCTGAAGATGGGGTCGCGAGTGCAACCGCCGGTCAGGCTTCCCCCCGGAAACAGAGCAGAGGCGTATCAGTCCACCCGCCACTTGGTCGACACACGCGGCTAGCTCTCCGGAGTTTGTGGCGAGAGTTTGTGCAGCATGGAAATATTCGACCAGGCACGCCGGGCGCGCAGGCCGGTTGGCCCCAGCGGTGTAGGGTTGCCAGTAGTGGGAGACGGTCTTCGGGTAGTGTTTGTGTCCCGGCGGGACGTCTTCGTAAGCCTTGTGGACGCCACCAACCGCAGTGACCAGCGCCCCCCCGATTTGACCCGCTGGAAGTGAGGTGATCACATGCCTGCCAAAGGCAGGGAGAACGCCTGACGTGTCATCATCCGGAAACAAGAAGATTCTGTGATCGAGCGCGGAAGCCTCCACCAATCTCAACCCTTGCAGACCTGTCGGCTTTATTGGGGAGCGCGCGAATCCGGAGGCGATAGTTGCGATGGAAGAGTCGAACCTGAAGCTGTTCGAAATGTGAATGCAACGTTGAGGATCCGGAAACGGGTCGGTGGTGTTCGGTGCCATCTCCTCGAAAATAGCCTGGTTCGGATCTCCGACTCTTTGGATGCAGACTGAGTCGCTATCGCGGGGGAATATCCTTCGCAGGAAGCTGTCCTGCTGCTCCGAGGTGTCCTGCATTTCATCGACGAGAACGAATGGAAAACGATGGGCGAGGACGGATGCCAGCGCGGGATGCTGGGTGAGCATCGCCTCCGCGAGAGTGAAGATTTCATCGTAGCAAAAATAGCCCTCCTCAGCTGCGTGGCGTAGGGCCGAGGCCGCCAATTTGTACATCGGGGTATGCGATCCACTGGGAAAATCAGTCCCGACCAAAGGGTTCTGAAAATCCGCCGAGCCGAGCCGCAGGCCTTCAAAGCTCTTGTACTTCCTTGAAAGAAAACCACTCAAGGTGCGAAAATCGCCTCGAGATAAATGCTTTCTTCGCGCTGCCGCGGTGACGTCATTGTCGATCACGGACAGGGGTCGGCCGGCTGAATGAAGCCATGGAGTCGTGAGAAACCGGTTCACGAAACCATGGATGGTCTCGATGCAGTGCGGGTAGCGCAACAGGCGTTGGCCTTCGATGGTGTGCCCCAATCGCACCTTGATTTCATCCTTGGCGACATTGGTGTGGGATAGAATGCAGACCCCTTGCGAAAGGCTTTTCCACTTCCTCGCGAGAATTGCGAGTTTCGCGACAGCAAGGGTGGTCTTCCCGCTGCCCGGACAGGCGGAAACATCGGTCGTAACAAGGCCCTGCAGAAACTCCTTCCGGGGTGCGTCTAGGGGCCGGAGCTTCAGAAGCCCGGATACCCACTCGATGTCACCGTCCGTTACCGGCTCAATCAGATCCTTGATCATGACAAGGGTGATGAGTTTTCGGTGGCAGGTGGTGCAGGTGGTGCAGGTGGTGCAGGTGGTGCAGGTGGTGCAGGTGGTGCAGGTGGTGCAGGTGGTGCAGGTGGTGTCGGGGGCTCGGTCACATAGTGAATCGCCTCGTAGATGTAAGCTGGTAGCACCGCTTTCAGTCCATCCGCATCGATCTCGCCTTTCTTGAATCGCTCCGACAGGAGCTTCGCCAAATATTGCGCGCCAATCGCCTTGGAGGCCCGCTTGCTGATGTAGGGTTCAAAAGCGCGGGTCGCAAGTTCATCAGTTTGCAGTGACCTCCATGGTTCCAATTCAGCTTTCGCCTCCGCCTCTACCTCCTGTTGAGTCTTTTTCTCCTCGTTGAGCGCATCATCGTTTGCAGCCAGGTTCGCCGCGATGAAGACCTCCTCGTGTAATCCGGCGAAGGCGAGATCGTATTCCAACGTCCATTCATCGGCGACGAAGGTCTTCACCCCTTGTGAATCAGAAGCGCCTAGGCGAGTTTTGCGTTCAGCCAAGCCGGTCTTTTGCTCTTCTGGGGTGGTCCCGAAATCTCGCTTCGCTTTCCATTTCCGCCGCGTGTTGGTCCATTTTGGATCGGCGTCACCTGTAACAATCTCGAGTATCTGAGGAGCACAGTCCGGCATCACATCCATGTCGGCCAGACAGGCTACTCGGGTCGAAAGCACTCCTTTAGATGCATCCTTCCGCTGAAATATCCGTGCGTACCGGCGCAATCCGGTTCCGCTGACGTTGACGATGGAAACGCCGTATTTCGTCAAATCGCGCCCCAGGATCTTCGCGATGGTCGGGAGTAGAATCGATTCCCCGGCCCCCTCAACGATGATCAGGCCCTTGGCAAAGAAGAGATTCGACCTGGTGACATCGAGGAAGCGCTCCAGAAATTTATAGTCGCCCTCGTCAAGTTCGGTTTCCAGCGGGGCCAGGGAGAATGGTCGCTGTCTCTGGAGAATCACCAGATTCTTCAGCGGGATCTTGGATGCGAGATTCGGGCTGTGAGTCGTTACGATCACCTGGACTGGTCGGTTGTCTCCAGCCGGACTCGGTTTGCTCGCAACCTCAAGGAACTCCATGAGCTGAAGCTGCCGCTGGGGATGAAGATGTGCCTCGGGTTCTTCGATTAACAGGAGTGGCAATCCTTCGTTTTCCTTGCCGAGTAGCAACAGCTCGCAAGCCATGAACAGGAGGTTGTTCGATCCCAGCCCGTATTTGCCGCGCGCCTCTCCGCTGGTTCCTTCGAGTAGTTCGAGCTCCAGACGTTCAAGGATCTGACGATACCTCGCAGCTTCGGTGCCGCCTTCGGAGAAGCTGATTTTACCCTTCAGATTCTCGCCAGTCAGGGAAAGAGGAGCGAGGTAAGCGCTGTTGATTTCATTTTGGGCGCTGCCAACTCCGGAGTGTTGGCCCACCAAGTGTCGCAAGTAGTCGGCAATTCCGGCAAGGCTGAGTTCGCTGGCTTGTTCGGCAGTGGCGGGAGGGGAATCTTTGTCGAAAGCAGATCCCTGCTGCATGGCGCTAAAGTTGCTCAGGATTTGGGAGAGCCGTGATCCGCGCCCTGAAGACATTTCCCTCTCGGCATCCCGCAGGGGGCGCAAATAGGCAGTCGCGAGAAGTTGCCGGATCGAGGAGTCCAAAGCGGGACCGCTACCGTCAGGCCCCGAGCGAATTACCACCTCCACCCATCGCCGGCTTCCGGGCAGATCGCTAAGGCGGCGCGCTGACCAATGGATATATAGAACCGGGTTTGACCCCTCATAGACGAGGTATTCAATCAGTGACGCCTGGTCGTGCAGGCTAAGGCCGGCGATCTTCAGACGAATCGTAATCTCGGTCGCCTGATGGCCGTCGAGCTGGATGTGGAAGTCTTCAGGCTGCAATCGCATGTAGTCCTGATCCCTTGTCAGAAGAACGTGACGGATGGCATCGACAATGGCAGTTTTCCCGGAATCATTCTCACCCACCAGTGCCGTGACACCCTTCTGGAGAGTGAGGGAAAAGCTTGGTTCTGGATTTCCGAATTGCCGGAAATTTGTGATTTCTATTTGGGCGAGATACATCGCTGGGATCGTGAACAATTTGAGCAATAGTTGCAATGCTCAGGCACGCTCGATGCCGTGAGACGATGCAATCTCGAAAATGGGTCGGACCTAGCCGCTTCACATCAAGCCCCTTCTTCGCGGGTTCCATCGCCCACCTCCCGCTGCTCGCCCGACTCCCGTGCCAAGAAGACGGTTCGTGCCGCCTCATCAAGCAGGCGCAGGATGGTGTTGGAGAGACCGGTCGGGTGGCCGTGGCCGTTTTCCCAGTGAGAGAGGGTTTTCTCGCCGCACTGGAGCAGAACGGTGAGTCAATCGCCGCGTTCGAGGATGGGAATCACCGCAGCTCGCCAATGCTCTGGCCACGGGGAGATAGTCGTTTTGCTGGCAGCAATGGTTGGGTCACAAGGCGAAGGTATGAATGAATACCTCAAGTCCACGAGCATTTTTGGCGAGGCTTCGCCTGTTGGGGGGCTGCTCAATTTTTCGCAGCAAGATCCCGACAGCCCGAGCAGGAACCCGTGAGACGACCGCCAGCAAAGGTGTCATCTTGCGGGTGACATGAAACACAGATCACTCGGAAACAGCGGACTTGAAGTCTCAGCCATCGGCCTCGGCTGCATGAACCTGAGCTTCGGCACGGGCCCGGCGAGAGAGACCTCCGAAGGGATCGCCGTCATCCGGGCAGCGTATGAAAAAGGCATCAACTTTTTCGATACCGCCGAAGCCTATGGCCCCTATGTGAATGAGGAACTCGTCGGGGAGGCCGTTGCTCCTTTCCGCGACAAGGTAATCATTGCCTCCAAATTCGGATTCAAGCTCGTGGATGGCCAGGTTGTTGGCGTGGATAGCCGCCCGGAGCGGATTCGCGAAGCCGTCGAGGCCTCCCTGAAGCGATTCAAGACGGACGTCATCGATATCTTGTATCAGCACCGCGTCGATCCCGATGTGCCGATGGAAGACGTGGCCGGAACGGTCAAGCAGTTGATTCATGAGGGAAAGGTCAAATATCTCGGCCTCTCGGAAGCGGGCGCGAACTCGATTCGGATAGCACACGCCGTGCATCCTGTCGCGGTGGTTGAGAATCAATATTCACTATGGGCAAGGGAGCCGGAAGCCAACGTGCTGCCCTTGTGTGAGGAGATGGGAATCGGATTTGTCCCGTGGGCGCCGTTAGGAACGGGATTTCTTACAGGAAAAATCACCACGGACACCACGTTCGATGCCACCACGGACCTTCGCGCCACCTTCCCTCGTTTCACTCCAGAAGCGATCAAGACGAACATGCCGCTCATCGAAATGCTCGTGGGGATGGCGAGAAAAAAGAAGGCCAGTCCGGTGCAGATCGCGCTCGCTTGGTTGCTCGCCCAGAAGCCATGGATCGTTCCCATCCAGGGAATGGATAAGATCGAATACTTGGATGAGAATCTTGCATCACTCGATCTCGAAATGAATGCAGAGGACTTGAAGCAAATCGATGACGCCCTCGCTGGCATCACCCTCCATGGAGCGCGGCTCAATGAAGACCTGCTGGCACTCACGGAGGAACAATAAGCGATCAACACCATTGCAGGTCAACCCGGCGCAGCAGCCACTGGGAAGTGCGGGGCGTGGGTGTTCACAAAGCCTGAAAAATCAAATGTATGGAAGCGCTTGAACTGATCCTTATCCTCTTCACAGCCGCCGTCGTCCTGGCTGCGCTGGCGCGGCGCATCGGCGCTCCCTATCCGATCTTCCTCGCGCTCGGAGGAGTGCTGCTGGCGGTGGTTCCGGGCATGCCGACGTTCACTCTCCAGCCGGAACTGGCATTGGCGCTATTCGTCGCGCCGGTCCTGCTGGATGCGGCCTACGATGCCTCACTCCGCGATCTGAAGGACAACTGGATTCCGGTTCTCAGCCTCGCCATTGTTTCAGTCGGCCTCACGACGGCAGCCGTGGCGGTCGTCGCGCATCTGCTGGTGCAACCATCCCATCTCAAGCTCCGGATTGCTCGATGCGACCAGATCAAGTTCGTTCCTTCATTAGCGTTGCCACGGCTTCAATCCTTTCCCTGATACCTGACGTGAGTCGCCGAATACCAAACAAGCGCGCGACTTCAGAAGGAAGATCCGCCCCCGTGCTGACAGCAAATGCAGCACTGATTTCTTCGGATGGGATCTCCTCAATCTTCCGGGTTTGGTCGTCGGATATCGATCTCCGGTAGCTGCGCCACGCTCCAGGGGCCTCGGCAGCGGGCCAAATGAATGTTCCTCCAATGGGGTCCATCTGAAGGTGGTGATTTCGGCCGGCGATTTTGAGAACGCGATCACGAATCAAGTGCCCGGATTTTTGAAACCCGTGTGCCCTGGCGATTCTTTGGACCAGCAAGCCATCCTGTATCGGAGACTCGGTTTGGACCACATGGGAAATCAAATCCGAGAGAGTGGCATCGTAACCCTCACTGTAAAAGTGCTCCGGGCGGATGATTTCCGGGAGCCCCGTGAAATCCGCAATTCGATACACTCCCGCTGTCGCTGTGATTTGACGTTCTGGCGCAGGTAATTGTGATCCTACCAGCAGATCACTCTCCGGTAATTTCTCGCTTGGTATTTCAACAAGTGGCATTCCAAGGACCTCTTCGTCCTCCGCTGGCTTCGTTTGGGCGTCATTCTTCAGAGTTTCCAAAACCGACAACAGTTTTTCCATTTCGGAACTGGCATTGTGCCACCAATCGGTTGACCAGATGCGGTGGAGTTTCCACCCCAGATCTTCAAGGATGAGTTGGCGAAGTTTGTCACGATCCCGAGCTGTGGCCGCGCGGTGGTAGGTAGCCCCATCGCACTCGACTCCGAGTAGGTAACGTCCTGACGCAGACGGATCAACAACGGCTAAATCAATCCGGTAGCCCGAGCAGCCGACTTGATAGTGAACGTCGTAGCCGGCGGCACGAATTCGGTTCGCGACCAGTTTTTCGAATTCAGAGTCTGGATCTGCATTTGCTGAGGCATTATTTGCTGCAATCAGCGCCACAGGACCTCGCTCAGCGAAATCCAGGAAATACTTGAGATCCCGCACGCCGCGTGCCCGGGTGCGGGTGAGATCGATCTGATCGCCGCGCAGTCCGCTGAAAACGAGAACTTCATGTTTGGCCCGCGTGACGGCCACGTTGAGCCGGCGCTCACCGCCATCACGATTGAGGGGGCCGAAGTTCATCGATATCTTTCCGGATTCGTCGGGACCGTAGCAAATGGAAAACAGAATGACATCCCGTTCATCGCCTTGGACGTTTTCCAAGTTCTTTACGAATACGGACTCTCCTTCCACCGGTGGCTCGTCGCCGAAATGGTGCTCGATTTCAGGATGCTTGCGTCGCTCCTCATCCAGCAGATTCTCCACGAGTTGCTGCTGGGCTTGGCTGAAGGTGACGACGCCGTATGACCGGCGAGGTCCCTTTTCGTTTAATAAACGGGAGACAAGTTCCTGAACCAATGCATCCGCCTCGCCACGGTTGGTGCGTGATTTCCCTTTGTCGTAACGCGCCCCTGGCAGGTGACGGAACCGAACGCCTCCATGCGCCATTTCCGGCGACGGGAAGGTGAGAAGCTCGTTGTCGTAATATTGCCGGTTGCTGAAAGTGATCAATCCTTCGTGACGGCTGCGGTAGTGCCATTGGAGGCGCTTGTGCCGCAGGCCATTGGTCATCAGTTCATCCAGGATGCTTTCCAAATCTTTGTGCTCTTCGGGCGTCAGATCGTCGTCATCGTTACTACCGCTGCTGAAGAAGTTGGTCGGCGGGAGCTGTTTGGGATCACCCACCACTATGAGTTGCTTGCCGCGAGCGATGGCACCGATTGCGTCCCAGACGGGAATCTGCGAGGCTTCGTCGAAAATCACCACATCAAAGGTTTCGTGCGATGCGTCCAGATACTGGGCAACGGATAGGGGACTCATCAGGACACAAGGCTTGAGCCGGGGCAGCAGTGTTGGTATGCGGTTGAGAAGCTGGCGTACCGGGATGTGGCGCATGCGCTTGGCGATTTCTTTCCGCAGAAGACCGATTTCGGCCTTCGGGATATCGTCGAAGCCTTGGTCTCGGGGAATGCCGGCGGTGAGACGTGCCCGGATGAGATCGCGGGAAAGAGTCCCCAGTTTTTTATCCAACTCACGGAAACGCACGATGAGTTCGTTGTGTTCCCTGCCGAAGAAGTCACGCAAAGCGGGTTCCAATTCAATGATAGCGTAGAGCAGGGCTCGGCGGAAACTGCGCTCGAATAATTCAGGCAAGCTGATGGCATGTCCATCTGGGGATTCGAGCTCGGAAATCACCTGTGCGAGTCCCATCGTCATTCCTTCCTGACGGGCCTTTTGCCAGGAACACCAGTCACGGATGCTTGGCCAACCACTGGTGATGCGCGCGGTCAATGCAAGGACCGCAGCAAGGTGATCCGACGTGGTGTCCACGCACTCGCGGCGGAGGCGGACATCGGTGGCGAAGGAATCCAATGCCGGACGGAAAGCGAGCAATCCATCCCGGTATTGTGTCAGTCGGTTCCCGATACTTGTGCCAGCGGCATAAACTTCCGGCCCCTCGGCGAAGAGGCTGGAAAGGAGTTGCCGCAGTTGCCCAAGCCAGGCGATGTCGTCACCGGCAAATGCCAGCATGCGGGCGTGAAGCGGTTCACCCCATGCCGCGGCTTTGCTTATCGCTTCGGCGTGTGGCTCACCCTTTGCCCAAATCACGCCGAGGCACTCTTGGGCTGTTGAGGCTGCACCGGCGAGGTGGAGGTTAATCGCCCGCAATCGTGGCCCGGATTGCAAGAATTCGGAAAGCGTCGCGCCCACTACTTGGAGATGATTCCCAGCAGAATTTAAGAAATCCTGATTCAATACAGCCACCTCCACCAGAGCGTCGCGAGCTTCATCGAATTTCGAAAGTGCCTCGCGATAGTTGGAGATCCGATTTCCGACTGTCGTTCCTGGTCCGTAACTAACCGGGCCGCTGCTTAAAAGTTGGGCGACGTGGCTACGAAAGTGCTCCAACCACGCCGGGTCGCCTGCCGACACCACAGCCAGTTGTTCATGAAGGGTTTCCCCCCAGATGCGCGATTTCACCAAGGCGTCGGTTTCTGGCTCACCGCTTTTCCAAGTCGGCCCAAGCAGGGATTCTGCTTGGGGTCTCGCCGCCGCGAGTTCTCCATTGATGGCACGGAGCCGGAGCGCCGCCGGCAACACAATCCCGAAGGTGGTGACATCCGGCCGCATCTGGTCCGGGCGTGCGGTGCGAAGATGACGACGGACGTAACCGGTTTTAAGCCATTTTGGAACGAACCACGCTGTTTGCGCGGATTGCCACTTTTGATCGAGAATATCGAGATCGAGTGCGAGCAGCTTACCCTCATCATATCCCTTGAGCCTGGCCCGCAAATCCACGCGCTCCCGCACCAGTGAAATCCATCGGTCAAAATCCCCGACCCACTCCTGCCACGTGGAAGTGGCAAACGGTGCTCCTACATCCGATGGAGCAAGCAAACTGTCCACCAGGTCGTTGAGATGCAGCAGGTGTTCCCGGGAAGCGGTGGGGCTGGGTGCCTGAATCCACGCATGCATGTCGCTTGCCGAATCCGAGGCATTTTTGAGCAGGGTTTCAAGCTCCCGTCCACGTTTGAAGATCTCATCCGCCTCATTCGGAGTCCACCCCTCACACGGCATGGCAACGGTCTCTGGCGATTGTGGCGCATGCAATTTGGCCAGTGTGGTCCGCAGCTCGCCGCGTTCTTTCACTAAGGCAATCCACTCATGCAAATCAGCGGACAACTGATTCCATGGAGTCGTGGCGAAAGCTGGCCCCACAGGTTCCGGAGCGAGCAGGCTTTCGACCAACGCGAGCAGCTTTGCCAAATCTGCCGACGAAGTGGAACCGGTGTGATGCAGCCAAGCCTGTAGGTCACGTGTGGCCGCGATGGCTGTCGTGGTCAATGCACCCAGTTCGCCGATTCGGTCAAACGTCCGCTCCGCCCATGCCGGCGACCATTCCTCACAGGCCAGTGGAGCTAGAAGATGATTGGCAAGTGGGACCAGCGGCCTTGAGCGTTCCTGCATCTGCCGCGAGAGGAGGCGCGCCCGTTCGAGGGTGTCGGCGGAAGTGTCGAGGATGGCATCCCATTCATTTAGCCTTACGGTGGACTCCGCCTGCCGTGGAAGGATGTAATCCAGGCAACGGAACGCGCTGAGTCCACAAGCATGGCGGCGGTGAAGCGTCCGGGTGTAGGTGTTTAAAGTGGATCGCAGTCGTTCGAGTTCGGCTGTCTGCCGTTCCCAATCCGGTGCGCCCTCATCGGAAATGAGTTTTAAACTCCGGTCGAACTGGGCGAGGACATCCGCCTTGCCCGTCTTGTTGGAGTGCAACTCCAAACAGAACGGCTCCAGTCCATCCTCACGCAAGCGGCGATGAACCACCTCGAGTGCGGCGCGCTTCTCCGCTACGAAAAGCACACGTTTTCCCTGCGAGAGACAGTGCGCGATAATGTTGGTGATCGTCTGGGACTTTCCGGTGCCGGGCGGGCCTTCGAGAACGAAATCATGACCCGCGGCTGCCGCCATCACGGCGGCTAACTGTGATGAGTCGGCACTGCGCGGGCAGAGGATTTCCCGAGGGTGGAACCGGTCATCGAGCTGCGGCGGCCTGATGTCTTCCGAAGGATTGGAAATCGGTGTGCCGGCGTCGTGGATGAGGTGGTGGACGATCCGGTTGCGCGTGAGATCTTCGAGCCGGTCGGAGAGATCCTTCCACAGCAGGAACTTCGTGAACGAAAACTGCCCCAACCAAACTTCCGTCTTTACCTCCCAGCCGACAAGATCCCGGACGGCATCACGGAAAATCTGCAACACTCGGCTGACGTTCACCCCCTTGTCATCTTCGGGGAGAGGATCAAGCCCTGGAACTTCCTTCCTGAAATTCTGCCGGAGCATTTCCATGAGGGTCACGTTGAGTCGCGTCTCCTCATCAATGCGGCGCAGAGAAAAACCTTCGAGCACCGACTTCCGCTTCAGTTCCACCGGCACCAGCAACAACGGTGCCCGATGCACCCGGTCGCTGTGCTCGGTCTCCCGCCATTCGAGAATGCCGACGGCGGCGAAAAGCGTGTTGGTGCCGTTCTCTTCCAATGCGTTTTTGGCGGCTCGATAGAGTTCCGTCAGCCGTCGTGCGTGCTCCGATTCGTCGAGGCTGGTATGAAGCCGGCCATGACTCAGTTCGTCCCGCAAATGACCGGCGAGCGCATCCACCCGTTGCTCCTGCGTGTAGGTGACCGCATTACGGGGATCGTCCTCACTCATCAGCTTGGGCTTGGGACGGAGCGTGAGTTCACGTTCTGCCGCCAGTTCGTCCTCCACATGCTCGGGCTCGGCCGACAGGATGCGGATGGTGGACTTGGTTTCGCGGAAATTCAGGAGCCGGTTGCGCAGGCTCAGGTCCAACAGGCGACTTTTCCACAGATCAATACGTGTGCCGGATTTGATCGGAGCGGATAGATCCACTTCCGTCGGCTCGGCAAACTCACGTTCACCGATGCCCGTAGTGGTTGAAGTGCGACTGCCGCCATTGGTGCTGCTTCCATTCGTCGGCACCTGTCCTGGAATGGGCAAAGGATGGATGCGCGCGGTGCGGGAACGATGAACATCCAGCGCAAGACGGAACGGCTTCTGGGTGTGCAGATGGCCTTGGGCAAGCAACTCGGCATCATTGAGCGTGCCGGGGTTCTCGTCGGCGAGAGTCGTGGTCTCGAAAACCGTAAGGAAGTTGTCCGCCACGAGTTTGCGGATGTATTGCAAATCGTCTCCCGCTGGCTCGGGCAGGCTGCGTTCCTCCAACCAACAGCCCGAATAGGCATGCCCTTCGTGGATGAAGACAAAAGGACCCAAGCCTGCCTGCTCACAACAGGCTGCGACCAACAGGGCAAGATCAAGGCAGGTGCCGAAACGCTGGGAAATAATGTCCGATGGAAAACGGACCTTCTGCCCGGATGTTTCGAAGCTGGCAGGCGGATTGATGTATCGAATGCCGAGGTTACCAACCGCCTTGTAAATGGCGGCAACCTGCTCCCAGGCACGTTTGCGGCTTTTGTCCTGATAGCCATTGAGCGCGGAACGTCCGGTGGATTGCTGGAGAAGTTCGGAGGCGCGGCCGAGAATGCCCATCACCGCCGGATCATTGGGCAGAACGAACGCGGCAAGAATTTCCGGCAACGCCACCAAGCCACACCATTCATTTCTCGCCAGAAGGGTGATCGGTTCCGTGAGCGACTGAATCACCGTGTCACCATCGACCACTTCCACCTTCAGCCAACCCGAGACCTTCTCATTCAGCCCGGCGAGGTAATCGTGACTGAGTTTGAGATCCAGTGGTGCCCTCCGGAATTCTCCCTCCGCATCAATGCCTTGCAGGCGAATCTCCACCGGAGCCGCAAACGTCGGCTCCGTCGTGACTCGGATCACGAGATCCTTGCGCGGCGTGGCGTCGTTCTTAAAATGCAGTTCCTTGACCACCGGAATCGCATTCTGCTGGAAAGCGTAGTTGATCGAGCGGTCGTAGCTTAGCGTCAGAACGGGAACCGTCGGTTCTGGTTTTTCTGAAGTGAATTCGGACTCAGGTATTTTCACAGACTTTGGATTTTGTGTTTCAGCGGCCATGGTAGAACTGCCAGCTCCCGTCCTCTGCGAATGAGGGCGAAACCACCAAGCCAAAGCCATTGGCGAGGTTATCGAGTGCGGGCCGGATGGACTGAGCGGCTGCCTCGGAAGTTTCGGGGATATGATCCAAGGCGAATTCGTGGGCGAAAAGAGAGGAACTCCGGCATGGATCCGGTTCGTCAAGAACGTCGGAATATGCATTTTCCATGTCGAGAAGAGAGAGGAAGACGATATATGGGGGTTCAATCCCAAGCCTATCGAGTATCCCGGCCGATTGTTGGACTGCGGAGCCAATATCCTGATCAACGAAGCTGTGGGGAATTTTTCCCCTTTCGAGAGACCGTGCCATTGTTTGGCAGTTTGCTGTTTCGACGATTCCGGAATGAGAGACATGCACGTATGTCATGCCGTGATAGGGCTTCGTGCCTTTGGTGTAAGTCTGGAAGACTCCATCAGCGTCGACTCTGGTGTTATACCCAGTATCCCGGCTGAGAGGAGGAGACGCCAACTTCATTGCCTCCTTGAGCGTGGTTGCCGAAAAGCGTCGGCCGCCAGCCAGTGCGTCCATGGGCATGACGTGGGTGATGATGCTTCGTTTGAATTCCATTTGTACGGGGGTATCCCGGTTGAAAATGGACTCGCATCGTTCTTTACGGAATTGGCGTAAGCGTTGTGCCTGTTCCTCGGTCCCAAGGAAGGCTTTTCGGAGTTCGTGGTATTCCATGGGCCGACTTTGGGTGCTTTCCCGCGTGTAAATGAGCTTTTTTTCTGTGACCATGTGTGGTCCGCTCCCGCTTTTTGGAATTCGAATTACCACGATGTGCCCGACGGCATTTTCGGTTTCGATTGGGATTATCTCGATTTGGACGCCGGAGACCTGTGGGTAAATACCAGTCCTGATGATTTCCCGGATATTAATTTCCTTCCGGTCAGGTGCTGTATCGAGGGTTATTGGGGTGATGGCTCCGGCAACACCTTTGAGTTCGGCGATGCCGAACACAAATTCACCGCCCGATGCGTTCGCAAATGCACAGATTCTTTCGCGAAGTTTTTCTGGAGTGATAAACTTTTCTTTGAAATCCAGGCACGGCCCCTCCGGGACTGCGGAATCCACTAATTGCAGAATGTCTTCCTGCGTCGGCGGCCATGATCGGAAATGGTAGGTCATGCTTGGTTGGTTCCGGCGAGGGTTGGACAGATGAGGTAGATATTCATGAATTCACAGTCTGGTTTGAATTACTCGGCTGCGCGGCGGGTCAACTCAAACTCCCAAAAGCCCAACTGTCGGCTCATCGGCCACCGATTTGGCCACGACCAAGTCGGCGGCCCAAAGATCGCTCCGCTTGCTGGCCACGAATGAATCATACCGGCCAAGAGCTTGAAAAATTGCGCATACGTAGCCTCCTCATTGCCTGGTACCACCGACATTCCGACGTAGCAGCTAGCCAGATGAGCGGCATCGCTTCGTTTGAAATCGCTACTGTTTGACCGTGAGAGGGCGTGCAGACGGCAGGCAACTAAATCTTCGACTCGTGTGGTGAAATTCTGGTTGATATCAAGCCTCGTCCGGGCGGTCACGAATTGCAGGATCGGGGCACCTCTGTCAGGCAAGGAATCCAGCACTTCTTCAAATTCCGGTAACCCGGTCAAAGCACGTAATCGCCGCTCGGCATCTTCAGGGATCGGGAGATCCCAAAGGATCACAGTCAAAAGGCTCCAAGCCTCAGTGGCTGTTGGATCCTCCTCAATTCTATCAAGAGCTGCGGGCCATAGCACGGCTGGATCTGCGGTCTCCATGAGAACATTCAAATCTTCTGTCAAAGCTTCTCTGACGTTCGGGCAATCCCTTCCTCCAAGGAATGAACCCAGACCATTCCGCATCAACGTACGGTCTCTCAGCAGCAGCCCATCAGAAAGATCCCGCTCGGTATCGTTGGCGCGTCCGTAGATGGTGTTCGCACGTAGGTCGGCAGCGCTGTCTGTAGGAAGCTGTCCGACAATCGAAGCAAGGGCCGAGATCAAGACAGGGCAACGTTGGGCAAATCTTGGATGCATGCAATCGTCCCAATGTTTTGAGTCCCACGCACCCACATCAAATCCAAATGTGCGAGCGCCGTGGTCAAAGGCGTCTCCGCACTTTTTCAAATCAAGATTTGTGCCGATAAACAAGTTCGCCACCCGGCCTGCATGAAGCCAGCAAAACAACAGTTGGAGCCGTTGGTCAGCGTCACGGAATCGAGCGATCGAACTGAAAACCCTGGATGACCAATTCAATACCTTCTGATAGAAGATCCAAGAATCGAATCCGTCCTTTGTTCCAAGGGCCTTTGTGACTAACGCGGATGCACGGAGCATCGATCCGGACTCGATCGGTTCAATCTCCGCGCAAAGGTGAGCCACTTGGATTAAGCCAAGCGGGTGTTTTGTCTTGCGCTCAATCCTGGCGAGCACGTATTTTCGTTTCGCCCCGCTACATGACTTGATCTCTTTTAACAGGGCCTTTGGCAGCGGGATCGGCAATTGAATGAATCGCTGCGCTGCCTTGGCAAGCCCCACATCGGCAATCAGGCGCTCGGCGCAAGCCTCCAAATCAAAATTGCCTCTGGATAGCTCCATCTTCGATAACCGGAGATGATTGCCAAGCGACTGCAACGTGGGCGGTAGTAAATCGTCGGTAGTCAGGTCCTTCCGCGTTTTGAGTCCGACTCCGATGCTTGAGTAGAGCCACTCAAGCGAGTTGCCACGTCCCTCAAGGAATTTTTCAACTCTCGTGGCGGGGTCTCGTTCGACTGAGATCCTACGAATCATCTGGGAACGCTCTTTCGGTGACACATCGAACCAGTCTGTTCTCTTCCCAACAATTTTTCTGATATTTTCCCGGCTTAGGGTGATGACGGGCAGGGCATCATGAGTGAAGCGGCCTTTGGGTGGCAACCATTCTGCCGCAATGTGCAGTTTCTTTGATGGGTGCCATTTTTCGAGCTTGGAAAAGACGGCGATTCTCTGTCCATCGACTTCTTTGACTTTTCCCTCTCCTGATTCAGCCGCGCGAGCGATTGCCCTCCACAACGCTCGCGCATTGAGAGTCACCCCGCCGATCATTACTTGCCACTCTCCTTTTTTGATGCCGAGCCAATCGCGGAATGCTGGCCGAAACTCGATTTTGCCTTTCACCGTTTCCGGAAGATCGATAATCGCACTGATCAAGCACAGTTTGGTCGCTTTCTCCTCAGGTCCGCCAAACGACTTGCGAAGGTCCTCAAATCCCTCGGACTCGATCTTGACCAATGATTCGATTAGGGCCGGTTCCACGTCTGCTAAAGGCTTCAAATACCGTGATTCAACCCAATCGTTGAATCTGGCGCGTCGGTGTTTCCGCAGATCCGGATCCTGCCCCTTTCCCCAGTCGAGATCAAATCCTTGCGAAAGCAAAGTAGCGACAGTGCAAGCCAATCCATAGACCCTGAAATGCTGATCTTGTGTGACTCCTCCAATTTCCATAGCCGCCGGAAGGGGCGAAAAAAATGAGTGCATCAGGTAGTCGCACTTGAACAGCCGATCTTTCTCGCTGGCGGCGGCGTCGCGCCACAGGCCCACTACCGCTCCGACGCTGGCCTGATAGAAATCGAGGATCCAACGGTATTCCATCAGGGACTTTTCCGGCGAACCGCCGTGTGGTGGCTTGAACCACTTGGCATCAAGAATACAACGAGCTACATAGCGGCGGAGATTCTTTAAGGCATCGCCTTCTGTTATACTGTTCTCGGAGACCACGGCCTGCCCTAGACACCATAGGATCTCCTCTGTACTAATGGGAAGGTAGCGGAAGTTCGCGGCTCGCAGTTTGGCGAGAACTTTAAAAAAGGCCTCTTTTGGCAGCAGCAGTCGATTCCTGAGAAGTGTGAGAATCTCTGATATGCCTATAATGGTCCCGCCGGATTCGAACTCCGTGAAGGCATTGACGAAACGATCGTCGCACCAGACGAACTTCGCTCCCTGCTTGTGAGCGAGACTCATGTCGTAGAGTGCCATTGTGCATGCATCCGGGAGGGCCTCGCCGGGCGGTCTGGAAATTTCATCATCCCGGGTAATGAAACGATAGGTTCCATCGGATGATCCCCGATGAATTCTCTCCGCAAGCAGCATCATTCGCTTTCCATTGCTAATCCTCAAAACAGATTCAGCTTTCCGTCTAAGAAGATTCCCGCGCTCGGAGGTCGCAATTCTCAGAACGAATTTATTCGCGGTCGCCGCTAACACTCCGTCTCCAGCAAGCTTCTGGGCCGCTCCTGATTCCAGGATGATTACGTCTCCATCAGAAGGGAAGGGGCCTTGCTCGCGCGTTTTTGCAGGGTCGGAAAGTGTGGCTCCCGGATTCTTTGCATCTCCAGAAATGGTTTCCTTAAATCGAAGCATCGCCGCGAGTTGATCCGTCAAAATCACTTGCGGAGACGTCTGTTCCGATTTCGTTCCAATATTCTCCGGGTCAAGGCCACTCAACCTACAGATCCAGTTAGCAACTGGAGACAGGCCCTCGTCGGATGTTTTTGCTTCTTGTGGAGATTCCACGTTCTCATCCACTTGAATACGTCCCTCTTCAATGAGTGCCAGAGTCTGCCGGACGGAATCTTCCACCGACGGCTGGCTCGACGCAATTGACGCTGCTGCTTCACGCAGGCTGGTAATCGAGTGGGGGGATACCAGGATCGGCGAAAATGTCATTTCTGCGAGATCAAGGACTCCCGCCTGATCCGCCACCAGTAGAGCAGTTAGGTCCATGAAAAGTTCCCCTGCGGCGATCTCGCATTCTCTCACTGGTTGGGTCCCGCTCCGAATCAGGATTCCATCGGGATCTAGTCTTGACCGGTTTGGAGGTTGCCCGAGCAGCATTTGCAGAACGGCCGGATTCAGGTGTTCCGCACCAAAGTGCAAAGGCACTTCCGCTTTTCGGTAAGCGGAGAAGAACTGATCGACCGCCCGCGCCCGGTCCTGGTGAATTGCCACGATTTCGTTAATCCCCAAAAGCTTGACGGGGGACTCCGGTTGATCGGCGGTCGCTACCATCTTCGCCATAAGAGGCCCTGCCGCGTCATCCTTTCCCAGTTGAAAGGCAACAGTAACAGCTCCAGGTAATGCAGCATCCGGCACACCTTTCTCGATCGCTTTCTCGATCGCGAGCGTCGCCAATTTTGGATCCGAGAGTCGCAGGGCGTCCGCGATTTGGATT
>JBDSNC010000177.1:0-3602 GCA_039915545.1 Luteolibacter sp.
AGGAAGGAAAAACAGGGCGAGGAAATCAAGCTCGCGGAGTTTCGGAGCGTCCAGCTTCAGATCGGCAGTCGCCGGAATCGCGGGAGCCGGAGTTGGCGCTTGTTCACTTTTACTCGCGCACGGGCAGGACATTTTGCTCTTGCAGCAATCGTGGACGCTCGCCGCCACATTCGGGCAGGGAAGCTTGGAGTCCGCCGCAGCGCACGGTTGGATCTGGGAAAGCTGGATCACCAGTCCCAAAAACAAGCCGACGATGGACTTCAAAACGGTCACGTGGGTAAGAGTAGCGCAGCGGGCGATTATTCCAATCTTCTTTTCAGAAAAGGATGACCGGGGTGAAAATGAAGAATGCCCGCCGACAGGCAAGGCGTCCCTCATGCAGCCCGACGACGGTTATTTTCCTTCGAGCTTCTTGAGATAAGTGGCGGGGTCCTTGTCGAATTTCTGTTTGCACTTCTTGCAGCACAATTTGATTTCCTGGCCCTCGTGGGTGAAGACGAACGCATCACCCATCTCGCCGAGTTTCTCGTCGGAGACGATGCAGGTATCGAGTTTGTAAGGCTTCACCGCCTCCTTCTTCTCCTCGGGTTTCACTTCCTTCACGGGTGGCTTGGCCTCCTCGGCGAAGACACGGGGAACACTGCCCATGACAAATGCGCACACGATGGCGGCGGTAAGGATGCTTTTTGTTTTCATAATCGATGAGGTTTGCAGTTCGGATCGGGTCGGATTTTCATCGCCCCCTCAAGGTATATCTCCGCCGGGCACAAAAACCCTCTGAATTTTCAAACAATTTTCCCATCCGCAAAATACCCCTTGACCCTGTATCTTACTACAAGGATTAAGGTGATGCCGTGAAAGAGAAAACACCACCGACATGGACACGCGCCGCATTGGCCAAAGCGGCGGGAGTGGGCGCGGAAACCCTGCGTTTCTACGAGCAGAAGGGACTGATCGAAGAGCCCCAGCGCAGCGCCTCCGGATACCGCTTGTATCGTGAAAGCGATTTGGAGCGGCTGCAGTTCATCCGCCGCTCTCAGGACCTGGGATTCAGCCTTCAGGACATCAGGCAGATTCTCGATCTGACTAACAACATCCGGACACCCCGGAAAAAGGTCCGTGACTTCGCCGAAGCACGGCTCGCCGTGATCCGTCAGAAAATCAGCGACCTGCGTGCCATGGAAAGCGCGCTGGGAAATCTCGTCGCCCGATGTGATGGGAAAGGTGCCCTGAAAGGCTGCCCCATCGCCGAATTCATCGGAGGCCGCAACCCAAACGAAAACCAATACCATGAGTGACTGCTGCAAACCCCAAGCTCCGGAGCCGGATAAGAAAAAATCCTGCTGCCATGCCGGACACCCACCCCACGACGCCGATGTGAAACCATCGTCCGGCGCGAAATATTTCTGCCCGATGTGCCCCGGCGTGGAATCCGAAAAACCCGGCGACTGCCCGAAATGCGGCATGGCCCTCGATCGAAATCCGGCGTGGAAACCCGCCACCGTCACCGTTTACACCTGCCCGATGCATCCTGAAATCGAACAGGACCATCCCGGCGATTGCCCGAAGTGCGGAATGGCGCTTGAACCCAAGTCCGTGCAACCCGCCGATGAAGCGGACGACAATCACGAACTCGTTTCCCTAACACGCAAGCTGTGGATCAGCTCCGCGCTGGCGCTGCCGGTGTTCATCCTGGCCATGGGAGAAATGATTCCGTCGCTACGGGTGCGCGACTGGATGCCGGAGAAAACGTTCGGCTGGGTGCAGATGATCCTCGCCACCGCGGCCGTGGCCGGTCCCGGGGGATTCATTTTCGTTAGGGCGTGGCGGTCCCATCTCCACAAAAGCCTCAACATGTTCACGCTGATCTCGCTCGGGGTCGGCGCGGCGTGGCTTTACAGCACGGTGGCCGTCCTGATGCCGCACCTCTTTCCCCACTCCCTGAGTCACGGTGGTCATGTCGCGCTCTACTTTGAAGCGGCGGCGGTCATCGTCGCCCTCGTGATTTTGGGGCAATGGATGGAGGCACGCGCCCGCAGTAAGACCGGCCAAGCCGTCCAGGCGCTGCTAGGCCTCGCCGCGAAAACCGCACGGCGGGTGACGGGTGGACGCGAGGAGGACATCCCGCTCGATGAGGTGAAAATCGGCGATCTGTTGCGCGTCCGCCCCGGCGAGAAAATCCCTCTCGACGGCGTGATCACCGAAGGCGGCAGCACCGTGGACGAATCGATGATCACCGGCGAGCCATCTCCTGTTAGCAAGACAACTGGTGACCGCGTCGTCGGCGCAACCATCAATCAGACCGGCGCGTTTCTCATGCGTGCCGACAAAATCGGCGCGGACACCCTGCTCTCACAGATCGTGCAGATGGTCGCCGACGCCCAACGCAGCCGCGCGCCGATCCAGCGCATCGCCGATCAGGTGGCGGGCTGGTTTGTCCCCGCAGTCCTACTCGCGTCCGTCCTCACGTTCATTGCTTGGATGCTGTGGGGACCGGATCCCCGCCTCGCGTTCGCCATTTCCAACAGCGTCGCGGTGCTCATCATCGCCTGTCCTTGTGCGCTCGGATTGGCGACGCCGATGTCCATCATGGTCGGCGTCGGAAAAGGTGCCCAACTCGGCGTGCTCGTCCGTGAAGCCGCCGCTTTGGAACAAGCGGAGAGAATCACCCACCTCATCACCGACAAAACCGGCACGCTCACCGAAGGCCGTCCCGTCGCCAAGGAAATCGTCGCCACCGTGGCCGGAAACGAGGATCACATCCTAACAATCGCCGCCGCGCTTGAACAACTGAGCGAACACCCGCTGGCCCACGCCATCGTCGTCCGCGCTGCGGAAAAAGGCCTGCCGCCCGCGAAAGTCGGAGATTTCACCTCCGTCACCGGCGCGGGGGTGATGGGGCAAATCGAAGGCCGACTCGTCCGCGTGGGCAAACGCGCGTGGCTGGAAAGCGAAGGCATCGCCATTCCGGAAAACCTCGCCACCACTGCTCTATCACTTCAGGAAAAGGCTCACACCGTCATCTGGATCGCGGAAGACTCATCCGTCAGCGGCTTCATCGCCGTCGCCGATCCGATCAAGGCCTCGACTCAGGAAGCCGTTCAAACGCTTCACTCGATGGGCTTGAAACTCGTCATGCTCACCGGTGACAATCCGCAGACCGCACAATCCGTCGGCAAGCAACTCGGCATCGATGACGTCCGCGCCGATCTCACACCCGCCGACAAGCTTGCCATCGTCCGCGAGCTGCGCTCGAAAGGGGCTGTCGTCGGCATGGCGGGCGATGGCATCAACGACGCGCCCGCTCTCGCCGAAGCCGATGTCGGGATCGCGATGGGCACCGGCACCGACGTCGCCATCCACAGCGCCGGGCTCACCCTCGTCAAGGGCGACCTGCGCGGCATCGTCCGCGCCCTCGGACTCAGCCGTGAGGTCATGCGGAATATCCGGCAGAACCTGTTCTTCGCCTTCATTTACAACGCCGTCGGCATCCCGTTGGCAGCAGGAGTTCTCTATCCGCTCACCGGCTGGCTGCTCAACCCAATGGTCGCCGGAGCGGCGATGGCACTGAGCAGTGTCTCCGTGATTGGAAACGCCCTCCG
>JBDSNC010000178.1:0-5352 GCA_039915545.1 Luteolibacter sp.
CGATCGAGCTGACGGCGCTGGAATACCGGCTGTTGGAGTATCTTTTCTATCGAACCGGCGAGGTCGTTCCACGGACGGACATCTGGGAGCGCGTCTTCGAGGATGGCATGGGCGGCAGCAGCAACGCCGTGGACGTTTACATCGGCTACCTGCGGAAAAAGCTCAACGCCGACGGCCAGCCGGACCTCATCCACACCCGGCGCGGCCAAGGCTACATTCTGGAGGAGCCCGCGTGAGCGCGCCATCGCTCCGGAAGTCGCTGCTGATCCGCTGCGGCACGGGCGTGGGCGTGCTGTTATGTGTCCTTTGCACCGGGATCTATCTGTCGGTGAAACAGAACATGTATCAGGAGCTCGACAACTCGATCGAGCAGACGGCCGCGCTGCTGGCGAACCAGGTGGAGCTGGAAAACGGATCCATCACCTTCGAATGGCAGGAAGGGCTGGGCACCAACTCCGCGCTGAGCGAGGACGGGATTTTCCAGTTCTGGAAGGAAGGCACCGATGAAACGACACGCTCTCCCGCGCTGCGGACGATGGACCTCAAGAAGTTCTGCGGGACGGAAGGAAATCCCCAGCGCCGCAGCATCAACCTGCCGAGCGGCAACCGCGCGCGGGCGATCGGCCTGCGCATCCATCCCTTCGTGCTGCCCGAGGAAATGGAGCGGATGAAGGCGAGCGGCCGGATGATTGACCCGAAAAGTATCTCCTACGTGCTGGTCGTGGCGCGGGATTCGGAGCACATCCACCGCACGCTGCGCTGGCTGCGGCTGGTTCTGGCGGGCGGCTCGCTGCTCACGCTGGCCGCCGGATTCCTGCTGATCGACCGCGGCATCCGCGTCTCTCTCAGGCCGATCAACGACCTGGCACGGCAGGTTAGAAACCGTGCCGAGCATCAGTTGGACTCCGCGCTGGACGTCCCGGGCTCCACGCCTGCTGAGTTGGTGGGTTTGGCGAAAAATCTCGATACCCTGCTCGCCCGTCTCGCCTCGGTCCGCCAGCGCGAGCGGGATTTCATCCGCCACGCCGCTCACGAACTCCGCACGCCCATCGCCGGGCTGCGGGCCACCACCGAGCTGGCCCTTTCGCAAGACCGGACGACCGAGGAATACCGCAGGCACCTCGCCACCTGCCAAAGCACCGCGATGGAGCTGGGCGAGTTGATCAAGCGGCTTTCCGCGCTCGCCCGCATCGGCCAGACGGTCGAGGCGCAGGCGCTGGAGAGCTTCGACATCGTGGAAAAACTCGGCATCTGCCTGGAGCCGTTCCGCGGGCTTTTCCACGAGCGAGGACTGCTGTTGGAAACCGACACCGGCGGCGGAAAAATCCCCGTCGCCGGGGACCCGTCGCTCGCCCGGATCATTTTCAACAACCTCTTCGACAACGCACTCTGCTACACCCGCCCCGGCGGCACCGTGCGGATCTCCGTGGCCGAAACCACCGCCGGAGTTGAAATCCGCGTCTCCAATCCCACCGACTCGCCACCCGGGACACCGGAACAGTGGTTCGAGCCGCTGTTCCGGAAAAATCCCTCCCGCGACGACGCAGAATCCCATCTCGGCATCGGCCTGACGCTCAGCTTGAACGCCGCGAACGCGATGGGTTGGAAGTTACGTGCCGAAACGCCCGGCGAGGATCGCATCGAACTGGTGCTGGGCATCCCCCGGACAGAACAGGAAAACCCTGGCGTTGCGTAAAATTCAAATTGGCGGACGGAGTCCGCGCAGACGTGGTTGCGGCGTCTCGCCGCAACCACCTTTTTCTGTGACGTTGCTGCGAGACGCATCAACCACGTTCGGCGTTCCATTCGCCACGACGGGTTTTACGAGGCACTAGCCCATGATTCCCGCCACTATCAGGGATTGGCAGGCAGAGTCGGCTTCAGCCGTTGGATGAATGCCGTCTCGCCTTCCGCATATGCGATCCAAACAGCATGCGTCTGCGGATCCACAGCGACCGAATGGCAACCTTTCGCGATGGTGATCTCGCCTGCGGATTCGACTCCCGATTCGGTTTCGCGAAACACGGCCAGCGTGCCCTGTTTGGAGCTGGGGCAATAGACGAGCTTGAGCGCTGGATCGATGGCGATTTGATCGACGCCCGGCGGAAGGGCGATTTCCGCAACCAACTTGCCGCCCGCGCTATCAAGAACGACCAACTTGCCATTCGCCCCCGCTACGAAAAGACGGTGGGTGCCGCCATCGAGCGCGAGGCCATGCGGACCGGTCGCCGGAGCGACGGAAGACGATTTGATATTCTGGTAGATGCGGTCCGCTCCGGCATCATAGACGAGGACTTCCGGGGCCTCGCCGATCTCCACACTCGCGACGATTTTCCCAGTCGCTGGATCGATCACCCAGACGTCCTTCCCGTCATCGTGGCAGACATAGACGAGGCCATTCTTCGGGTTGAAAAGCGCGTCGTCGGCAGGGCCGGACAACGTCACCTCGCCGGTCTTTTCGAGCGTCTTCGCATCGATGGTGACCAACTTCTTTTCCTTGCTCACCCCGACGTAATACTTGCCGCCCTTCTCATCCACGGCCACTCCCTGCGCCGCGCCGGTGGGGCAAAGCTTGAGCAGCTTGCCGGAGTCGAGATCGAAAACATCAAACGTGCCATTGCGGGTGTGATTGGCCAACAAACGGCGGCCCACCGCATCCACCTGGATGAAATCGAATCCACCTTTCGTGTCAGGAACCGCCACCGGCGCATCCGGCGTTAGAACCGGGGATTCGGCGTGACAGGGTGGAATGCCGAGAAGGAGTGCGGCAAGGGCGGTCAGATGGGCTGGGCTTGGTTTCATGGTGAGTTCTGATTGGTCTCTGGATTTTTAACCGGTGAAAATCGGTCTGTGGTCTTTAAAACTGGCGGGTGAATTTCACTCCCGCGCCTTTTGCGTCGCCCTCCAGTTCCACATCCCAGCCTTTGTAGGGTTTGGTGAAAAAATAGCTGCTCACGACGCCGATGAACGCGCCAGCCACCACATCCCCCGCGTAGTGTTGTTTCGACTCCACCCGGCTGTATCCGACAAAGGTGGCCAGCGCGTATGCCGGCACGCCATACTCCCAGCCATACCGCTTGCGGATGAACTCGGCCGATGAAAAGGAAACGGAAGTGTGACCTGAAGGGAAAGATTGCGAACCCCCATCAGGACGTTGCTCGTTGACGGTGTATTTCAGAGCATAGGTCACTCCCATGGTCAACAGGAGCGACTTGCCCAACTGCATGGCTCCTTCGCCATCCTTGTTGTAGAGCGTCATCCCTCCGGCGGTGGTCGGCAAAACGATCTGCAGCACGTCGCCGACGGTTTGAACGGTAGTCGCTGCGGAAACCCTGCCGCAGTCCGCTGCGGATGATATGGCGACCGCGATTGCCAGGGTGATGGATTTGTGTCGGGTTTTCATGGTGCGTCCGGTTCTTTATGGGAATCGCGGATCAGCATGCTGGAAGGTATGTGAGAAACCCATGAGCACCGCATTCCGAACCTCATCACCCCATTTGCCGCGTCCGTGCGTTTTCTTCAAATCGGCATTCCCACCTGGATTGAGCCGTTGTCCGAATGCCTTCTCGCCTTCGGCATGGACTGAGTCATCGGATCGACGGCGACCGAATGGCAGTCTTTCGCAATGGGAATCCCACCTGCGGATTCAACACCCGATTCGGCCCAATTGCCGCTCGCGCTATCCAAGACCCCCAGCCTGCCATCCGCCCCGGCGATGAAAGGCGGTGCGGGCCGATCATTTGACGGGGGCGGTTTTTTCAGCCTCCTCGTCCGTTTCTGTTAAATGCCGGCTGCCGCCCATGAGATGGCCGCGGCTTCATCCCGGAACCAGCAGCTCAGATAAGCCTCGCCTGCGTTCTGAAAGGGGTTGCCATCGCTTGGGAGTTGCTGCGCTTGCGCGTCCGCGAGCCACGCAAAGCGCTTGAGAATCCGGTTGTATTTCGGGACGATGTGCCGCACCCGCCACTCGCATGTCTCCTCCAGCGCGGGATTGGGGCGGAAATCGCGCACGTTCACCAGAATGCCCTCGACGGAATGAGCCAGCGCGGC
Source organism: Luteolibacter sp. (assembly GCA_039915545.1). Classification (GTDB taxonomy): domain Bacteria; phylum Verrucomicrobiota; class Verrucomicrobiia; order Verrucomicrobiales; family Akkermansiaceae; genus Luteolibacter. Next base: position 4,051 of record JBDSNC010000178.1, read on the forward strand.
ATCGGCGGCAACGGTCAGAGAGCGCTTGAAATCATCTGCGGTCATTTCGCTGGCCGCAGGAAGCCAGTCCATACGAAGACACTTCTTCGCTGCGTCGAGGGTGATATGGCCGTATCTATCTTTGTCGATTGTGTTCATACAGGTCCTCGACGAATGAGACTCTCAATGGAGGACACACGCCTTTGTTTTTTCGCAACGTCGAAGTCCACACATCCGCTACCGGGAGCGCGGCTTCGAAGCAGGGTTAGGGTTGTAGTGATTCCGAGAAGTTGAACTCGGAGCGGGTAGCGGATTGTGGTGCGACGCCTTGTTCGCCTCGGTTTTCATTCGGCTTGAAAGTCGTCGGTTCCGGCAACTCGACCGAATGATGACCCAACCGGAGCCCCCAGAAAGGGAATAATCGCGGGGTCGTAGTTGCAAATTGTATTCACGGCGTAGATGGACGTGTTGTCGGGGTCGTCGACGTAGTCTTGTGACTCGTCACCGGAGAAGAATCGCCATCCGCTATCAATGTCCTTATCGGGTTCCTCTCGATACATGTAGCCGACCTTCTCGCCATCGACCGTGATCCGATCCGTTGCAAAGCAGCCGCCCATGTTCGGGATCAGCTCCTTGATCTGGTCACCGGGTATTCTGAAGGCTTTATCTCGCGGATCCATTTTCTGGCGAACGTTAAATGTGGTGGCACGGCGAAGAACGACTCACAGAGCGAAGCGAACGAGGGAGCTTATCCGCCGTTGTCACCCACGACGTGTTCGACTTGTGGTTTTTAAGGTGGTGAGATGGTGGATCCGCACTTCCAGCATGTATCAAAAGTAGCTGGAGAAGATTCTTGGCAGTTCCTACAAATCAATTCTGGTGCCTCTGGTTCTTCGCGCTGCGCCAAATCAGCATTAATCAGATCCATCGCCGCTTGCTTGTCGGCTTCATTCAGTATGCAAAGAGCCGGGAAAAAGTCGGGAATAGAGACGCCCTCTGAGGTGGATAGATTCTCGTTCCGGACAAACGTCCTGATGCCGGATTGCTCCAAGAGGTCGCGGTAGTAGGTCACTCGGGTGACGTCACGGTATCGGAGTAATTCTGTCATGGTTTTGTCGAACGTCAAAGTGAGCGCACCGGCGCGAAAGGAAGGCTTATGAAAAGCAACTGGAGCGTTATAGCCGGTTGCTGCTCCACGTCTTGTTGAACAGAGCCGCTGAGCGGCGATTCCTTGATCCGACGTTGAAAGGGGTGACGCGAGCCGTTACTCTGATCACGCATATGAAAAAAAGATAACCGCACTCGCATCGGCTCCTTGGTATC
>JBDSNC010000182.1:0-20335 GCA_039915545.1 Luteolibacter sp.
ATGCCAACAAGCAGAACCGTTGGCAAGATGATGGTGGGTTTCGCTGGCATCGGGTTCGGAAGCCTGAAGTGAATACCTATCCGTCCGGATGCGGTGGGGAAAGTGAAAACTTTCCGATCCGTTTCAAGCCAGACGGTCGCGGAAATCCTTGTAACCGAATTCGCGGATCACTTCGATTTTCCCGTCGTCATGCTGGAGCGCGATGGCCGGATGTTTGACACCGTTGAACGTGGTGGTCTTGACCATCGTGTAATGCGCCATGTCATCGAACACCAGCGTGTCGCCGACCTTCAGTTCGCGTGGAAATGAAAAGTCGCCCACCACATCGCCCGCCAGACAGGTCGGACCGCCTAGCCGATAGGTGAAAAGAGATTGGAGATTGGGGATTGGAGATTGGAGATTCGCTGGATCGCCTGCGAGGTGATAGGTCTCGCCCGCGATAACCACCGCAGGCATCTTCTCTGGATTCTGGTCTCTTGATTCTGGTTTCTCCACCAGAAACACATCCGGCCGGTAGGGCATTTCCATCACGTCCGGCATGTGCGCCGTGGCGGAAATGCTCAGAATGGCGAGGCGGTGACCTGTCGATTCAAAGACATCCATCACGGTCGCGCGCAGCACCCCGGTGTGGATGGCCGCGGCCTCGCCGGGTTCCAGCCAGACATTCACATTGTATCTTTCTCGAGTCTCTCTAACCAGGCGGACCAGCCGCTCGCGGTCGTAGAACGGTTTCGTGATCCAGTGGCCGCCGCCCATATTCAGATAGGTGAATTGCGGCGAACGCAGGATATGGCCGAATTTTTCGTCCACCGCCGCCAGTGTTGTTTCGAGATCGCTCGAATTTTGTTCGCAGAGCGTGTGGAAATGCAGACCCGAGAGTCCGGTTAGGTCCACTCCTTCGAGTTGATCGGCGGTGATGCCCAGCCGTGATCCCGGGACGCAGGGGTCGTAGATCGGCGTTTCTCCGGTCGAGCACTCCGGGTTGACGCGCAGGCCGCAGAGCAGCTCGCCACTCTTGAAGCGGGGATGCGCCGTCACCGTTTCGCGGAAGCGGAACCACTGCGAGAGCGAGTTGAAATCCAGGTGATCGGTGAACTCGCAGAGCTCCGCGATGTCCTCTTCGTCGTAAGCCGGCGAGTAGGTGATGATGTGCTTTTTGAAATAATCCCGCGCCAGCAGTCCCTCCCACAGGCCCGAAGCGCAGCAGCCGTCGAGGTCGTCCCGCAGATACGGAAACGCCTTCCAGCAGGAAAATCCCTTGAGCGCGAGCACCAGATGGCAGCCCGCGGCTTCCTTCACCCCGCGCAGGATCGCGGTGTTTCGTTTCAGTGCGGCAATGGAAATGACAAACATGGTTTACGCCGCAGACTGAGAGGCGAAAGCGCCGGAGAATCCAGAAATGATTTCAATTCCGCCGGATTTTCTCGGGGCTTGTCCGACGATGGGCGCGGGGGACCGGCTTGAGACGGATTTCGCGGTTTTTTGGGGTGGGGGACTCATCCACGGAATTTATTTCGACAGGGATGTCGGGTTTTTAACCGCGATTCCGCTTCATGGTTTGCAGACGGACTGCGTGCCGCACCGTCTCTTCCTAAAAACCCACAAACTCTATCAGACTGTTCCCGGAGCGGTCTCCGTCGTGATGTCACAAGCTGCCAAACAAGCGCTTCCGGTGACACGCGGAACCACAGCCGGATTTCCGACCACTGATCCGATCCATGTTTCACACCAATCTCGCGGCCCGTTTGCCGAAAGAACCAAAAACCAGAAATTAAAAACACCCATGTCACTCAAACCAACTCTTCTCCTGCTTGTCGGGGGATTTTTCTATCAGTCGTTACCAGCCGCCGTTCACCCCGGCATGCTCCACACCGAGGCCGATTTCACCCGGATGGCGACGAAAGTCGCCGCCAGCGCCCAGCCGTGGAAAGGCAGCTGGGATCTCCTCGTCGCCAGCAGCAATTCCCAGAGCACCTGGGGCCCGCGCGCCGTAGGCACCATCAACCGCGGCACCTCGCCCGACAACTGCGCCCTGCTCTACAACGACGCGGCCGCAGCCTATCAGAATGCGCTGCGTTGGAAAATCACCGGCAACACCGCCCACGCCGACAAGGCGGTCCAGATCCTCAACGCCTGGGGATACACCCTCACTGGGATCACCGGCAACGCCGACCGCTACCTTGCCGCCGGCCTTTACGGCTACGAAATCGCCAATGCCGCCGAGATCATGCGCACCTATTCCGGTTGGGCTCCGGCGGATTTCACCCAGTTCAAGACGATGATGGTCAATGTGTTTTATCCATTGAACAACCAATTCCTGCTCACCCACAACGACGCCAACATCCAGAACTACTGGGCCAACTGGGACATCTCCAACATGGCCTCCATCCTGGCCATCGGCATCCTTTGCGACGACCAGGCGAAGATCGACCAGGCCGTCAACTACTTCAAAACCGGTGGTGGCAACGGCTCGATCAACAACGCCGTGCCCATCCTCCACTCGCCCACACTCGGTCAATGGCAGGAAGCGGGTCGCGACCAGGAGCACGCGATCATGGGCATTGGACTGATGGCCACCATCTGCGAAATGGCTTGGAACCAAGGCATCGACCTCTACGCATGGAACAACAAACGTTTCATGGCCGGTGCCGAATACATCGCCCGCTATAACAACCTGAAGACGGTGCCCTTCTCCTACTACTCCTGGCGCAGCGGGACCGGCGGCGGCTCCGCCCAAACCCAGAGCGTTGTATCCAACGCGGGCCAAGGTGCCACCCGGCCGGTCTGGGACATGATCGTGGGTCACTACGCGCAGCGCCTCGGCATCGCCATCCCCGAAGTTGAGGAAAAGGCTGCCTCCACCCGCCCTGATGGCGGTCCGCAGTATGGAGTGCATGGCAGCCAGTTCGACCACCTCGGTTTCTCCACCCTCACCTGCTACCGCGACCCAATCACCACCAGCGTGCCAACCGGGGTTTACCAAATCACCGCCCGTCACAGCGGAAAGGGCCTGACCGTCTACAACAACGGGACCGCCAACGGCACCAACATCGAGCAAAACACTCTCGCCGATCCCATCAATGGGGCCAACAGTCAGACTTGGAGCGTCAACGCCCTCGGGGCCGGCCAATACAACTTCATTGGCACCTTCAGCGGACGCGCGATGGATGTTTATGGCATCTCCACCGCCAACGGGGCCAACATCAACCTCTGGGACTTCTGGGGTGGCAACGGGCAGAAGGTCACGCTCACCGACACCGGTGGCGGCTTTTTCCGGCCTTACTTCGTGCACAGCGGCAAGACGGTCGCCGTCGCCGCTGGCTCCACCGCCGACGGGGCCAATGTGCTCCAGTGGCAGAACACCGGCGGCACGGAGCAGCAGTGGAAATTCACCGCCGCATCTACCGTGCGTCGGCTGCGCCTTTCATCCACCACCAACCAATACCTCCGCCACGCAGGCTTCCGGGGCTACCTCGCCACCGACCCGTTCCCTGCTCAGGATTCGGAATTCCGGGTGGTCACCGGTCTGGCAGGGCTGACCGGCGTCTCCTTCGAGTCGATTAACTTCCCCGGCCGCTACCTTTGCATCCGCGCCAACGGCGAGGCGTGGGTCGATGTCGCGGACGGGACATCCACCTTCAACAGCAGCGCGAGCTTCCGTCGGGTCACCGGTTTGTCAGACACGGCGATGTTTTCCTATCAGATGTGGGCCGATGCCACCCGCTACCTTGGCAACCTCGGCGGTGTGATCAACTCCACCACGGTTTCCGACCCCACGGGGCAGGCCAACGCGACCTTCGCTGAGGTGACTCCCGCTCCCTGATCCGATCTTCCGCAACCCGCCGGGGATGCCTTGCGCGCATCCCCGGCCCACCAACCATGAACGTTTGGAAATACAGAATTCCGTCCGCTGGCGTTGTTATGTTAGCCGGAGCCCTGTGGATGAATTGCCCGCTTGATCGTGGCAGTCCGCTTCCCGAAACATCACGCGGGAGGCTCGCCAAAAGGACGCGGGCGGTGATGGATCGTCATGAAACCAACCTCCGTTCCGTGATTTTCAGAACGGATGCGGAATGCGCGAAAGCATCCATTCTGCCGGAAAAAGATGATCCTGCGGTTGCTGCAGCGGAAGAAGCCCGTGCCATCGCTTCGCCCACACTGCGGGAGGAGATGACACGTCGCGCGATGCAGGCGTGGGCCTTGAAAGATCCTGAGGCCGCTCTCGCTTGGGCTGCGGAACTGCCGGATCAGGGTGAATCCGGAATTGCAATGATGCAAGTTTGCGCCGAAGTGGCGGAAAGCGACCCTGCGGCGGCCATCCGACTGGCGGTGAGCCACCGCCTCGATGAGGTCACCGGGGGCATCATCGGCAATTTTACCGCGAGTTGGGCGGCGCGTGACTTGTCCGCGGCCCGCGACTGGGTGACCGGCCAGCCTGCAGGCGAATTTCACGACCAACTGATGGAGCGCATCGCATTTGAATACGCGAAGACCGATCCACCCGCCGCAGCCCAGCTGGTGGTGGATCGGATGGGAAGCGGTGAATCGCAGATCGAGGCCGCCATTTCCGTTCTCCACCAATGGGCCATCAAAGACCTGCCTGCCGCGACCGCCTGGGTGGCGCTTTTTCCTGACGGCACTCTGCGGGATCGAGCTTCTCTGGAAGTGGCCGGCTTCCAGTCACGGCGGCCGGAAGGAAGCGCCGAGTAGCCATCCATATTCCTACGGAATACGGAATTTCTCATGCTGCGGGCGGCGCAGGCGTGGAAATAAAAAGGGCGGGCCCACCACCGTGGCAGGCACCGCCCCAGCGCATGCAATCCTAAGCGCTGTTACTAAATGTTGGGCACGATCCAACGGTTATTAACCCGATCGGGTAGGGAAAGGAGACTGATCCACGACAGGAGGGGTTACCATCGGTCAGGAGGGTGCCGACATTATCCATGTCGGATTCTTGGGCTGGTGCACGCTGCAGGGTTCGAACCTGCGACCCCATCCGTGTGAAGGATGGGGTGACAGGCGGAAAACCCTGTGGTTCCAAGGATTATTACGATTTAGCGGGGATATTAAAGGATTCTAGTCCATAGGGGTATCCTGGGAAAATGATTGATTTATCACAACTATTTTATCACAATCGCGCCATGGCTAAAGAGAAAATGGGTCGGGGACGCCCGGTAAAAAACAAACTCGCACCCGGGGTATTCCTGCGTGGAAAAACGTTCTGGCTGGCGTATTCTGTGGGTGGGGAACAGATACAAATGTCCCTTGGGACGACCGACCCAAAAACGGCTATCGAGAAGGCGGATGAGCTACGGGGGAGGGCGGTAAAAAACAAAAAGACCGGGAAAATCATTGGTGGAAAAACTCCGATGGATCTGGAATTGGAGAAGTATTTGGGAGGAAAACAAGCGTCCGGCGATCTAAGAGAACTCGCAGCGAACAACACGAGGCAGGCTGTGAAACATTTTGTTTCGCTGATGGAAATTTCAGATCCGGCGAAAATCACTTCTGATATTCTGGCGAAATACTACACCAAAACGAAACAAACAAAATCCGAATCCACGGCTCAAACCTATACGACTCGTGTGGGGACGTTTGCGAGGGGGATCGGTTATCGCGTGCAGACCCCTAAATTTTCGGAGGTCACACCATCCCGCGATGTCGTGATTTCCCGGGATCGAATTTCCGAATTGATTGACTTGGCGGCGGATCCCGAAATAAAATTTGTCCTGTATTGTGGATTTTTGGCTGGAATGCGCCGGGGCGAAATAACGATGGCCCGGCCTCAATGGTTTGACCTGGGGCGGGGGCGCATCAACATCCCGTCCCCCGACACGGTGACGGGCTGGAAACCGAAATCAGGCCGGAAACGATCAATTCCACTCATTCCCGCGTTTGCCACATGGATCCGGGAAACCTATCCAGATTGGAGCACGCGGGCGTTTTGTCTGCGCCCCGAAAAATCCCTAGGGAAATGGATTTACCGATTCGATTTCCGCAAATTGGTTGAGGCTTTTTCCAAAAAGCATTGCCCCGAACTCACCTCGCACGTGATGCGCCATACGTTTGCCACAATCCACGCGAACAATCCGGCGGTGTCGATTGCTCAACTGTCTGAGTGGACTGGCGACCGGATCGCAACGCTTGAAAAACATTATTTGCACATGGAGACAGATGCCGCAAAAGCTGCGGATTCGTACAAATCCGCAGCCGACAGGGCAAAGGAAAATCTCGCCGCCGCAGTTGAAAAGCGGATCGAGAAGAAAGTGGTAAAACGCGCAGTGAGGGTGAAAAAAGACATCGCCAAAGCGCAGGCAATTGTAGATTTAGGGTACTTGGAGGGTGCCTGCTCAGAATATCTGGTAGCATTGATCACCGGCGAAGGGCTGGAAGCATTCGAAGACGAATCTGCTAGGTACCCCGATCAGGTCCAACCGGCTGGTTGATTGCGGGGGCCTCGCGCTCTTACGCCGTTTTGAGATCATGACACGGATTGTAGAGCGCTTGGAAAAATTGAAACGACGAATGAACAAATCCCAGGAAACAACCCTTCCGGCCCGAGGACGGGGACAGTGTGATCAGCCCCCAAATCTCCCTGAATACTATCTGCTCTTTTCCAACTTCGGAGAAGTCGTCGCCTTCGCGGCCAACTTCACGGACCAAGAACGCCTCGCAGTAGCGATCAGGCGGCAGACCCTCCACACATGGACCCACGCCGCCGCCGCCACCTAGGCCCGTTAGATAGAGCCATTCGCGCCGAACTCCTCCAAGCCAACGCGCTTGAGATCGACGAAATTCCCATCGATTACCAGTCCCCCGCCACGCCTCAGTCAGAGAGGGTCGATGTTCTTCGCGAACCAGTGTGCCGTGTGCCACGGACCGGAAGGCAAAGGCAGCGGTCGTCTCTCAGGTTCGCTGCTAAAGCCTCCTGCGAATCCCGTGAACGGCCCTTTCATTTGGTCATCTCCGTCGCCGGATATGTAACTTACCATTTCCCGCATCATCAAATTCGGTATTCTAGGGACTGACATGCCGGGACACGAGGTGCTGACGGATGAGCAGGTCGAGGCCCTGAAAAAACACGTGGTGGAACTACGAAAGTGAAGTCGGCCCGCTCTTCACAGGTTTCTTCCGATTTAATCGATCAGCAAGGTCAAACGCCGGGTCTGCTGACGGAGCAGTGAAACCTCGGCGGATTGGGTCTCGCCCAGATCCGTCGGTCGCGAGAGATGACTGAGCCCGGCACGGAGGACGGCCACCGGGGTCTTCAACTGGTGCGCGGGAGAGATGAAGCCGAGTTCATGATGGTAAGATGAGATGACCGGTGGGTAGGCTAAGCTGTATTTGAATTTTCCCTTGGCAATATGGTTTTTCCGACGAATTGAAGCGTGTGGCGTGCGATCATCAGTTCTTCATCTGTACTGATAACCTGAACAGTCACGCGACTGCCATCGGGAGAAATGATCGGCATGCCCATGGAATTCCGACTTGGGTCGATTTTGATTCCCAGAAAATCCAATCCTTTGCAAATGCGTTCCCGGATGACCGGTGAATTCTCACCAATTCCACCGGCGAAAACCAACGTGTCCAGGCCCTCAAGTGCGGCGGCAAACGACCCGATCCACTTCTTTGCCTGATAGCAGAAGAGAGCGATGGCCTCCTGCGATCTGGCGTCGGTGGACTCGGACGCTAGCAGATCGCGTACGTCGGAACTGGTTTCGGACATTCCAAGCAGTCCGGATTCGTGATTCACCATCCTGTCGAATTCCTGCGGAGTCATCCGTTCGTTTCGGGCGAGAAATGATAGAAGTCCCGGATCCAGATCACCGGAACGTGTGCTCATGACCAGCCCGCCCGCGGGCGTGAAGCCCATGCTGGTGTCGATGCTCTTGCCATCCCGGACGGCGGCCATGCTTGCACCATTTCCGAGGTGGGCAAGGATTAGCCGACCGCTCGTGGCCACCGGATCACTCTGCCGAGCGAGTTCCTGGACCAGATATTCATAGGATAATCCGTGAAATCCATAGCGGCGGATACCCTTCGCTTCGTAGCATCGCGGAATCGGAAGCATCGATGCAACCCGCGGGATGGTGCGGTGAAAAGCGGTGTCAAAACACGCAAATTGAGGCAACTTCGGAAACCTCTTTTGAAATGCCTCAATCAATTCAAGTTCTTTCGGCAGGTGCTCCGGATCGTAAATAGTGATCTCGTGCAATTCCTTGAGGAGCTGCGGGGTGATTTGCTGAGGTTCGGTGTGATTCATCCCATGCACGACGCGATGCCCGACCGCATTTAACGAAACAAGGTGTCCATTGCCTTCCAGCCAGTTGAGTAAGAAAACGGTGGCATCGCTGTGGCTCAGTTGAGCTGGGACGGGGCTGGAAGATTTGTTCTCCTTTGATTTTTGAAAAGTAAACCGCGTGCCACTTATCCCGATTCTATCGAGTGTTCCAAATAGTCCACGCTCCAGAGATTCGCCATTGTGATAGATCGCGAATTTGATACTGGAGGAGCCGCTGTTAAGAGTCAGGATAGAGATCATGGAATTCTTAAGGATTGCCTTGATCCGCTTGAGGGATCGGGCCGCCTCCGCGAATGTCTGCGGTCATTCCGCCGGCGAGTTCCTCGAAGTTCGCGCTGAACATTCCGGCCAATCTTTGCGCCATTGAACGATAGGCGCAGGCGTCGGACCATGTATTCTCCGGCCATAGGATTTCCGAGGGAACCTCCGGACATTCCATGACGACCTCGAACCCAAATACCGTATCCCGACGTGTTGGTGACAAGGCGAGGGCCCCGGAGTGAATCGCTTTAATGATAGCCCTCGTGTATTTGAGTTTGATTCGGGAACCGGTGCCGTAAATCCCGCCGGACCAGCCGGTGTTGACAAGCCAGACATTTACCTTATGGCGCTGCATTTTCTCCGCAAGTAGCTGCGCGTATTTTGCGGGATGCCAGACAAGAAATGGTGCCCCGAAACATGCTGAGAATGTCGCCTGCGGTTCGATGACTCCTACTTCGGTGCCCGCAACTTTCGCGGTGTAGCCGGAGATGAAATGATACATCGCCTGCTGAGAATTGAGTTTGGCTACGGGCGGTAGAACACCGAACGCATCGCAGGTTAGAAAAATGATGTCAGTGGGATGGTCCGCAATGCAGGGGATCCTTGCATTGCGGATGAATTCGATGGGATACGCACCGCGGGTGTTTTGTGTGAGGCTTGTGTCGCGGAAATCAACGTGTCGATTTTCAGGATTGAATACGACATTCTCCAGGACTGCGCCGAAATGCAGGGCCTGGAATATTTCCGGCTCGGTCTCCGGTGTGAGATCAATCGTTTTCGCGTAGCAACCACCTTCGATGTTATAGATTCCATCGTCGGTCCAGACATGTTCGTCATCGCCCACCAACTGCCGCGAGGGGTCGGCGGAAAGCGTCGTTTTACCCGTGCCGGAAAGCCCGAAAAGAACGGATGAGCGACCACTTTGCGGATCCGCTGTGGCGGAACAGTGCATTGAAAGATGTCCGCGCTTCGGCGAGAGATAGTGCATGACGGTGAAGATGCCCTTCTTCATTTCACCGGCATATTCCGTGCCAAGGATAACGAGTTCACGATCCTCAAGCGACAGGTCCACGGAAGTCGTTGAATTCATTCCCTTGGTCAGTCGGTTCGCGGGAAATGGGCCGGCGTTGTAGATGGTGAAATCGGGTTCTCCAAAACCGGCAAGCTCTTCTTCGGTGAGGCGAATCATCATCGTATGCATGAATAGTGCATGGTAAGGCCGCGAGCAGATGACTCGGATTTTCAAGCGGTGGGAGGTCGCCCAGCCTGCGAAACCATCGACAACGTAAACACGGTTACAGGTGTTCAGATAGTCTTTGGCCCGTTCGCGATTGATGAAGTAAGTGTCTTCGTCGAGAGCGATATTCACCGGTCCCCACCAGACTTCATTTTCTGTTTCCGGACGGCGGACGATTCGTTTGTCTTTCGGTGAACGGCCAGTTTTTATTCCGGAGGAAACGATGAGGGCTCCGGTATCCGAAATCGCGGAACCGTCGTCATGGCGGATCGCCTCTTCGTAGAGCCGGGCGGGGGAAAGATTGTGTGCGACGGATTCGACGTCGATTCCGTGGATACTTAAATCGAGAGCATGCATAAGGGGCGGATCATTATGTCCTGGATACAAGCAGCGAGGATATAGGGTGAAAACCCCACCGGACAGACAGTTGAAGGCAAGGTGAGGTAGGGTTAATCCCCATGGTGATTGTGGAATTTTTAACTAGATTTCAAAAAGAGTTGGAGAAGGACTCAATACGAAATGACTTCTCTACTTTTTTTGAATTATAAAACGATATGAAGACAATCCATTCAAAGCAGGGAGGATCGCGCTCGAACACTGTTTCACTCGTTCGTCCGGTTACACGTGAGATGGTGTATGCACGTACGGTAGAGCTTGCATCATCAGCTGGGAGAAGCTCACACAATATCAAGCAGTTGGATTATGAGATGGCAAAGCGTGAACTCACGGGAGAGTCGGACTTTGACAAGCAGCAGGCGATACTCGATTTCAACGAATACTGCTAAACTCAGCTTGGTCCATCGTCCGCGCCAACAAGGCAAGGCAACCTAGGAATTTGATCAACTTCCTTCCGTTAAGGATTTTGTGGTGGCTGCCAACATTTGGTCGTGCTCCGCTTCTTCGACTCCTTCTTCGTAAAGTCGTTCGGCAACGCTCCTTCCATCTTCGTCCTCGTTGTCATCGAAAACGGTCACCGCTTCGTGGCTGGGAGATCCGGGGACGGGATCCCAGCGCTCGGACTCCGGAAGCGATTCCATCAAAGTTTGCTGGGGGTCGAATTCATCCCCGCATGTGAGCTCGCGCATTGCTTCGTCCCAATCGGACTTCGAAGCATCGTGTGCTTCACGACCGTTGATGACCGCCAATTCCTCCGCGCGTTTTCGAACCATGTCAGGGCTTACCGTGCCAATGCCGGTGCCATGGATGATGATCGGTGCTTCGTGTAGTGGATCCGTGTTCATGATTATGTGAGGCGACAAAAGTTCGGCGCATGCGCAGCTAAAGCCATTTTACGGAATTCGCCCATGGGGTAAAACCCTACTACGTTGCGGCTAGCGTTGCGGATTCTCCGGGTGGTCTGAAAATGGCGGTTCAGAATTGAGTTCTGAGCGGGCGAGAAAGGATACTGAGCTTGATGGCCATGAATGACTTCCTCACTGCTTCAAAGCAGACAAGATTTCCCCTAGTTTTACACTCGCGATCACGGTGAACTTGTCGCTCATGGCGTAAGGCAAAATCAACTTGTCGCCGTGGACCAACGAGCCGCAGCTATAAATGACGTTGGGCACATAGCCTTCACGTTCGAGACCCTGAGGTGAAATGAGTGGATGTGCCAGTCGGCCGATGACCTTGGTAGGATCTTCCAAATCCAATAGCACCGCGCCGATGCAATACTTGCGCATCGGTCCGACACCGTGGGTGATTACCAGCCAACCGTCTTCGGTTTCGATGGGTGATCCGCAATTTCCGACTTTCACCGATTCCCATATCTCCGCAGGGCGCATGAGGACTTGCGGGTCACTCCAGTAGTGGAGATTATCCGAAAACATGATGAAGAGATTTTCGTCATCCTGCCGGGAAAGCATGGCATAACGGCCGCCGACACGCCGGGGGAACAGGGCCATGCCCTTGTTCTGCACTGCACCGCCATTGAGTGTAAGGACCCTGAAGTGGAGGAAGTCCTGTGTCTCGATGAACTGGGGAAGAATGGCGCGGCCATTGTAGGCGGTGTAGGTGGCATAATACATGATTGTGCCGTCGTCCTCGGTGAATCTGACGAAGCGTGCGTCTTCGATGCCGTTGCTCTCGTTGGGAGAAACAGGGAAAATAATCCGCTCGCTCATGCCCAGTTTGGACGAGAAGCGCAGTTCATAGTTCGAGTCGGCAAGCCATTGAATACATTCGAGCGTGCGCTTGAGTTCGTGCGAGCCGGGGTGATTCTCATGGCGGACGGTGCCGACGCTTTTGTTCAGATCGTCGCGGGTGAATTCATTTTGGAGAGGGGCCATCACCGCGTTTGCAAAGTCGTTGTCGAAGCCCATTTCGTGAAATTTCAGTATGAAGCTCTTCTTGCGGTAGCTCGGGTTCGGCACGATATGCGGCATGGTCACATAGCGCGAAACGGTATCCAAGGTAATCTGTCCATCGGGCGCGATGACTCCCGAACGAAACTCGATGGACGAGATGTGGCCTTCACCGGTGGCCCGAAGGCTCATGACGAAACGCAGGCCACCTTCCGGCACACCGCGCTGATCCGGGTGGGCCACGATGGAAGGATTAAACAATGCGGCGGATTCTAACGAATATTCACCGGAGAACAAGGCCCCGATGAGCAGTTGACGTGGGCGGGATAGCGGTCGCTGGGTGAAAATATGGGGAATTACTTTTTGATAGTGATCCAGTAACAATGCCTCGATGTCATAATGCCTGGCCTCGAATTCCTGGTGGACAACTTCCAGTTCCTTCACAACCTCGTCCTCCGTTAGGGCCAGCGCGCGGCCCAGTATCGCGGTAATGCGGAGTGGATTGGAGGGGATGAATGGGCGAATGATCACCCGACCGCTTTCGGGCAGCAGAGTGATCTCATGACGGCGGAGATGGATGGCTTTCATAAGGGAAAATGGCGCGAAGGGGAAATCAAATGCTCAGCGTGATTCATTTCAGCAAGGGACAGGTGGAAGGCGAGTGATGACTCCGCGCCTTGGTTGGCGTTGACGCGGTCATGGTGCAGACCGTCGCCACAGCCGCCAGTGGTGGAGTCATAAAGAGGCAACCCTAGGTCGTTGCGGCCGAGGAACCACTCGAAGGCCCGTTTTGCCTCGCCCGCCCAGAAGGGATCCCGGGTTATTGAACAGGCTTCCAAACAAGCCGATACCATGGCTTGCGCTTCGACAGGCTGTTGGTCGAATTCAGCTCGAACCCCCTCCTTGATGTAGAACCCATTACTGCCGATGGGCCGGAAATGACCGGCTTGTGTGTTTTGGATGGACGCCAGCCAACGCAACGAATTGAGCCCGATTTCCAATGCTTCAGCATTAGGAGCCCGGCTGCCGCTTATGATCAAGGCTTGGCACAAACGGGCGTTATCATATGTGGCGTTGCACTCGAACCACGGCCAGTCGTCTGTAGCATGGTTTCGCCACAATTCCACCAGCTTGGTGGTGAGTGCATCGCGGGCCTCAAGGACTTCCGCCTTGTCGGGAAATTCCCTCAGATACTCATGAACGCCTAATAGAGAAAAGGCCCATGCTCGTGGCGAAGTGAATAATTCCACAGACGGCAGACCTCGGTCAAAAAGTTGCACGCACAGCAACCGGTGTCCCGCATTCAGGGATCGTCCGGCACCGACGCCCAGCGCCCACAGTGCCCTAGCGTGGCTGTCCTCGCTACCGGCCACTTCCAGCCACTGGCGGCCATGGCTCATGAAGTTGCAGAAGCGTCCGGAATGGTAGTTTAATGCCGCCGCCAGGAAGGCAAGGTATCCCGTGGCCAAATGATTCAGCAAGCTCGGCTCTTCCAACAGATTGCACAGGATGAATGCGCGGGCATTATCATCGGTGCAGTAGCCCTCGTGGAAATTCGGCACGTTGAAAATGGCGTGCTGGAAAATTCCGGTGCCGTCGCTCATCCGCACGATGTGATCCAGTCGTAATGGCGGCAGGCTGTAGGGGCTGCTAGCAAGGGTGCGGGAAGCAAATGCGATGCGCGAGGCTTCCTTGCGATCCGCCCGTGCCCGATGGAAGGACTCCAGATATTGCTCTGCTACCGCAGGCCAAATCATTTCCCGGCCGAGCTGATAGGAAGCCACCCGAGTCTTCTCTAGCAGCCCCGGATCATCCAGAAACTCACATACTCCGTCAGCGATGGCCTGAGGATCTCGGAACGGCACCAGCCTGCCTCGCCCTTCAGCCAACAGTTCCCGGGCATGCCAATAAGGCGTTGAAACCACCGCTTTACCGGCCCCAAACACATACGCGAGCGTGCCGGAGGTGATCTGCGCCTCATTCAAATAGGGAGTCAGGTAAATGTCCGTCGCGCGGATGAATTCGGTGAGTTCGGCCAACGAGACGAAGCGGTCGTAGAAAATAACATGCTCTTTCACTCCCCGCTCATTTGCCAACCGCTCCAGCCCTAGGCGGTAGCTTTCACCCTCGCGCGCCACCAGATGCGGATGGGTGGCTCCCAGCACCAGATATACCACGTTCGGATGTCGCCTCACGATTTCCGGCAAGGCTTCGATGGCATGCTCGATTCCCTTCCCCGGTCCCAGCAATCCAAAGGTCAGCAGTATTCTGCGACCCTCCAGGCCGAACTGCGCCTTGGAAAGTTCTGAATCTGTGAATGGGATGTCCGGAATGCCATGCGGAATGACATCTACCTTCGAGTCAATCACGTCGTAAGTGTCCCGTAAAATTTCGGCTCCCTTGCGTGCCATCACCACCAGACGATCGCTCCGCAAGATCAGTTCCTCCATTACCTTGCGCTGTGCGGGATTCGGCTCCTGCAACACCGTGTGCAGAGTGGTCACAACCGGCATGCGCACTTCCTTGAGCAGAGCCAGTATGTGACTGCCAGCGGGTCCGCCGTAGATGCCGAACTCGTGCTGCAGGCACAGGACGTCGGTCTTGTTGAAATTGAGGAAATCGGCCGCTCTCCGGTAAGAATCCAGATCCTTCTCCAGCATTTCAAAACGCACCCGCAGCGGGTATTTGTAGCCCTCCACCTTGTCGTTTACAGCGCCAGCAATGCATTCCGCCTTAGGCACCGCTTTGGCCACCGCTTCGCAAATATCATGGGTGAAGGTCGCGATTCCACAGCGCCTCGGATCGTATCCACCCACAAAGGCGATCCGCTCTAGGGAAGCAAACCGGCTCAAGCCAATCCTCCCGTAATCGCGAATTTAGCCATCCCCCACATGACCCCCCAGTCAAGGAGAGTGCAATTTAAAGTTTCAGCTAACACGGCTCGCCGATGAATGCCATCAATTGTGGCGGAAGGAATGGCTTGCCAATTTGACTTAGCAGACGGTGGTGCGGATGGAGAGTTCAATGTGATAGTTAGGAATTGCATCGACTGCGAACAAGATAGGTGCCATAAGCAAGCGATGTGATGGTCGTGAGAGCAGCCGGAATGAAAAGAGCCGAGTAGCTGAGGCGGCGGAAAGCGACCGCGCCCAAGATACCGCCGACAAGGAAGCCGGAGATAACCAGAAAACAAAGTCGCAACCTCCGTAAATCCACTGGCAGGCCACGCAGAGTGTGGCCGAGAAAGATGCCGAGATCGGTGAACATCCCGGAAATATGAGTCGTCCGGATAACTGCTCCGCTGTATGTGCTCATCATCGCGTTTTGGAGGCCGCAGGCGCAAGATGCGGAATAGATGCCGATAATGTTGTGGTGCTTGAGCAGCGGCACCGCAGCGCAAAGGAGAAAGGACTCCAAAAGCAGAGCTACACCGTAGCGGCGTCCGAGCTGGAGAGTGCTGTCCCGAATGAGAAAGCCACTCAGCACCGTGCCTGCGACGAACGAGCCGATGATGGCGGCGAAGTGAATTGCCGCCGCGCCGTCGAGATCTGCTAGAGCCGCAGCAAGCATGGACGTAGTACCGGTAAGATGGGTGACGGCCTGATGCTCGAAGCCTAGCAGTCCAACGACGTTGACCATACCGCCGATAAAAGCCAGCGCCCAAGCGCCAGCCCAAACCCATCTTGGAAGCATTGAAATCATTAGTTAGGGAGTGCGGGTGGCAATGTCGGGTGGCTGAGAAGCGGATTTCGATTGAAAATGCGAGAAGTTGGGGTGGTTCAGGATTGATTCTCGATCTGGCGGGCGAGACGTTCAAGGCACTGGTTCATGGCGTCCACGCGAGCTGTTATAGGTGGTGAAGCGGAGGAGATTGCTACGGTGATGCGGTAGAAGTGACTGTGGGTTTCCCCTCCCTTTACTGGTTGAAGTTTCCAAGTGCCTTCCAAGATCATTTGGTTGGAAACATCCGGCTCGAAACGGGTGATTCTCAACTCCAACAGCGCGGTGTAATCGAGAGTGACGAAATTTTCCACTGGCTGAATGTTTGTGGAGCCAGTGAGTCGGCTGAGGTTGCTGGCTGTAACACGGGCTATTGCGGCATCGAGCGGTTCTCCCCAAAGATCCACATTGCTGATCATGAGCTGACCGCCTGCACGGGTGACGAGTTGCTGGCGATCGAGATAGCCTGGAATCGATGGGCGGTTGATTGCCATGGAGGGGCTCGATGTTGTTAGTGGGCGGTCTGGCACGAGGGGATCAAGGACGTGATGAACGGCGGAGTCTTTGACTGGCGTTAGCACGCCGCAGCATGTCAAAACCAGAAGACCGGGCAGGAGCAGGTAGGATTTCATGGATTGGGGGCCTTTCCGCGGAGGAGGGCATCGGGGTTGCGCTTGAGATCGTTCGCGAGTTCCTTGATGGCTCGCGAGGCGCGTTCCACTTCTTCCATCACGTTTTGAACCCGCATCAGGGCTGGCGCCCGTGGGTTGGTGACCTTGGCTATATCGTCCGTGGCTTCATCGATTTTCACCAGTCCGGCGCTGGCCTGTTGCATCACTTTTTCGAGGTCCTTCATGAGGGGGGCGAACCCTTCGTTGGCTTTTTTCGTCAGTGAATCAATACCGGTTAAGGCCTCGTCGAGAGTATCGATGGCTTTGGCAAGTTTCTCATTGCTGGTGAGAGTGCGAACGTCGGAAGTGATACCGACGAGGTTATCGTTGATCGCTTTGAAATTGAGGGCGGCAATCTGAGTTTTCGCAGTGGCAAGAACGTCCCGCAGATCCTTCATCGCGCTATCGAGGTCGAGTGCGTTGAATTTCTTCAGCCCATCCGCGACACCAGCGATGAGTTCGTCCATTTCAGTGCCCATCGTAGGCACCGTCGGGTAGAGGGGCTTTACGTCTGGCAGATAAGTGAAACCCGGGTTGCCCGGAACGATGTCGAACTCGATGTAAAGTTGTCCTGTTAAGAGACTTTGTTGCTTCATCCTTGCACGGAGGCCGGCGGCGACCGCTTGTTTGACTCCCGATTCGGTGGCGAAGTCGATGCTGGCACCGGATGTGGATCCAACATCCCTGAGATCTTTTTCAGAAAGCTCTACGACCACCGGGATGATCTTGCGATTTCCTTTTGGGTCGATGAGCACCTTGATCGACGTGACACGGCCGATGCGGACGCCGCCGAATCTCACTTCCGAGCCGACCAGCAACCCGTTGGCGCTTTGGTCAAAATATAAAAGGATGTTGCTGCTTTTCTCGAAGAGTTTTCCGGCTCCGAAAAGAACGAGGGCTCCACCCGTTAGAAGTAGGCCGACGAGGGTGAAGATACCGATCAGAGTAGGGCTGGCTTTCTTGCTCATGGCGGTAATTTTGGAAGTTCGCCACGATTCAGGAAAAGGCGCACGGCGGCATTGTCCGAATGGTCGCGGAGATCGGAGGGATTTCCCAATGCGCCCTGCGTGTGGGTGGCGGTGTCGAGAAAGAGTGCCTTGTCGGCGATGTTGAAAATGCTGGCAAGTTCGTGAGTGACGATGACGATCGTGGAGCCTTGGCTGTCGCGGAGGCGGAGAATGAGATCGTCCAGACGGCGGGAACTGAGTGGATCGAGACCAGCGCCCGGTTCGTCGAGGAAAAGGATGTCGGGATCGAGCGCCATGGCCCTGGCGATGCCAGCGCGCTTTTTCATGCCGCCGCTGATTTGGGACGGGTAGTAATCCTCGTATCCGGATAGACCGACGAGGGAAAGCTTGTAGGAAACGAGATCCCGCACGGTTTTCGCTGGAACTTCCGCGCTTTCCTCAAGCGGCATGGATATATTCTCCCCCAGTGTTAGCGATGACCATAAGGCACCGGATTGATACATGACGCCGAAGCGTCTGATGAATGATCCGCGCTCGGCGGGATCGGTGGCGGTGAAGTCCTTTCCTTCGTAGAGAATGGAACCTTTGGTGGGTTCCTGTAGGCCGATGAGGTGGCGCAGTAGCGTGCTTTTTCCACAACCGCTGCCGCCCATGATCACGAAGATGTCCTTGTCCTGAATTTCGAAATTGAGATCGTGCATCACCACCAGAGATCCATAGGCCATGGTGAGATCCTTGACGGTGATTTTGGCGGCCATGGTTCAGATGTCTAGCAGGGTGAAAATGGCCGCGAAGGCGGAGTCGAGCACGATTACGGTCGTGATTGACGCGACCACAGCGCGGGTGGTGGCCTCGCCAACCGCAGCGGAGGAGCTTCCCGCTTTCATCCCTTGCATGCAGCCGCTGATGGCGATGGCCGCTCCGAAGAAGACGCTCTTGATGACGCCCAGCGACGAATTCGTCAGGTCCACCGAGGTGAGGGTTTCCGTCCAGTAGAGCACTGGAGGAATACCCACGAAGGCTCCGACCAACATGCCACCGAGGATGCCGACGACGTTGGCGTAAACGGTAAGTATAGGCATCATCAGCACCAACGCCAGGAAGCGGGGAAGCACGAGGAAATCAAAAGGCGAGAAGCCGAATGTCCGCAGCGCATCGATTTCCTCGTTGACCTTCATGCTTCCTATCAGCGCGGCAAAAGCCGCACCCGTCCGGCCGCTCATGATGATGGCAGTCATCACGACTCCCATCTCCCGGACCATGGCGATGCCGACCAGATCCGCGACAAACAGGTTGGCTCCGAAATTGGTGAGCTGCACGTTTCCCACGAACGCCAGAATCAATCCGATTAGAAAACTGATCAGTGAGACAATCGGCAGCGCCTGGACACCGCATTGCTGAAGAACCATCCAGAAGTCAGCAGGCCGGAATCGAGCTTTTCCAGTGAAGAAACGGGCAAGAGACAAGACGGTTTGCCCGGTGAAATCGAGCAGCGAGCGGATGGATCCCCATATCTTCAAGGTGATCTTGCCGAGCTTGAGGATTTCGGAAGAATGGTGTGGCGTGGTTTGATTCGCATTCTCCTCAGGCACCGCAAGAGCCAGTGTGAGGAGGCCACGAAGGCTTTCGGGCAGGCCATCCAGAGGTGGAAGCTGTTTTTTCTTTTCATCCGCTGTTTCTGTGACGGAGCGAATCAGAGAAAGGATAAACGCCGGCAGCGTCGAGTCGTAGGTTCCAAGTTTGCTCACCTGATAGCGTTCGGGTAAGCGTGCAGGCGCTGTCCCTGTGATGCTCACAGAAGGTCCGTCGCGTTTCCAATCGCCGGAAATTTCAAGAACCGCTTTTCCACCGTCTTGTTGCCATGCGGCACAAGGAGCTGGAGGGAGCACGGAATCTATCATATGGTCGGGTTGTCGCGGGAGTCATTTGTTTCCAAAAGGTGGCCCGATGACTTATCGCCGGAGAATGCGGAATCGACCATGGGGTCTTTACCTACCCTCACTTGTTTACTCGCCTTCGTGAGAGGGCGGCAGAGGAAGACAATTTCCAGGGAGAGGGTAGGAAAGAGCAGTCAGAGATCATCATGAATCACCTTGGGTGGGAGTGCGGCGCGCAACGCGTTCAGCACGGCCAGCACGTCGATGATTTCTTGAGCGATCGCACCACTAACGGGACTGAGGTGGCCGGAGGCGGCGAAAATCATCCCGATCATGCTGAGGGCCATCCCGCCTACCGCGCTCTGGAGCGCGATGATCCGCATCCGGCGGCTGATGTGCATGAACTCGTCCACTTTCGTGAGCGAGTTGTCCATGATGACGACGCCTGCCGCCTCTGCCGTTACGTCGCTGTTCTGGCCAATCGCCATACCTACCGTGGCGGCCATCATCGCCGGGGCGTCGTTGATCCCGTCTCCGACGTAGAGTGTTTTCGTCTTCGCTGTCTCCGCGCGCACGAGCGCGAGCTTCTGTTCCGGGCTTTGTTGTGCGAAAATTTCGGTGATGCCTACCTGCTCGGCGAGGTAATGCACCTCCGACTCGCGGTCACCCGACACGAGCATCACCCTCGTGAACTGATGCTTCGGCCCGAGGTGGCGCACGAACCGACCGCTCTCCGCACGCGGCGCGTCGCGGAAGCGCAATGCTGCCGCGTAACGTCCGTCAATCACGACAATGCACTCCAACCCGCCCGCGACTGGCGGGAACTGGTTGCCGCCAGGGATGTTTTGCGCGAGGAGCTTGTTGCGACTTGTCACCTGCACCGAGCGGCCAGAAATGGTTCCGTGCAGCCCTTGGCCAGGTTGCTCTCTCACGGCGGTGGCTTCCGGCAGCGCGATTCCCTCCGCTTTCGCGGCCGCGAGGATGGCGCGGGCGAGC
>JBDSNC010000187.1:0-10169 GCA_039915545.1 Luteolibacter sp.
GGGTGCGCCCCGCGCGGTCGGATTTGACAATGGTTCCTGTGGGTTGCTCGATGATGGATGACATAGCGTCCCATCCTATGCCCAACCCAGCCCCGCCGCATAGTGGGGTTCTGTTGACCGCTTACGGAAAAACTCCTATCGATGTCGTCAGGCCATCTGCGTGCCGGGATTTGGAATTCTCGGCGAGGATGCACGATTAACGATGGATTAGTAGGGTGGATTTTGGGGCGCTTGCAAACTACGAACTTTTCGAGCATAATGTTTTCACCAACCTGACTGGCACTATCTTTATCGCTTCGGTGTTCCGCAGAGATAACTAATGGTTTTGACGCTTCGGGTGGGCTTTCGTGTCAAAATTCATCTGCCTAAAACTCCTGCTATTACAACAAGATTCATGAAGAAGGTTTTTGATTATCTGGCGGCTATCGCGAGGAGTTTGCTGGGCCCCGGACGGGTGGCGTTGAAATCTTATGAGCGTGGCGTGGAATGCGCCGGGCAAGCGCGCTGGGAGGATTCGGCCGTGCACTTCCAGTGCGCCGTTAGCAAAGCTCCTGGAGTCGCGGCGTGGCATTGCGCCCACGGTAACGCGCTCTTGAAATTGAAGCGGTGGAATGAAGCACTGGACGCGTTCAAGCTGGCTCTGAAAGGAGGCAATTCGCTGACAACGGAACAACGCGTGTCCGCGGAAGCGGGTTCCGGTCTCTGTTTGATGTCGTTGAACAAGTGGCGCGCTGCGGAAGCGGCGCTTGCCCGGGCCATGGCGTCGGGCTGCCGGAATGCGAGGATCCAGTTCCAATACGGAACCTGTCTTTTCAAACTCGGCCGCTTTTCCGAAGCGGTGGAGATTCTTGAAAAATCCGCTAGAAAAAAGCCGGGCAACCGCAGGTGTGCGGCCGCCCTGAGCGCGGCGAGACAGCGGATGAATCCGGCAGTGGCAGGCAGAGCGGGCGCGGATTCGAGCGACATTCCGGACTGCGACAAAGATAGCCAGGAGTACCAAAATGCGCGGTTTTACGCGAAGCGGGCCGCTCGACTCGAAAAGGCGCGGGATTTTAGTGCTGCCGTCGAGACCTATCGACTCGCAATCGCGATCTATCCGCGGGAAATCCGTTGGCATGTCGCACTGGCGGACGCTTTGTCCCGGTCGGAGCCCGCTGCCCTGATCCGCCCCGCGCTCGCAGATACACATTCGATCCGCTATTCCGGCAGAGCCCATGTGATCCTCTACGTGATTTTCAGCCCGCTGAAGGGAAGGCACATTTTCAAGGGGTTTGATTTCAAAGGGGACACCCTGCTGCTGGCGGAAGAGAGGCTCACTTACTACACCTACAATCTGGCGGCGCTTCTGGACCATCTCAAGTCGACCATCGCGAACAACGGCTATCAGAAGGTCTGCATGCTCGGATCTTCGAAGGGGTCGTATGGGGCGCTTTGGGCGTCCGCATGGTGCGCCCGGGAACTTCCGCAGGTGGACTTCCTCGTGGTGGCGTTTTCCCCTCAGACGGGCCTCTGGCCGCTTAACAGGAACATTTTCGACCTGCCTTCCTATCAAACTTTGAGGAAAATGGCGTCAGGCAGCACCACGACGGGGGAGGATCTCCAAGCTTACGGGAGTTTGGAGTGGCTGGAAAAGCTGAGTCTCCCGAATATCGAGGGAAGGGTGATCTACGGTGCGAACCTCCCGAGGGATGCATTCGAGGCGGAGCGCCTGAAGGACGTCGCGCACCTGGAGATGATGCCGGTCCCTGATTTCCCTTTCCACGGAACGGCCGCCCTGTTCACCAAACAGGGCGACTCGTTGAGGCGTGTATTGATCGGAGCCGAAGCAAGAACGGCGGATGATGCCTATTTCAATCGCGAGGACTCGGAGACACTTGTGGATCAGTTCCTGGGAACTTTTGATCCCACAAGTTACACCGTCGATGCCCTCCTGGAACCATGGCGCCGGAAGCCGGGCAGGGTCATTCAGGAAGGCACCTGAACAGCAAGGGATCGTCAGATCAGTCGTTGTCCACGATGGTCACAACCATGGAAGGATAGGTGCCGATGAATGTCCCGGCACTTGGATTGCTCAACTGAATGTTGAAGGTGCGGAGTCCGTCCTTCACATTGTTGTTGATGAGATTCACGGTGATATTTTTGGACTTCTCACCGTCGGCGAAGTTGAGCGTTCCGTTGGTGGCAACGTAGTCATTGACCGTATCGGCGGTTCCGTTGGAGGTGGCATAATTGACGGAGATGGCCCCTTTGAAGTTCTGAAGGCGGGTCACTTGGACAACGACAGAACTGTTTGATTCGCTGATATTCTTGGTGTTATTGAGGATGGCGACTACGGATGAGGCGGAAATGGTGAGTTTTGATCCGTTTTTGAATTTCAACGATCCAAGTTTCTTCTTGGGGGTGCTGGAGAGCTTGATATTGTTGATTTCGACCGCACATTGCCCGTTCTCCAGAACTTTGACCACCAAGCCGAACGAGACCTTGACCACACCGATGCCGGTCACAGTTTTGGATCCCTTGATCGGTTTGTTGACCAAGGTGGCGGGGAGAGTTCCCGAGGGATTGGAAAAGCTGCCTTTGAGGAACGAAGATGCTCCTGGTGAAATGGATTCCAAGAACGCTGCGAGTGACGTGCCATCTTTCACGATTTTCGCCAAAGGAGTCTTTGGCTCCGCAGTGCAGGTGGCGCTGATTTGATATTTATAGGCTTTTGAAGCGAAGACGGCTTTAGTTCCGCTGTCTGCTTCGATGGACGCGCCGGCCACGAACACTTTTTGAGCCAGACTGACGGAAACCTCTCCGAGCGGACCTGCGAATGCCGCGCTTGCGGTCGCAAGGCCCAGAGCTGCGACGAGGATTTTAACGGTTCTGTTGAGACCCGAACCGAGGGGGGTGCTTGCTATTGTTTTCATGGTATTTGGTGTCATTTGTTGCGGACAAGAGAGATCGAACCCGCGCCGGGATTTTCAAATCCTCAAAGCACTTTTCATTTTGATCAAGTTTGAGCGTTTGATGAAGTCTGAGCATTCTGGAAACGGCGTCAATGAGTTTTGCCGACCGGCTTGGTAAGCGACTGCAAAAGACACCACTTGAATCCGGATGCGGCGAGTTCCCGGTATCGGCCTCCTAGGGATTCAGCGCAACAGCGGCGATGAGATCCGGATGACTCGCTTCGAAATCCGCAACCGCACGGTCATACAGCAGTTGGTCGATCCGGTTCAGTTCCCCTATGCTGTTCTTGATCTCCGAGCTGATCGTGTCTCTGGCGGGGCGGTGTGAGGCGCCGTAATGGGGGATCCGTGGACTCACTTCCATTCCAGCGCGGGCCATTGCTACCAGAAAGCCGGCTTCAAGGTGCTTGATCACTCCGGGCGCTTCGAAACGGGTCCGGAGGACTTCCGTTGCGAGGTCGAGCAGATCATTTTCGGGGATACCCTTGGTGGCTTTGGGATAAAACAGGTCTTCCTCATAGGTCACATACCCCACGTTGCGATCCTTCTCGGTGCGTTTGAAAATCCTGTCGGCCAGGTTTTTCCGGACGCGATGGTGTTTGTTGAACCTTGTCCTCAGTGAAGGGTGGAGGATGGCGAGTTGCTTGGTGAGACCGTTGTGCAGGCCGTGCTCCCGTGCGAACTCCACGGCTTCAGGAAGACCTCCGCCTTCGATGAGCATGTCCCGGCTGGGCATGATCTTGCTGCCGAGGTTGCGGCGCTTGAAGTAGCCTGAGAGAAAGTAGGAGACTGGATCCCGCATGACCGTGAAGTAGACACTGTCCGGCGCGCTGACATCCAATGGATAGGGGTGGTGGAGGTGGATGTAGCGGAGGGACTCCCGTTTTTCGCTCGGGAGGTTTACGAAACGGGTGATGCCCATCAGGCCGGAGCGGCGTTTGATGTTAAACGAAACGTCCTTCTCGTAGGCGAGGCGAAGGGCGGCCTGAATGCTGGTTCCGCCGGTGAACGGAAGGTGATAGAAAATGAGGCGTTTGCGGACGTTGCCGGGGTTGATGCGGGAATAAGTCTCGGAATAGGCCTTTCCCAGCGGCCCGGGACTGTCGATGGAAAGATAGGTGCGTGCGAAGGCGGGGTTCTGCGCCACAATTTCAAGGAAGGTCTGGCGGGCCTTCCCGGGATTTTCGCAAATCCGGTTCCGCAGAAGCCCGATGCATGGGACCACAGAACGGATGTTAGTCCGAAGTGTTGTCTCAAGGAGAGCCAGTCCCTCCTTTTTCTGTCCGCTTTGCAAAAGGCTGTATCCAAGCCATGAGGCGATTTGAGGATCCTCCGGATTTGCGAGGTGGAGAGTTTGCCCCAGTTTGATAGCCCGTTCATACCGGCTCCGTGACGAAAAGCGGATCAGCTTTTGAAGGGGCGTTTCCGTTTTGCCGTCGGCTTTGGGAGCTTTTGATTCGTCGGATTTTTTCATATTCTCGGTGGATTGGCTATGGGCCTGCGTGTTTTAGACGCAGGAGCGCAGGTGGTTCAAGTCAGGGTATCAGCCGGGAGCCGTCTCCAATCAACCATTTCATCGCATTTGTCCGGCTTCTTTTCAGGGATTTTTGGATCAGGCTCGATCAAAAATCGAATGACTGAGGGCGCGCAGGATAAGGAAAATCAGGATTCCCAGAACGATGAGGGTGACCGTGGCATAAGGACGGCGGGGAATGGCGACATCCTCGGGAAGGTAGGGCTTTTGGATCACCGTGAAGAAACGGGACCGGGACGACGCGTCCACCCGATTTTTTTCCAGCATCATCTCGGCCCCCGCCCGAAGACGGGTGGCGAACTCCAGGCGGAGTTCCAGTTGTTTGAACTGAACGAGCAGTTGGTTGAGCCTGTCTTTTTCCGGACCTGAGAGTTTTGCTGTCTCGATGTCGATCAGCTCGTTGAGCGAGCGGGTCCGGCTGCGGATGGTGTCGATCCGTGGGGAGTTTGGTGAATCCCGCAGGATTGAGGAAAGTTCCGCTTCCGCCTTGAGGAGCTCGATCCGCATTTCCTGAACGGTTTTGAGACTTGCCGAGATGACCTCGCTCGGACTGATGAAATTGTGCTCGTTCTGCAAGGTGAGGAGTTCCTTGTTGACGCTTTCCACAGTCTTCGCGGTGCGCTCGACTTCGCTGCGGACGAAGCTGAGCTGTTGGTCGGCGATGTTCTGATTGATGACGTTGATGAAGGCTTCCGCTTTTTTTAGGAGGCTTTCGGCGATGTCTTTGGATAGCTGGGGGGTGAAGGTGTCCACGGAGATGACCGTCATCCCGGAAGTGGGATCAAAGTGGGCGCTGATCCGGTCGCGGTAGTATTTGAGGCGCTCCTCGAGATTCGCATCCTTGCTGAGGCGGAAGACAAGGTCCCGTGGTGAGGACGAATAGTGCTCTGCGAGGTGGAACTCTTTTTCCAGCTCAAGAAGGAGGTCGGCGGAATCGATGTAGCCGATGGTGATCTGGGAATCCATGGAACCCGAGTCGGATAGCCCGGGAAGGGCCAGTTGGGCCAATCCGGACGCCATTCCGCCGGTGGTGTCCTGCTTCGAGACCTTGAACTCCGCGTTGGTGACGTAACGATCCTGTGTGAACAGCCAGAGATAGGCAATGGCTGCGGCCAGTGCTG
Source organism: Luteolibacter sp. (assembly GCA_039915545.1). Classification (GTDB taxonomy): domain Bacteria; phylum Verrucomicrobiota; class Verrucomicrobiia; order Verrucomicrobiales; family Akkermansiaceae; genus Luteolibacter. Next base: position 5,607 of record JBDSNC010000187.1, read on the forward strand.
CGAAATAGAGAAAGGCGAGGATGCGCAGGATCAGTTTGGCGAATCCGGCCTTTCGTTTGACGTGAATGTAAGTAGCGCTCATCAGTTTGGAGATTGTTTGTCGTCAGTCGGAGGGGATTGCTGGGATTTCGCGATGCTGCGTTCCAGCCGTTTTTCAGCCCTGCGCGCCTCCCTTGCTGGATCGACGGGGCGTGACTTTTGTCGATGGGGCATCTGACTTCTCTTTTCGCGGCTGTATTCGGTATAAGCTGCGATTCCCTCATCAATGTCCGAATAGAAATCCGCGAGTCCGTCACGGAGGAACAGGGCGGACTGGCAGGACTGCCGGAGGGTGTTCATGCTGTGCGAAACGAAGATCAGTGACGCCCGTTTTCGGATACTTTGGAAGGCGGCCTTCGCCTTCGCCCGGAAAGTCATATCGCCCACCGACGTCAGTTCGTCGATGAGATAGACGTCGAATTCAAACGCCATGGAAAGACCGAAGCTGAGGCGGGCGCGCATCCCGGAAGAGTAGGTGTTCACGGGCATGTCGAAATATTCGCCCAGCTCGGTGAAGGTGACGACCTGCTTGATCACATAGCGGCTTTCGTCGGAGTTCAAGCCGTTGATGCGACACACAAAAAGCACGTTCTGGCGTCCTGTGAGGGAGCCTTGGAATCCCGAAGTCAGTCCGAGTGGCCAGGAGATTTCCTCGTCGGTGATGATGGTGCCGCTGTCGGCGGGCTCGGCTCCGCCGATGAGGCGGAGAAGTGTGGATTTCCCCGCGCCATTCGGGCCAAGCACGGCGATGTTGGCCTTGGTGGGAATGACCAGGGAGACATCACGCAACACGTACCGGACCCCGTTTTGAACGGGATAGTATTTCGTTAGGTTTCTGAGTTCGATCATGGGCTGCGGGGACTATCGTTGGCTCAGGAAATTCCGGTTCCCATGGAAGAGGGTCAGTCCCAGCGAGAGCATGACGATGGCACAAAAGAAGGGATAGGACAGCGAGGATCCATCCGCGTGATAGTATGGAAAGAGCGCGTTGCGGCTCAGTTCGATGGTATGGACGAGAGGATTGTAAAACAGATAAGTGCTCGCCGAGGCCGGAAGGGCGGACATCGGAAACATCACCGCGGAAACGAGCATGAGGGGCCGTTGCAAGACCATGACTATCTTCTCTACTTCCTTGAAGTGGGCCGCGGCGACGCCCAGGATAAGACCGAAGCCGCAGCCGAGGGCCCAGGTGATCAGGTAACACGCCAGCAGGATGTCCAAATTCGACAGCGAAAGCTGCACGCCCAGCCACATGCTGATCACACAGAAAAGGCAGAACGAAAAAGCCGTCGTCAGCAGTTCGAAGATGAAACGGGCGACGAATGTGTCCAACGGCCTAACTGTCGGGTAGACCAGCAATCCCTGGTTGGAGCCGATCGCATTGATCCCGCTGTTCATCGGACCTGTGAACAATTTGATCAACAGGAAGCCGTTGAGCGTGAAGAACGCGTAGGGGATTTCCGGGACGGTGCGGCCGACGACCGATCCGATGACCAAGCCGATCACAATGGCCCCCAGCAGAGGTTCGAAAACCATCCAGAAAAAACCTAGCCGGTATTCGCCGAAACGAGTGGCCACCTCACGTCTCAGCAGAGCGCTGATGACCGATACCTGGCTCATCCATGGTGAGCGCTTCGGGATGGGGATGGGAGTGGACATTTGGTTCGGATCTGCGCCGGATTATCGGAAGCTTTTGCTCAGGGAGTATAGTCTTACCGCCGCATACATGATTTTCGCCCGCGGAGTCGGGACGCCGTATGCGATCATTAGATCATAGAACATCCCATCGGCCTGAGACCGGGAAATGCCGGGCTGGGTGAAAAGCCAGTCATGGAAGATCGCTGCCCAGGTTTCCGGGTGATCCACACCGTCGCCGAGAGATTTTTTCATACTCGCGGAGGCGGTGATCCCGTTCGTCTTGTAACCTGCTGGTATCAGCCAGCGGCGGCCGTTCAGATCAACTGTCCAAGGTTTGCGAAGGCGGTAATGGCCGTTGCTCAGGCGCTTCAGGACCGGTGCCTCGGGTCTCTTCGGATCAGGCGAGGAGACTTCCTGTCGGATGTGGGAAGAAGGGTGAGAGACTGTGCCCGAGGGAATGCATCCGCACAGGAACAGGCAGGTGATCAGGACTGGGTGGATAACGGTCTTCACGAGCGGAGCCTGCGACGTTATTGGCTGATCCTGTCGATGTTGTAAGCTGCCTGCGAGAATTGGGAAATAGGCAGGAGCTGGACGATCAGCCTGTTCCAGCGTACTAGCGGAGCTTCGGTCACATAGACGATGTCCTCGCCGCGGATGGGAAACCGTTGGGTGAGGAGGAGGGAGGCGGGATCCTTGAGATTGATGGTATAGACTTCGTCGGGATTTCCTTTTCTGAAAACAAAGACACCTGAGGGGTCGGAGCGGCGTTCGTCCAGTCCGGTGGCCGCGCCCAACGCGTCAGCAAGGGTCGGAGCGGGGACAGGGAAAGGCACTGTGGTGGGTTTGTTGATGGCCCCCATCACGTAGAAGCGGTTTGAAATGTCCGTTGCGACACTGAGCAGATCGCCCTCTTCGATGGGGAACACGCGCTGGCGGAAACCCTGATAGTCGAAAATGTAATCATGCCCGTTGCGGCGGAGGGTGTATTTGTAGAGATGCTCGGCTTGGGCAGGGCCACCGGAAGCGGCCAGAAGATCGAGAGAGCTGATATCACTGCGTTCCAGTGGCACGGGCCCCGGATTTTTTACTTCTCCGATGACGTTGGCGGTTCGGGGGATTCGGCCGGATCTGATGACTGCGGCCTGTGCCGTGCTGGATATGGGCTTCAGTCGGTCGTTCATATCCGCGGAAATTTTGGCCAGGCTGCGATCCATGACCTGAATGTCTCCCAGATAGGGAATGTTGACGAGTCCGTCTTCCGGGACTTCGATCGGTCCGTAGGCGTAAGGCTCGCCTTTGGTGTAGAACGGACTTTGTTCGGAAAGGTCGGTGATGATGAAACGAAGCGAATCGCGGTCCCGGGTCTTGTCTGAATAGCTTCTACCCTTGTTGGAGGGGGGCATTTCCCCAAGACCGTAAACGCGCCCTTGGGCGGGGATGTCGGCCCGGGATTTGACGGTTATCAGCTTGTATGGCTGGTCGGCTCCTTGGATCCTGCTTTTTTGCGGGCCGCTCTGGGACATGTAGGCGCACGAGGCAAAAGGAAGAATGAGGACTAAACTGAAGAGGCGGATAAGATGCCGGACTTTGATCATGGGAGAAAATGGGCGAAAATTCTTCAGTTGGCACTCAGCGGGAAATGATAATCAGGCTCAACCGAGCGGGCTACTCAACGGCAGGCCCTTGAAGATGTTTTTGAGAGAGCTGTCAAGTCCTGCCGCTGAATGTTTTCCGTAAACCCTGCTGATTCAACAGGGAGTTGACAAGCGGTTGGACCGGGGGGGAGCATCGGCTGCATGGCATTTCGCAAGGAGATCCAAACCACCTGGCCATTTCGGAAGTTGCTTCGGCACCCTCACGTAAGCGGAATGGCTGAGCGGCTGGGGTTGGACGGCGAGCGGGTGGTGGCTGGCTGGGGCTACCGTCCGAGCGGGCTGGCTGCCATTCGTGCTCCTGGAGCACCGGACCGCCGCCTGTTGCTGGAAGATGCGTTCGTGCGTTCGATGAAACCGGGTATGGGCCAGGTTTACGGGCTGGTGGCGGATTCGAGGGGAATCTACTATGATGCGTCCGGACGGAGCGACTTACTTGTGGCGATGAATTCGGGTAAAAGGGTCGGCTGGATGCGGGAAGGTCCTCAAGATCGAAGAGAGGTGGAAAGTCTGCTTTCCCGCTTCAGGACGGTGAAGGCGTCCAAATACAACTGGTATGCCGGGGATTTCCGCGAGGAACCGTTACCGCAAACCCCCGGAGTAATGGTGGTCGACCAGACAAGGGGGGACGCATCTCTGAAATATGGAGGCGTTCGAGATGGCGATTTCGACCGGATGGTGAGCGATGCCCTCGACGAGCACCCGGGAGAGACTGTCTATGTGCGGGCCCATCCGGATCATCGCTACCGTGGAAAGCATTCGTGTTTTTCTCCATGGGTTTTCGCTGAAGCCAGGGTGAAATTGTTGCCACCGGATATCTCACCGGCGAGGTGCTTCGAGTTTTGCAAGGAGGTTTACGCCGGGACTTCGCTGATGGGTATGGAGGGGCTCATCCACGGCTGCCGCGTGAAATCCTACGGTTGGAATTTCTATGCAGGTTGGGGCCTTACGGAAGATCGTTGCCAGTCAGTGGTTCAGGCACGTGAGGGGAAGATCGATCTGATCCGGCTGTTTGAGGCCGCCTATCTGGAGTATTGCCACTATTTCGATCCTGACAGTGGCGAGCCCTGTGGTCTCGGGCGGATACTGGATCATCTGGAACTCCAGCGCACGATTGCGGGGGAGAACGCGGGACTAAGAATCACGGTAGGCTGGACTCCCTGGAGTCGCGGGTTGGCGGAGGCTTTTTTTAATTCTCCCGGTAGCGAGTTACTGCATGCGGGCGGCGAAA
>JBDSNC010000299.1:0-24141 GCA_039915545.1 Luteolibacter sp.
GATGGCATCGATCCCATTTGCGTCGCAGGAGAGGGCGAAGGTGGCTTCCCAGCCGATCGCCTTGGCCATCAGGTTCTCGGCATCGGGCAGGTTGCCGGGCAGGCTCTGGATGCCGAAGGTGCCGGGGAACCAGCTCGCGCCGAAGGCGTTGCCGATATCCTTGCCTTCGATGGCGCGTTTGCCGGAGGCGGCGTTGAACATGTTATTGCCGCCGCCGAGGTCGCAGACGTTGAAGTATTCCCAGGCACCGCCGAAAATATTCGAGCCGGTGACGCGGGGCCACTTGCCGGTCTTGGCGTGGTAGCCTTCGAAGAGGCGGCGGTTGAACTTCTTAAACGCGTAGTAGCCGTGGTTGGTGTAGGCCATCACCTCGTAGCCATCGTAGTTGATGGTGTCCATGCCATTGCGGACCATGAGGTCCACGTAGTCGTCGGCGTATTTGAGCATGAGCTCCATGTCCGGGGCGAAGCCGTTGTAGCAGTTTTGCTGGAGCTTCACGAGTTCGTCGCCGGCCTTGTGCGCGGCGGCGGTGGAAGCATGGCCACGCTTGATGCCTTTGATGATCCAGGGAGCGGCAGTGCTGATCTCCTTGTACATCATCATTTCGCCACCCACGCGGATGTAGTTTTGACCGTCGCCATTTTTTGGCCAGGTGCCCATTTCAGCGAGAAACGACGGATCGGTGACTTCGATTTCCATGTCCGTTGCGGAAATGTTCTTGGCGAGCTTGGTGCGGCAGACGGTCTGGAGGTGCTCGCTCGGCACGGGGGTCACCGAGTTCGATATGCCGCCTTGGAGGAACATGCACAGGGTGTGGAGACCACCATGAGTGAGGCCTTCCTTGTGGCACATTTCAGAGAACTCCTTGTAGGTGATGTTCTTGCCGCCGTGATTGACCTGCCCGACCCAGGTGGTGGGGAGGGTGGAGTAGAACTCGGCGGTATCGCGCGAGATATCCTTGAAGCCCATGGCCTTGGAATACTCGATCGCCTTGTCCACCGGGCCGTTCCAGTAAATCGTCGGGCGGGCCGCAGCGGGATCGCGCACCCACTTGCCATCGCGGTCGGTGATGTACGGCAGACCTTCGTTTTTGAAGATCGAACGGAGCGTCTCAATGCCCAAATCATCCGGGCAGGCATAGAGCGCGACCGACGAGCCGATGAAATCGACGCCGGGAATCGGATCGCTCACCATGTGCTTCCGCTCATGGATCTTGAAGCCGGGCAGGAGCGAGAAATTGTGGACATAGGATCGGCGGCGATCGCGGGAATAGTAGGAGACTGATGAGCCGAACTCGGGTTGGACCTTCGCGCCGCTGCCAAAGACCTGGTTGAAGAATTCCTCGGGGTGCGAGTAGAAGGCTACGTCGCCAATACCGTCGCCACCGATGTTGAACCACTGACCTTCCTTGTATTTCGGATCGACGGGATACTTTACCGGATCGGATGAGTGCACATAGTAGCCCATCTCGTAGCAATCGCCTTCCTCGACGGCACCGGTGATGGTGTTGTCATCGAGGCCGAACATGCCAATGGCGAAATCCTTGTCGCGGACGACGCCGATGATATCGCCGATCTGGCCTGAGATGGTGGTGTTAAGCGGGCCCCACACGATATTGTCCACCTTGTCGCGAGCGGCGAGGGAGACGAGTTGGAATCGGAAGTAGTCACCCTTGACGTCGGCCTTCACCACAGCGGTGCTGCCATTCGGATACTTCAGCGTGAATTCGTGTTTGGTTTTGTCAAAAGCGGCGGCTGCGGGACCGGTCAGCTCACCGTTCGGCTTGCCGCTTTCATGCAGGCTCAGCAGGGCCGATGGATGGCCGGCCGGGCTGTATTCCTTGCTGGTGGCTTTCGCGGTGAGCGAGGTGATGAAACCCTTGTCGTCGATTCGCAGGGTGGCATACTTGGTTTGTATCGGCTGGTCTGCAAGCGCAGAGGACATGGCGGCGGCGAGCAGCGGCAGCAGTCTCGCAAGTGAGGAGGTGGATTTCATGAGAGCTAAGCCGGATGAAGGGCGGCTGGTAGAAACATACCCGGACGAGCTTGAATTTTCCGACACTCCATTGCCGTAAAACGCATACTGGCTTGCCGGCCGGCAGCGGATGTCGGAAGTTGGGGCGGGCTCCGCGCGAGATCGGAATTTGATCGCGGGAGACCCGCTGTGGGCGGGCGGAAATGCACGCCCCGGAGACGTCAGCAACTTCGAAAACACGGGGACCGGAGGGCAAGGATTGCCCGCGGCCCCGCACGGCGGATTCTTCAGAGCTTGTAATATTGCTCCCAGCCCTCGCGTGGCGGCGGGCCGATGAGGAGGGCGTTGGCGATCTTGTCGTTGGTGATCTGTTGGGTGACGCGGTCGAAGACGAGTTTCTTGTTCAGGCGCTGGGCGATGACGCCGAGAACAAGGACCTGGCTGAGCGGACCGGCTACGTCGAAGGACGAGCGGCACTTTTCCTCGCCCTTGCAGGCCTTGAGAAAGTTGGCGAAGTGGTTGGACGGGCTCTTCGGGACCTTGGGCAGGGAGGATGCCATTTCCTTGGCCTTTTCCTTGGGGATGATTTCCAGTGTGGAGCCGTGGCTGCCGCCCTTGAAGGTGAGATCCTTACCATAAATGACCTTGCCGGGCGGCTTGGTCTTGGCCTTGACCGCGCCGGTGGATGGCGGCGGGATGTTGGGATCGATGATCGCATCGCCGAAGGTGTCGGGCAGCGGCGGCAGGTTTTTCTGGCCGTCGTACCACATGAGTTCGAGCGGCGGCATGTCGCCGCGTTTCGGGAAGCGGAAGGCGAGGGTGGACGCCTGCGGGAAGATAAACTCGCTGGGACCGTCCTCGTAAACGGCTTCGATCTCCTCGGGCAGGCCGAGGTCGAGGAACTGGTGGGCGGTGTCGAAAATGTGCGCGCCCCAGTCGCCGAGGGCACCGTTTCCGAAGTCATACCACGAGCGCCACTCGCCGTTGACGTAGCCCTTGTTGTAGTCGTGCTTGCGGCGGGTGACGAGCCAGGTGTCCCAATCGAGCGTCGGCGGGATTTCCTGCTTCGGCAGGTAGCCGGAAACATGCATGCCGTGCCAGCGGCGCGCGCCGTTCATGAAGGCGGTGATTTTGGTGACGTCCTTGATGATGCCGGCCTCGGTCCAGGCTTTGAACTGGAAATAGTTCGCCTCCGAGTGGCCCTGATTTCCCATCTGGCAGGCGACCTTGTATTTCTTCTCGGCGGCCATCATGAGCTGGCATTCCTGGAAGGTGAGGGCCATCGGCTTTTCGACGTAAACGTGCTTGCCCATGGACATGGCGAGCATGGCGATCGGGAAATGGGAGAAGTCCGGCACGCCAATGGTAACGGCCTCAATCTTGTCGCCCATTTTCTCCAACATCTGGCGGAAATCCTGGAAGCGCGGGACATCGGGAAATTTCTTCAGAATGGCCTCGGTGTGGGGTGCGCCCATGTCGGTGTCGCAGAGGGCGACGATGTTGGCGAGGCCGGTGGCGACGTGGGCGTTGATCCCCTCAGCGCCGCGGTTGCCGATGCCGATGCAGGCGAGGTTCACCTTTTCGGCCTTCGCCGGGGCGGAGAACATGCGGGTGGAGGCGGCGACGGAGAACACCCCCATGCCAACCGCTCCCTTGAGGAACTTGCGGCGTGGGAACAGACTTGCGGACGGGGCTGCGATCAGTGGATTCATGGATTTGCTGGGGTTGCGAAAACGATTGTCGGACAGAGGAACTTTCACGGACCGGGGGAAACGCTCCAGGGCCGGTGATTGCGTTCAGCTCCCGCCGATCTCCATGTTGGCTCGGGTTCGAGCGGCGGGATAGCGCAAATTATCTTTTCACAGCGGGAGTTTTCGCCGAGAGGACTTCCACCTGGTAGATCGAATAGCCCCACCCCGTGCGCGGCTTGTTCATCACGATGCGGACCTGGCTGGCGGTGACGTTGGAAAAAGCGGCGGTCGTGCGGCCGGGCTGGGCCTCGCCGGTGAAGACGGACTTCCACTCCTTGCCATCGCGGGACAATTCCACCCGGTATTCGGCGGGCACGGCGCTTTCCCAATCGATCGTCAAGGTGTTGAAGGAAACCTCTTTTCCAAGATCGATCGCGAGCGACTGCTCGGCCTGCGTGGGTCCGGACGACCAGCGGGACTTCGCGTCATCGTCGGTGGCGAGATCGGGCGTGAAGCCATTTGCCGAATCCGACGCGGTGGCGGTGACCTTGGCTCCCACGGCGAGGTTTTCCGGCATGTCGAGGCCGGCGGCGCGGCCGATCTCCTTGGCTGTTAGCGCGCGGTTGGCGACGCGCAGCTTGCGGATGGTACCGACAAACGACTCCCCTGCCCCGCCGCCGAGCTGGCGCAGCGGACAGACGAGCTGGTTGCCCGATTCGGCGATTTTTTCACCGTTGAGCCAGATCGTGTTGCGGCCGGACTCGCCGACCACGGTGAGGGTGACCCATTGGTTGAGCGGCAGGAGCTTGTTGGATGACTTGGCGGTGTCTTGGGCGACGTGCGACTTGCCAGGTGTGCCGTTGCCATCGCGGGTGCCGGCGGCGCGCAGGGTGGAAATGCCTTGGAAGGCCAACTTCTGCTTTTTGGATTGGCCGTTAGGATCGGTGACGGTGATTTCCTCCTGACGCGTGTAGTTCGCGCAGATTTCCGCGAGGTCGGATGACAGGATGACGCCGCGGCCCTTGGTGTCGGCCGTGCGGCGGATCTCCATGACCAGCGTCCACGGCGACTCGAGGTCGGCGCGTTCCGCTTTGGCCAGCGGCAGCGGGATCACCGATGATTCGTCCGTCAGTTCCATCTCGCCCGGTAGATCGAGGAGCAGGCCGTTCTTTCCGGCAGGGAGGCGATCGAGCAATTTCACCGCCGGAATCGGCAGGGTTTTCGCGGCGCGCGCGGTGAAGGCGGCATAGTCAGGCGAGCCCTTGGTGCCCCACAGTTTTTCGGAAAACGCGTGGATGCCGGTGAGCGTGGTCTCGCCGATTTCGTTCAAGGTCCAGCCGGTCGGCCCTTGGTCGCCCCAGACGTGGAGCTTGCCGCCTAGCAGCTTGGGCTCGTCCTTGGTAGGGTTCTTGCTGTTGTCGCCGCTGACCATCCAGGGTTCCCAATTCTGATAAATCCCGGGCCTGCTGATGCCGTAGTAATGGGCTCCGGGCACGATGTAGGTGCGACCGTGGTTGGAGTTGATGATCGAGTGGCCCTTGGCGATCTGCCCTTTTGCGTCGTCGGTTTCCCACATGTCGATGATCACCGAGGGATCGATGTCCGTGGTGCCGGCCATGTGCTCGAAGCCGGACCAGATGCGGGTGTTTTTCCCGCGCGAGCGGATGTGGGCGTTCATCGTGTTGATGAACTGGCGGAAGCCTTCCTGCAGTTCGTCCTTGCGCGGTCCGCCGACACGATACTCGTCGGTGCCGATGTGGAAATCCGGCGCGTCAAACAGCGGGATCATTTCATCCAACAGCTTCTTCATCACCTCGATCGTTTTCGGATTGGTGACGTCCATGTAGTTCGGATAATCCTTGAGCGTGATGTCCGGCCAGTAGTTGGTGAAGCAGCGGGCGTGGCCGGGCATGTCAATCTCCGGCGTGATGGTGATGCCGCGGGCCTTGGCGAAATCCTGCAGGTCGCGGATGTCGGCGGCGGTGTAAAACAGATCCTTGGATGCAAGCCCCGGGAAAGTCTTGCTCTCCACCCGGAAGGCGGCGTAAGTCCCGCCGAAGGCCTCGTCGCTGAGATGCAGGTGCAGCTCGTTCATTTTATACCAGGCCATCATGCGGAGGAAATCCTTGAGTGCGGAAATCGGATAGGGTTTGCGGCCGACATCGAGCATCAGCATGCGGCCCTTGTAGTCGGGCCAGTCGGTGATGACTCCCTTCGGCAAGGCGGGCGACTGGCGCAGCAGTTGCAGCACGCTGCGCGAACCGAGAAACACCGCTGCGGGCGTTGCGCCGCCGATGGTGATTTTATCGGAAATCTGGACGGAGTAACCTTCCGGCCGCTTGGGGTCGCCGCCGTCGAGGGTGAGCAGCAGCTTGACCGGTATGCCGGCCGATTTACCCTCCCCCTTGAGCGCGGCGAGATCCTCACGAATGACCGCTGCGGTGGCTTGCAATTTGGCGGCATGGGCCGGAGCGATTTCGAGCGTGATGTCCGCGGCATCAAGCGTGCCTTGGGCGGGTGCCCAGGAATGCACGGCGGGTACGATGTTGAGGTCAGCAGCCATCGACAAGGACGGCAGCGCGAGGACGAGGAGAAAACGGCGGATGGACATGGCGGATGAGTTTGGTTCGAAAACGAACAGGTTGTGATAAGGAAAGGAAACGTCACAAATGACGGGCGTTTCAGTACTCGCTTGCAGGGAAACAGGTATTCACTTGATTTTCCGGGCTACCGGGCGGCACCGTTGATCGGTTTTGGCTTTTTTATAGGAGCGGAGGTGGCCTACGGGGAACCAGGGAAGAGAGCTCTCCGTTGACCTGAAGTGCCCAAGGTAGCGATCACGATCCAGTCTGTCACATTCCGGGTTGAGAATTTGATGATATTATTTTAACCGGCGGCGCACCGTGCCCGACGGGACGGCAAATCGGGAGCGATGGCACTGGAAATGAGTATGGACCTTTTCGCAATACGGTATGTGTGAGGGACGGAACCCCGAAGTATCTTGAGGGACGGAACCCCGAAGTATCTTGAGGGTCGGAAATCCTGCCGGAAAACATCGCCATCCTACCCAGAGTCGATCCGCGCTCTCTACCTGCTCATGAACCCATCCACGCCATCCCGCCGTCAGCGAAAGAACAGCCTCCGTATCGGAGTGTTGCCCGTGCTGGGCGCGGTGGGAATCGCCCTGCTCGGTGGCGGGATGGTTTCCTGCGAAAAATCCGACGCGGAATCGGCAGCTTCCCCTGCCCTGCCGAAGGAAATCTCGTTCAACGAGCACATCCTGCCGATCCTGTCCGAGAACTGCTACCACTGCCACGGCCCGGACTCCGGCACCCGCAAGCCGAAGGACGCGCCGCTGCGCCTCGACCGCGAGGCCGATGCCTTTACCAAGCGCGAAAACGACATGGCGACAATCAACAGGGGCCATCCGGAGTCATCACTGCTCGTCAGGCTGATCAAGTCCACGGACGAAAAGGAGGTCATGCCGCCGCGCGACAGCCACAAGGATCTCACGCCGCACGAGATCGCCCTCATCGAGGAATGGATCCGCCAGGGCGCGAAGTATGAACCGCACTGGGCCTTTGCTCCCATCAAACAACCGGAGGTCCCGAAGGATGGCGAACGCTTCGCCGCCAATCCGATCGACCATTTCGTTTCCGCCAAGCTCGCCGCCAATGGCCTGAAGCCGAACGCACCGGAAGATCCACGCCGTTTCTACCGGCGCATGACATTCGATCTCACCGGCCTGCCACCGTCCCCTGCGGATACCGACGCCTTCATCAAACGCCACGCCGAAGCCCCGCAGCAGGCGGTCGAAGAAGCGGCGGACAAACTGTTAGCCAGCTCCGCGGGCGCCGAGCAATTCACCCGCCAGTGGCTGGACGCCGCGCGCTACGCGGACACCCACGGCATCCACATCGACAACTACCGCTCGATCTGGCCTTACCGCGACTGGGTAATCCGCGCGTTCCAACAGAACATGCCGTGGGACCAGTTCACGGTCGAACAGATCGCCGGTGACATGCTGCCCGAGCCGACGCTGGACCAGAAAGTGGCCACCGGTTTCAACCGCTGCCTGCCCACCACCGGCGAGGGCGGTGCGATCCCGGAGGAATACGATGCGATCTACGCCAAGGACCGCGTCGAGACCACCTCCGCTATTTGGTTAGGACTAACAACCGGCTGCGCCGCCTGCCACGACCACAAGTTCGACCCGATTTCCACCAAGGAGTTCTATTCCCTAACTGCGTTTTTCCGCAACACCCCGATGGAGGCCCTCGACAAAAACGACGGCTCGCATCCACCAAATATACTCGTCCCCATCCCGTCCGACCGCGACCGCTGGGCAGGGATCGCCGCTGAAATCACGACGACCGAAAAGCAGCTCGCCGATCGCACCACGGCCGCCCAACCGGACTTCCAGAAATGGCTGAGCGCCCCGCCAGGCCTGCCCGCTCCGAGCAACGACTCCGCTCTCGAACTCCATCTCCCGTTGTCGGAAAGCGATGGGCCGGTCCACGGCATCGTGAAGCAAGTCCAACGCGAGTGGGCCGGCGCGCCCGCCCGCATCGACGGACTTCTCGGCAAGGCGGTGGTGATCAGCGACAAGCCCATCGACCTCGGTGATGTCGGGTCGTTCTCCCGCACCGAGCGCGTGACCTTCGGCGGTTTCATCCGCGTGGAAGGCACGCCGACCGGTGCCGTCGTCGCCCGCATGGATCCTGCTAACAATTACCGGGGTTGGGATCTCTACCTTATGGACGGACGTCCCGCCAGCCACGTCATCGATTCCTGGCCCGATGCGGGTAACAAGATCGTCGCCCCGAATCCCCTTCCACCCGGAACCTGGCATCACGTGATGGTCACCTTCGACGGCTCGAAAGCCGGCCAACAGGCCAGCGCGATCTACGTGGATGGCGTGTTGCTGAAGGCGGGCTTCGAAGCGAAAACGGTGGGCCCCAAGATCGACACCCCCGTCTCACTAACACTCGGATCGCGGGACAAGGGTGATTCAAAACTCAACGCGCCGGTGGCCCTTCAGGACTTCCGCTTCTACCGCCGTCTCCTCAATGCGGTGGAAATAAAGGACCTCGCCGGCAATGGCATGCTCCGCGGTCTGGCAGCCATCCCCGCGAACAAACGCACTCCGGCGCAGAACGAATCGTTGCTCAGGTATTTCACCGAAAACATCGATGCACCTTCGATCGCACTCTCTGACAAACTCAAGGACCTCAGGACCGAACAGACCGCGATCAAGGCCCGCGGCGTCGTATCCCTGGTGATGGAGGAAAAAAAATCCGCGCCATTCGCCCACGTCCTCACCCGCGGCGTTTACACTGAGAAGGCAGAAAAGGTCACGCCGACCACCCTGGCCGCGCTGCCACCGATGGCACCGGATCTGCCGAAAAACCGTCTGGGCCTTGCCCGCTGGCTGGTCGATCCCGCCAATCCCCTGCCCGCCCGTGTGACGATGAACCGCGCATGGTATTACATTTTCGGGACCGGCATCGTCGAAACCACCTCGGACTTCGGGGTGATGGGCGCAAAGCCCGCCGATCCCAAACTGCTGGATTGGCTGGCCGGGGAATTCGTTTCATCCAGGTGGAACTACCGGCACATGATCAAGCTGATGGTCACCTCCGCCACCTACCGCCAGTCGGAGGATGTGACGCCGGAGAAACTGGAGAAGGATCCGCAGAACCGGCTCCTGTCGCGCGGGCCGCGCGTGCGCCTTGACGGCGAGCAGCTCCGCGATCTCGCGCTGGCCGCTTCGGGCCTGCTGGTGGACAAGGTCGGCGGCCCTTCGGTGAAGCCCTATCAACCGGCTGGCATCTGGGAAGCGGTCGCCATGAAGGAATCCAACACCAAGGACTACAAGCAGGACAGCGGCGACGCGCTCTACCGCCGCTCGCTTTACACTTTCTGGAAACGCACCGCCGCACCGCCGAGCATGGAGCTGTTCAACGCCCCGACGCGCGAGGTTTTCTGCGTCCGCCGCGACCGCACCAATACGCCGCTTCAGGCACTGGTGCTGTTGAACGATCCCCAGTTTGTCGAGGCCTCCCGCGTGCTCGCCAGCCACGCGCTTGAAGCGTCCCCCGGCTTCGACACCCGGCTGGATTTCATCACCGCCCGGCTCATGAACCGCACGCTGAAAGCGGATGAACGCGGCGTCGTGAAGGCCGCACTGGACCAATACCTCGCCACCTATCAGGCCCAGCCGGCCGAGGCGTCGAAAATCCTAACTGTCGGTGCGGCCGCGCCATCCGCCACGCTCAAGGCACCCGAGCTCGCCGCCTGGACGCTGGTCGCCAGCCAGATCCTCAACCTGGACGAAACCATTACCCGCTGAACCCGTGAACCCGATCGAAGTCCATAACAACGCTTACACCCGCAGGCAGTTCTTCCGGAACTCCGGCACCGGACTCGGGGTGGCAGCGCTCGCCGCGCTGCTCGGTCGCAGCGCCGCCAGCGGCATCGTCGATTCCGCCGGTCTCCTCGCGGGTCTGCCGCAGACCGTGCCAAAGGCGAAGCGCGTCATCTACATCTCGCTCATCGGCGCGCCTTCGCAGCTCGATACTTTCGATTACAAGCCGGATCTCCGGAAGCGTTTCAAAGAGGACCTAACCGGCTATTTGAAGGAAGCGGGCCAGCGGCTGACCGGCATGACCTCCGGCCAGGGGGCCTTCCCCCTCGCGCCCTCGATGTTCAAGTTCAACCAGCACGGCCAATCCGGCGCGTGGGTCAGCGAGCTGCTGCCGTGGACCGGCAAGATGGCGGACGACCTTTGCATCATCAAATCGATGCACACCGACGCGATCAACCACGAGCCGGCCAACCAGTTGATCTGCACCGGCTCGATGCAAAACGGCAAGCCGTCGATGGGCTCATGGATGTCCTACGGGCTGGGCTCGATGAACCAGGATCTGCCGTCGTTCGTGGTACTTCACGCCACCCATTCCTCGCCGTTTTCGAACGTGCAGGCGATCTCCAACCGTCTGTGGGGGTCGGGTTACCTGCCGGGAAAATTCGCAGGAGTCGAGCTGCGCTCGCTCGGCGATCCGGTGCTTTTCCTGAAAGACCCTCCGGGAGTTTCCCGCGACACCCGCCAGACAATGTTAGATAGCCTGAACGTGCTCAACCGGAAGTCCTTCGAAGCGGTCGGCGATCCCGAGACCCAGACGCGCATCCAACAGTATGAGATGGCCTTCCGCATGCAGGCCTCGGTGCCCGAGCTGAGCGATTTCTCCGGCGAGTCGGAAAAGGTTCACTCGCTCTATGGCGAGGATAGCAAAACGCGCGGCACCTTCGCCAACTCCGCGCTGATGGCCCGCCGGCTGATGGAACGCGGCGTCCGCTTCGTCCAGATTTTCCATCGCGGCTGGGACCAGCATGGCAGCCTGCCGCGCGACCTCGCCTCCCAGTGCAAGGACGTGGACCAAGGGTGCTACGGCCTGATCCAGGATCTGAAACAGCGCGGAATGTTAGAAGACACACTGGTGGTCTGTGGCGGGGAATTCGGCCGCACGATCTATTGTCAGGGGAAACTTTCCGAGACCGACTACGGCCGCGACCACCACCCGCGCTGCTTCTCGCTGTGGATGGCGGGCGGAGGCATAAAAGGTGGCCAGGTTTTCGGCGAGACCGACGAAATGTCCTTCAACATCGTCAAGGATCCCGTCCACATCCGCGACCTTCACGCGACCCTCCTCCACGCGGTGGGCTTCGACCACGAGCGGCTCACTTTCAAATTCCAAGGCCTGGACCAGAAACTAACCGGCACCGAACCGGCGAAGGTCGTGAAGGAGCTTTTCGGCTGACCCATGAAGCCGACTCTGAAACCTGGCCGGCTTGTCCTAGCAGTATCCATTCTGCTACTGCCATACGCCCGCGCGGCGGAGCCGGCCCCGACGTATAACAAGGACGTCCGGCCGATCCTTTCCGACAAGTGCTTTGCCTGCCACGGCTTCGACCAAAAGCACCGCGAGGCGGACTTCCGTATCGACACCCCGGAAGGCGCCCACGCGAAAACGGATGGCGGCCTGATGGGAATCAAGCCCGGATCCACGGCGGAGAGCGAGGTTTGGCGGCGGATCCTGACGAACGACCCGGAAGAGGCCATGCCACCGGAGAAGTCGCACAAGACGCTCGCTCCGCAGGAAAAGGAACTCATCCGCCAGTGGATCGAGTCCGGCGCTCCTTACGAAAAACACTGGTCGTTCGAGACTCCCGTCCGCCCGCCGGTCCCGGACGGGGCTGAGAATCCCATCGATGGATTTCTATCCGACCGGTTGCGGCGCGAGGGCGTGAAGCCATCTCCGGAAGCGGGGAAGGAAACCCTGCTGCGGCGCGTCACCCTCGACCTAACTGGCCTGCCGCCGACGGTGGCGGAGATGGACGCGTGGCTTGCCGACCACGAACCCGGAGCCTACGGGCGCGTGGTGGATCGTTTGTTAGCTTCGCCCCGCTACGGCGAACGGATGGCCTCGTATTGGCTCGATCTCGCTCGCTACGGCGATACCAACGGCTACCTTCATGATGTGCTCCGCACCGGCTGGCCGTGGCGCGACTGGGTGATCCGCGCCTTCAACGATGACATGCCGTTCGACCGCTTCGTGACCGAGCAGCTCGCCGGCGATCTTTTGCCAAATGCGACGCCCGACCAGATTCTGGCAACCGGATTCGGCCGCAACCACATGATCACAGCGGAAGGAGGATCGATCGCCGCGGAGTATCTCAACGAGTATGCGGCGGACCGCGCGCAGACGACGGGGACCGCGTTCATGGCGCTCACATTCAACTGCTGCCGCTGCCACGACCACAAGTTCGACCCGCTCAAGCAGGACGACTTCTATAGCTTCCAGTCCTACTTCAACTCGATCACCGAGAAGCATGTGGAAAACGACAAGGCGCCGGCCTATCCGCCATTCATCGAGATCGCCTCGCCCCTCCAGCCGCAGGGACCGAAGGCGAAGGTGATGGTCATGCGGGAAGCCGCGGCACCGACGCCGACCTTCGTCCTGACACGCGGCCAGTATGACCAACCGGACAAAAGCAAACCGGTCACGAGGCACCCGCCGAAAGTGCTCGGCGAACCTCTGCCGGACGCACCTGTGAATCGCCTCGGGCTGGCTCAATGGCTGGTATCGCCCGCTGATCCGCTGATGGCCCGCGTCACGGTCAACCGCCTGTGGCAGCAGTTCTTCGCCATCGGCATCGTCCGGTCCGTCGATGATTTCGGCGTGCAGGGCGAGTATCCGGTCCATCCGGAACTGTTGGACTGGCTCGCGATCGAGTTCCGCGACGGCGGAGGAAATGCGCCTGCCTGGAGCCTGCGCCACATCGTGAGGCTGATCGTCACCAGCGAGGCCTATAAAAGATCATCCAACGTGCGGACGGATCTAGCGGAACGCGATCCCGAGAACCGCTGGCTGGCATCCTTTCCACGCCGCCGCCTCGGCGCGGAGGAAGTGCGGGACCAAGCGCTCTTCGCCGCCGGATTGATGTCGGAGGAAATCGGTGGTCCACCGGTGTTCCCCTATCAGCCACCGGGCCTGTGGGAGGAGCGTTCCAACGAAAGCAGCAACACCAAGTCCTACAAGCAAAGCGAGGGCCGGGCGCTCTACCGCCGCAGCCTCTACACCTTCATCAAGCGCACCGCGCCGCCGCCGCTCATGACGATCTTCGATGCTCCGGACCGCACCTCGTGTTCGGTCCGCCGCGTCCCGACCAACACGCCGCTTCAGGCGCTGGCGACACTCAACGACGAGCAGATGTTGGAGTGCTCGAAACACCTCGCGGCGAACATCCTGAAGGAACCGGCTAACATCTCGGCGCGCCTCACCCTGCTCTTCCGCCGCGTAACCGGCAAGCCACCGTCGGCGGCGGATCTGGACACGCTCGGTGCCGGCCTCGACACGCTGCTCACCCGCTACAGGGCCGCACCGCAGGATGCCGCGGCCTTGCTCAAACAAGGTGCGACCGCCACCGATCCCGCCCTCGATCCACCGGAACTGGCCGCCTGGATGATCGTCGCCAGCACGGTTCTCAACCTCGATCAAACCCTCGTCCGCGACTGATCCGATGAACCCGTCCCACGACCACCTCTTCAACATCAACCGCCGCCAGTTGCTCAAGGGCGCGGCGGCCGGAGGACTTGCCTTTCTCGGAAGCACCGCACTTTCACAGCTATTTGCCGCCGAAAGCGCTCCGCTTCCGCCCTCGCCCGCGTTTCCGAACTTCACGCCAAAGGCGAAACGTGTGATCTATCTCTATCAGGAGGGCGCGCCTTCCCAGTTGGACACCTTCGATTACAAGCCCGGCTTGCAGGAGTTTTTCAACAAGGATCTTCCCGAATCGATCCGCGGCGGGCAACGCCTGACCGGTATGACTTCGGGTCAGTCCCGGCTGCCGGTCGCGCCTTCGATCTTCAAGTTCCAGAAATATGCGAACAAGCAGGACGGCCTGTGGGTTTCCGACCTCCTGAGCCATACCGGAAAAATGGCGGATGAACTCTGTTTGGTGAAGTCGATGACCACCGAGCAGATCAACCACGGCCCCGGAGTCACCTTCATGCAGACCGGGAACCAGAATCCCGGCCATCCGTCGATGGGTGCGTGGCTTTCCTACGGCCTCGGCAGCGCGAACGAGAATCTTCCGGCGTTTGTCGTCATGATCAGCCAGGGCCGCGGCCAGATGCAGGCGCTTTTCTCCCACCTCTGGGGCGCGGGGTTTCTTCCCGGCGAGCATCAGGGAGTGCAATTCCGCGCGGGCGCGGACCCGGTGCTCTATCTCAACGACCCGAAAGGCATGCTCCGCACCGACCGCCGCAAGATGCTCGACATGATCGCCGAGATCAACGGCCGCGAAGCCGCTGACAATGGCGACGGCCAGGTCCTCGCGCGCATGGCACAATACGAAATGGCCTACCGCATGCAGGCCAGTGTGCCGGAGCTAACCGACTTCCGCAACGAGCGTGAATCCACCCTGGCAATGTATGGTCCGGACGTGAAAAAGCCCGGCACCTACGCCTACAATTGCCTGATGGCGCGGCGCATGGCCGAGCGCGGCGTGCGGTTCATCCAGCTCTATCACCGCGGCTGGGACCACCACGGCAGCGTGGTGAAGGATCTGCCGCTCCAGTGCCAGGACGTCGATCAGGCTCAGGCCGCGTTGCTCCAGGACCTCAAACAGCGAGGATTGCTAGAGGACACGCTGGTCGTCTGGGGCGGCGAGTTCGGGCGCACGGTTTATTGCCAGGGAGCGCTCACTCCCACCCAATACGGCCGCGACCATCACCCGCGCTGTTTCTCGATGTGGCTCGCCGGCGGCGGCATCCGCAGCGGCATCACTTACGGGCAGACCGATGATTTTTCCTACAATGTCGTCGAAAACCCCGTCACCGTGCATGACCTCCACGCGACCATCCTCCATTGCCTCGGCATCGATCACACCCGGCTCACTTACAAGAACCAGGGCCTCGACAGGAAGCTCACCGGCGTGGAACCCTCCAAGGTGCTGAAGGATTTGCTAGGGTAAGATAGAGAAAGGAACGGGATTCCGCCCTGCTCTCTCCTCCGAACCGGACGTGCGGATCTCCCGCCTCCGGCTCTCCGATTTTTCAGAAGGAAATGCTCCGGACTTTCGAAAGAACGCAAAGCGCATTTACGGAATCTTTATTCGGGTCAAGACCCTAGGTGCCCCGGTGTAGTTGAACCCCCTCATGACATCAGGGTTTTTAAAGTCATAGTTGTATTTCTCCCACGCTCTTTCCGAGAATTTGAGGGTGATTTGATTGTCCGTGAAAGACCACGAGATCACGTCTTTGCCCGAAAAAATTACGACCCCTCCGGAGAACTCGACCGTATTCCCGCCAGTGCCATCATTTGAAAGACGCCACTTTCCGTCCAAGTTAGGAGCTCCCAATGGTTTGCTGACCTTAGGTTTCTTCGCGGCATCGTTGGAAACAGCCTCGCCATCAAGGAGCGCAGATACTTCCTTCGCCGCAGCGGTGTCTCCGGATGCCTCATATTTCAACTTGAGCTTACCCAGTTCAGCCCGGTAGGTATCTTCAATCTTGTCGATGGCGGCCTGACGTTTGGCTTTAAGGTTCCCGACTTCAGCAGTCTGCGAATAGAGTGCAGATGAACTAGCGACCAGAAAGAGGCCTGCGATCAAGGTTTTCAACATGCGGATGAGGCTGTTTGGGCGGGCGAAGCTCATTTTCATGATCGGGCACTTTGGGTGATAACATCGTTTTGTCTAGGTAAAAGACATGGTGCTGGTGCAGGGGTCCTTCCAAAGTGCTGAAGGATTTGCTCGCCTGGATTCCCTGCTACATTTTAGGCAATTTTCATCAATGTGATGAAAAAAATCATTGATTTTGATGCACAATGAGGCAAATTGCCTGCATGAGAATCACCGTAGACATCGAAGACGACGTTCTGGTCGAGTTGATGAAGATCACCGGGGACAAGAACAAGAGTCCTGCGGTGGCACGGGCGGTCACGGAGTTCGTGCGCCGCAAACAAGCGCGGGAATTCGGCAGAATGATCCGCGAAGGCGTGTTTGATTATCCTGCGGAGGCAGCGGATCCGGCCGGTCTTGATCCTGCCAATCCGGTTCCACCACTCTATCAGGACTGAGCGCCATGGTGCTTGTGGATTCATCAGCCTGGATCGAGAGCCTCCGCCGTAACGGCGACATGAGGGTGAAACTCGCCGTCGAAGGCCTGCTCGAAGCTTATGAGGCCCAATGGTGCTCACCAGTTCGCTTGGAGGTCCTTGGGGGTGCCCGCTTGGAGGAACGGGCGCATCTCGGGAAACGCTTTTCAGTCATCCCCTACCGCCCCTGCAGCGAGGACGACTGGGACCGCGCCGTCGCCCTCGCGTGGAGGCTCCGCAGCAAGGGGCTCACCGTCCCGTGGCTCGACGTCCTCATCGCCGCCATCGCCATCCACGACGGAGTCCGCCTGTATGCCATCGACGCGCATTTTCAGGAAATCGCCAAGCATGCCTGCCTCCTGCTCTATCGGCCGGGATATGGCGGGAGTTTCAACGAGGTGGATGACGGATGAGCCCTGCGGCTCAACAGGAAGGATAGCTGGAGCCGGACGATTCGTTGCATACCTCGCTTGCGCGGCCCTCTCCCGAGTACAAATAAGTATTGAAATTAATCGAAGTGGGTATGAGCGCGCGCGGAGGGAATCTGGCATGATGGGGAATACCCTGTGAAGGCGCGATGTTATTTCCGCCGGCAGCAAAATACCACCTTCTCCATGAACCCAGCACCTGTCCCATCCGCAAGGAAAGCACCCGTCGCGGCTGCCAAAGAAGTTCCCGTCACGCCCGCAACGGAGGCTCCCCTCCCCACCGGGAATAAGGACAAAAAACGCAAAGACTCCTGGTTCCAACGGAGCGGCGCCTTCACGATCTCGCTGCTCGTCCATGGTATTTTCATCATAGTGGCGATTTTCTTCTTCTACAAATGGGTCTATCCACCTGTACCTGAGAGCATTCCCGATTTCGTTCCCGGCGGCGGTGGCGGCGGCACCGGCGGTGAAACCGTTAGCAAGATCCAGCAGCAGAAGAAACGGATGATGACCAATACCGCGGTAGCCAAGCGGATCACCTCCATTTCCAATACCGCGACATTTTCCATTCCCGCTTCATCCGATGAAATGGTGGATCCCGGCCTTCCGGCGGTAGCGAACAGTGGCGGGCTTGGTTCCGGTGGCGGGACCGGCGGCGGCCATGGAATGGGCTCGGGTGTTGGTTCCGGTCTGGGAAATGGCCCGGGATCCGGCAGCGGCAGCGGCAAGGGGGCCATCTTCGGCTTGCCGGGAGCTTCGGACCGGATGTCAGGCTATATCTACGATTTGACCCACCTGAAAGACGGCAGGCCGTCGCTTAACATGAAAAAATACAACGCCTCGGATAACTGTCCGTGGCAGGATCCGCTGGTGGCTGAGTTATACAAAGACCGGTTTCCGGAATCCATGCTCAACAAGTATTACCGGGGTCCTGAGAAGCTTGGCGTGCACCAGATTCTCATTCCGTGCAGCAAGGACATCACCGCGCCGAAGGCTTTCGGTGCGGAAGGCAAGATGAGCTCTGGCGCTTGGGTGATTGTTTACAGCGCCAGGGTCCGGGCTCCGGAAACCGGCGAAATCCGCTTCTGCGGCACAGCCGACAACTACCTAGGGGTGAATTTCGACAGCAAGGGCGTGCTCTATTATGCGTCCGGCGCGTATTCCGGAATTGAACTGTCCCCGACGGAACAAACCGGCCTGCGCATGCCGATGGCCAAGGGGAGCTGGCTGAAGGTGGAGGCTGGCAAATGGTATGACATCGATATCGCCATTGGCGATGCCGGCGGCTTGTTCTCGGCGGTGCTCTACTATGAGCGCAAGGGTGACGAGAAGAACAAATTCCTTTTCCGGACGAAAAACATTCCGTGGGACGAGGTGCTGAAACTGGATGGCAAAGTCAATCCCGGCAGCCGCGACCTGCCGGTTGATCTGAATCCCTTCAGCCCGGTTTGGGAGTGTAAGAAGGACTTTTCCATGGGAGATTTCTAAACCAAACCGGCTTCGCACGGTGAAAATCAGGACCCTGCGGTTCAGGAACTGGGGGCTGGTGAATCCGATGAGGATGGCCCGGAGCCCCCTGGCAAACTCAAACGGAATTCGTTGACTAACCGGGTCCCACGGCAAAGACTCTTTCCATCATCCGGAAAAGTTCCTCCGGCTCAAATCTTCAAAACCCAAAAGCCATGTCCATCTCTCTCCGCGTCCTCTGCCTGCTATCCGCCGCCATTCTGCCGCTCTCCGCCCAAAAGGCCAAGGCCGCGCAAAAACCCGACAAATCCGACAACGGAATCACCGTGCGACTCGTGGCCAGCGACGTCCAGGAAGGACAGGAAAAAGTCTTCATCCAGACGGATGAAAAGAAATCCGAGCCCTTGGATCTGCCCACCAACCGGCTGTCCGATCCCGTCGCGGTGGCAGGCCGCTCGATCGTCCTCAAAGCGGTGGCCGGTGAGGCCGCGCTCTGCAACGTCACACTGCCCGGAGAAGGCAGGTCGTTTGTCGTGCTTCTCGCGGCAGAGAAGCCCACCGGTTACGCCTCCGTCGTGGTCAGGGCCGACGACCCGGACTTCAAGGCAGGCGACGTGTTTTTCCTCAACCGATCGACCAAAACCCTCGTCATGAAACTGGGCGGGACCGAACTGGTCATCGAGCCGGGGCAATCCGCCAAATCGCGGCCCACCACCGCGGTGGACAACATGTATCAGGTTCTCATCAGCGAGCGCGACACAGCGGGCGACAAGCTCATCTCCTCCACCCGCTGGCCGGCCGAAGACGCCGCCCGCAGCTACGTTTTCCTAACCACCGATGACCGGGGAAGAACCATTTATCGCGCCGTGACCGAGCATCTCGAAGCCGAAAAGAAAACCAAACCGGCTAAAAAGCGCTCAAAATGATGCGACGCAGGCAGGACTGAACGGCATCCCTCACCACAGCAGCCGCGCGCCCACGATCCGGGAAAAGCGATAGTCCGTGCCGTCCTGCAACGCGCGGTGCCAGCGGATCAGCGCCTTGGTGTAGTCCTTGAGCGCCAGTTCGAAGAGCGCGGGCGGCTGCTCGAACTGCCGGAAAAACCGCGAATTCCACAAACTCAGGACGACCGGTTTCATGTCCACCTGACGGACTTCCCAGTGCAGGCGCGTCCAATGATCGACGCCAACAGTTAGAATCACCTGGGGATTGGTGTCGCGCAGGATCTGCCGGACAATGACGGGAACGCGCCCGTTCTCCATGTGCACGACATGAAGTGCCTCGTCGAAATCCCGCCCCGCCTCCGCGAATGCGGCCCTCGCCACTTCCCTCACCCGTGCCACCGTCGTCGGCGGCATGCTCCATTCCAACACCAGGCAGAGGCTTTTGACGCCACGTCCGAAAAGATGGGCAAGGCCCCTCTGAACCAACAACGAGACTGACGTGCCAACCTGCGCGCAGTTCTCATCGGGGATGATCTGTCCGCCCATCAAAAACAACGGGCACGACGGCCCGATTCCTCCACGGATTTCAGCATGAGGAGCGTCCAGGCTCACCACCCCCATCACCGATGGCATCTTCCGGAAAACCTCGCCCAGCACGCGCTGGAACTCGAGGGGTTTTCCGGGATCGCAGATCACCTGCTGCATCGCGATTCCCTTGCGTAAAAACCAGCCGTCGAGATCGTGGAAAACCTCCTCCGTAAGTAACGACATCGAGCGCGCCAGCCCCCGACAAAACAACAGGGTGTCTCCGGCGACCACCGCTTCCTTCGACCGGATTTCCCGCTGCCGGCCAGGTCTCGCGGGACCGATCCAGCCCTCGCCTTCGAGAATCGCCATCGCCTCCAACACCGGGGGACGGCTCACGCCGAAGCGCTCCATCAACGGCAGGATCCCCGGCAAGACCCCGGTCCATTCTCCTCCGTGGATCGCCTCGCGCATCCGCTGGGCGATTTGCGTGGCAAGGCGGTCCTTGATGACGGGATCTCCGGACTGGCGGCTCATGACACCTTGTCACTGGCTGCCATAGCGGTTTTTGTCCAGTCCATTCGGGGACCGCGGCCACCCACCTTCATGATGGAGTCCGTGCGGAACCTCATTTCACGACGGTGATGCGTCCGAAGAATCTGCCTCCCACCGCTTGGCTACGGGGGACGGAAACCACCACATCGTCCGGCAAGGCGCCGTTTTCCGTGACGGCGACGATCACCCCGTTAGCGTCCGGTCCGGAGCTGGCCGCACCGATGGCCGCGCTGGTCCATCCGGTCAATGTGGAACCATACTGGGCAGCCTGCGAGGTCGCCTCGGATTCGGCCGCGTCGAGGCGCTTGAATGTCAGCTTGAGATAGGTGGCATCGAGCGTGGCGACGGGCAGGATCGTCTGGTTGCCGACGGTGGGATTCCCGTTGAGGTAGAACTCCATGAGATTGGTGACCCCGTCGCGATCGGGATCCGCGCCGGGCAGCGCGTCATTTCCGCTCAGACTGTAATTCGACGCCCAGGTGGAATATCCGCTGCTGCCGCTGCCCACGACCAGCTTGATCTGGTTGGCCGTGGAGTAATCGACGACATAGCCGGCGGGCAGACCGGTGACGGTGGCGAAATTGCCGTTGCGCGTGCCGGTATAGGTGGCGATGACATAACTGCTCTGGGTCGCTCCGCCGACGAGGGTGGAGACCGCGAGCGTGGAGCCGGTCAGGGTGAGGTTGCCGTTGACCGCGAGTTTGTCAGACGTCGTATCGTCTAGCTGGCAGACAAACGTTCCTGCGAGGGTCGTCGCTCCCGTGGTCAGGGTGGCGGTGCCGCCGGGCGAGACCATGCCTCCGGACGCCACGCTGGTGGTTCCGTTGACCGTACCAACCCCGGCCAAGGTGGCTCCGGATGAAACCGTCACGGCGGAACCGGCCGCAAGCGATCCGTCCACCGTCAGAGTGCCGGACGAAACGGTGGTGGCACCGGTGAAGGACTGGGCGGCGGTCAGGGTGAGGTTGCCCGCCCCGGTCTTTGTCAGAGCAAGAGCTGCGGCTCCGCCGTTAGCAAGCAATCCACTGTAAGCCGTATTGCTGTTGTCGCTTCCGACGGTGACGACCGACAGGTTGCTGGCGTTATAATTTCCAAGGCTACCGCCGGTGCCGGACAGGTTGGCGAAGGCGAAGTTGAATCCGTTGAGCTGGAGGGTTCCCCCGCTCGTCATCTCGAGACCACCGGTGCTGAAGGCATATTGATTACCCGCGACGATCATGCTGGTTCCACCGACTCCGGTGATTTTCGAACTGCCGTAAGAGTTCTGAACCGCCGACGCCGGGGCAATGGTCAGGGTGCCGGAAGCGCCATTGGGGTCACCGGCATGAAAATCGCATAGATAGTTGCCGCTGATCGGACCAGTGATCGTGAAGGCGCCCGCCCGTTGCATGTTGATACTGGAATCCGCGGTGAGCGTGACGCTGCCATTCCAAGTGGCGGTGCTGCTTCCAGCCAAGCGCAGGCCTCCGGGATATCCGTTCTCACCCCAACCGTTGCCGGCGATCGAGATGGGCACGTTGTAAGTGCCGGACGATGCGAGGAACTGGGCTCCGTCCTGAATTTCGATGGCGGAGGTGCCGCCCAGATTTGCCACCGCATAAGAGACACGACCTTCCTCGACGACGAGCTTACCGGTGAAATTGGCGTCAAAAGTGGTGAAGGCGTCCCACTGGTAATTGGCGGTTCCGTTGGAAGTGCCGGTAACGAAGAGACTGACGGTGCCGCTACCCGTGAGCGAGCTATTAGGCACAGTGGTCTTGGCGTTCCGGGCGAGACGCAGCGTGGCTCCGGCCGCGATGTTGTAGGGGCCGTTGAGTGAGCCGTTGTTGACACCATCGCCAAGCTGGAGAGTGCCTTGGTTCACGGCTGTTCCGCCGGAGTAGGTGTTCACGCCGGTTAGGACGAGCGTGCCGTTTCCGGTCTTGCTGAAACCGTGGGTGCCGGCCAGAGGCGTGCTGATGGTGGTGGTCTGGTTGTTGACCGTGACGACCGGCGTGGAAACACCGGCATCGAGCGTCAGCGCATTGGTTCCATCGAGCGTCCAGCCATACTGATTCCCGAGATCACCGAACTTGAGATTGCCGACGGTCACCGGGCTGTCGAGCGTGACATAGCTGATGTCGCCCTTCGTCAGGGTGCTGAAGTCGGCGGAGACTCCGACGCCAGAAGGCACGACCGAGTAGAGCCAGTTGGAAGGATCCGACCACAGGCCGTCGCCGTTCCGGGTCCATGTCGGGGTCGTTATGGTGTTATAGACCGCGCTGACCGCGGCGCTCGAGGTGGAGCCAGATTTGGTGGCGTAGGCCTTGATGGTGAATCCCGTGCTGTTGGTGGGAACGACCACTCCGGCAAGCGGACTGGGGCCGAATTGCACTGTTCCCGAAGTGACCGGATTGGTGCCGTCGGTGGTGTAGCGGATGGTCGAACCGGGGGCCGACGTGATGGTGACGGACTGCGCGCCGACATAGCCGCCGGAAGGCGGGTTGAAGGTCGGGGTGGAAACGGCATTCGCCACCGTGATGGTGCCTGTGGTCAACAGGGTCGAGGTTTCCCAGAACAGGCCGGCCGGAAGAACTGGCAGGTTGAAGACGGAGAAATTTCCGCTGTAGCTGGAGGCGTCGAACAACTTGAACGAGTTGCCCACGGACAGCGCCGCACCGGTGGCGGTGACGTTGAGGGTGCCGCCGTAGATGACCTGCGAAAGGCCCGCCACCTTGTCGTTCGTCAGAACCGTGCCGGTTTTGTCGATTTGGAAATTCGCGGTCCCGGAGACGGTGAGCGTATCCGTCATGGACAGGATGCCGATCACCGGGCCGCCGGGGGAAATGGTTCCTCCGGCCGCGATGGTCAGGGTGCCGGTGGCGGTGCCGGTCCCCTGCAAGGTCTGGCCCGAGGTGATGGTAGCTCCGTAAAAAGCCTCGAAGTAGGAACCGGCCCGCACGTCGATCAATGACGATGACGAGATCGAACCGCCCGTCCCGAGCGACAGGGTGCCGGCGAGGATGGTGGTGGGTCCGGTGTAGGTGCTGGCGCTCGTTAGAGTCAGGATGCCTCCGCCGGCCGCGTCGTCAACCGTGAGCCCTCCGTCCGCCGTTGCGCCCAAGGCAGAGTCATGCAGCAGGACTTGGCCGATCGTGAGGGTGTTGCCATTGATATCGATGATCGCTCCACCGGTCCGGACATTGGCAGTGGTCAAGCCCGTCAGGGAGATGCCGGTAGAAGGTCCTGCCTGGAGTTTGCCACCGTTGAAATTGATGATTCCGGCACCTGATCCTTTGGTGATGCCACCGAAACCGACGGTGAGGGTGCCGCCATCCAAATTGAGTGTTCCCGAGCCGGCGGTGGAGGCAAATCCGAGTTTGTTGACGCTGGCAGTACCGCCGGAAATGGTCCAGGTCGCCGTGCCGTTCTGGCCAACCCAGATGGCATTGGTAACGCTCAAACTGCCACCGCTGAGGGTGTAGGTGCCGGTGGAACTTGCATATTCCGCAATGACCAATCCGCGGTCGGACGGACTGCCTCCGGACAGGCCGTTGACGGTCAGGGTGCCGCCGGTTTGATTGAGATTGCCAGTTGCGGACGTGGCGCGGCCGAGGGAGAGAACTCCCGGAAGCGTGACGGATGCGGTGTCGCTGATCAGCACCGTGCCGCCAGTCGCATAAACGTTCCAATCAGTGGCATTGTTCTTTGCCGCGAAGGATCCACCCGAAAACTTCAGCGTTCCGGCGGTGACCGAGAAGCTGCCGTCGGTGGTGCTGCCGGTCAGAGCCAGCGTGCCCGGTCCGGCTTTTGTCAGAGTTCCGGTGTTCGTGATCACGCCACCCACCGTCAGGGTGTTGGCGGCAACCGTCACGGTGGGGTTTGCGGAGAGCGTCACCGGAGTGCTTCCGAGATC
>JBDSNC010000291.1:0-31360 GCA_039915545.1 Luteolibacter sp.
AGTTCTAACCACGCCCCCACCCTCTCGCTGCGCATCAGCGGCGGCAAAGTCGAAGTCGTCTGGGACAAGGACGGCGTGGAAGACGTGGAAATCCAAGTGGACCGCGGCACCCGGCGCTCCCGCCACCTGCGGAAATTCGCCAGCCTCCCGGAAGCCTACATCGAGAACGGCGTCAGCCGCGTCTATCTCGGCGTCCTCTGGCGCTTTGACTCCCACCTGCAAACCGCCACCGGAGTCCCCATCATCGCCCCGCCAAACGATCCCCAATTCATCGGCGGCCCCCCTCGGAGCAAGAGTCGCAGAGAACACCTTGGCAAGCATCGCCTAGCACCTCGGCCGGAGACAGCTAACTCACCGCCCATTGATTTTCAAACTCTCGAGATCAACCCGTTCTCATTTGGCAAGTCACATCTTCTTTCCACCTCCAAACCAATACGACCATCCATGAAAACTCTGATAGCAGCTATCACGATGCTTCCGCTGGCCCTGCAGGCCGACATCATCCCGATTCCGACTGACCCTACCAAGGAAAACGAAACCAAACTGTACGACAACAAATCCGGAGAACTGGGAAAAAAGGTAAACATCGTTCCGCTCAAAGAAGACTACAACTTGCCTTGGGACAAAGAATTTGGGAAACGTCATCCCTATTCATCAGCCTTGGGCTTCACCTTGTGGAAAAGCGAGAATACCCACCTGGGTGAAGTCTCGGTGGCCCCAATGCTAACTAAGGAGGAATACACTAAGGACATCAGGGAAAACCTCAGATCCTACATTGGAAATCTAAAATACGATGCCATGAGCGCGGAGCAACGTGAAGCCAAGGTCAAGGAGCTATCTGACAGGGTTTACACCGTAGATGTGGACCCAAAAGGCGCGCATGTGAACCAATTCAATGCGGATCAATATAAGGACCGCCAACTGACCAGCCGGCTTGGTATCTATAATAACCAAACCGGAGCGGAACGTGGAAGCGCTGTTCTATTCAGCATCCGCAACACGTTCAGCAACTATAACCTCAATCAGGAAGGATTGGCGTTCGACTATACAAACACGGATGGAAAGGGAAGCATGAAGCTCAAAGGTGCCCTGATGGCCGACATCTATTTGGATACCCTATATAACGGCAAATGGAGGGACGAACCTTGGTATATTCAAAACCCGTATCGGATTTCGCTACGAACCGGGGTGGAATTCGATCAGGACGACACCATCGCAAAAAAATCAGACAGGACCAGTTTCTACCTACTAACAAACTTTCAAGCGAACCCCGACCAGAATGCGCATCTGTTCGGATCTGAACTGGCCCCGCAGATTACCTCACCACAGTTCGTCCAGATCGGAGTGGCGCTGGATCACGACGAGCTGACGGGCGATGACGATCTCCGGTGGATCCTCGATTGGCAGCCAAGGTTCTATCTGATTAAGGACGACGATGTCATTGCCCAAAGTCTTGGAATCGGCCAAGGCTTTGCAATCAACCACATCATGAATTACAAGGCCGGAGAGTTTCTCAGATTTGCCAAAAATCAGGATGAAGAAGCTGGCAACAAGCCGAATTTCACAGAAAAAGAAATTTCTCCATGGTATAGTTACATTCCGGCTGACATCAAGCTCACAGGTGGTTCCGAAATCTGGGATGAGTTGGCAAAGGGCGAAGGTGACTTGGACAAGGCATCGGTCAACTGGCAACTCGGACTCATTCTGGGCCACTCCGATTATCATTTCCGTTGTGGATACAAGGCAGAGGGCGTCTCGCCGCTTACAGCCATCGGGGACAGCCACATTGGTCACACGCTCTTCGTCGAAAAGGGTTTCGGTCTGCTCTCCCCTACCTATGACCAGAAGCAGCGGGCCTACCACGGAAAGGGCGCGCCCGTGATGACAGGCATCACTTCGAGCGATATAGGACCCGTCACGATCTTTGCGAAATATACCTTTGGAGAGTTCGAACCAACCTTTGAGAATCAGGAAATTTTCCAAATCGGAACACGGGTTCGATTTTGAAGCATCAAGAATTCAGACACCGGACAACATTCTAACGAAAATTGATTTGCCAAAATAGGTGCCCCCCCCGCCACCCATACAACAACCGATGAAAACCCGATTCCCGTTCCACAAGCACCGGTCTATGGTTTACCTAGCAGCGGTAATTCTCTGTTCATCTTCGTGCACACTCATCAATGACACGCTAGCCCTCGAACACCGCATGTTCATCCGCATCCCAGCAAAAAACGCCATTGAGGGAGATTCTTACGATCCATATACAGGCTGGCACTTCAGGCATGTAGTCCAAGGCCCGTCTTCTCGGGAAGCCATCCCCTCCCAATGGTATCTTGCCTGGCACCAAGACGGCCATGACCAGCTTACAAACTCAGGGAAACTCCCTCCATGGGGGAAAGCCCGGGCCCTTGCCCCGGAAGTCGCAGATGCCTCCTTCCACTTTTTCAAATGCTATCCCCAGCTCATCGAACCCGGCGCTATCTTCAAACAAGGTGCGGCGGCGAAGAAGGCCTTCCCAGAACCCTCTGCCCGCCCTCCAAGGGAGATCCCCACGCTTCAAGTTGGCAACCTTCCCCTAAAAATCTGGTCGGAAGGAGTCAGAAACCCACAGGGCCAACTTGTTCCCGGTTGGCACCTAGACAAGGATCACAGCCAACTCGCAGCCGCCCGCGATGCCGTGCGTGCCATCCCTGGAAATCCAGGCAAAAAAATCCGGATCGGCATCCTAGACACCGGCTTCGATGGCAGACACCTCGGCATCCCTGCGCACTTGGACGATGATCCCCGTGGCGACGCCATGCTCGCACTCCGCCCAGAGTTCGACAGTTGCGACCAAGCCTGCCAAACAGGCCCCCTCGGACCCACCCGCTCCGGACTCACCCTCGGCAGCGGCCACGGCACCGGAACGATCGGCGTCCTTGCTGGAAAAAAAATCCGCATCGCGGAAAATACCAAAGGGGTGCAATCCGGTGTTTTCGAACTTGGAGCCGCCCCGGATGCCACCATCATCCCCGTCCGCATTGCGCCAGGACCAGCATCCCTCTCCACGGCGAATCTCGCTTACGGCATCGACTATGCCAGTCGCATAAAGGGATGCGATGTCCTATCCCTCAGCCACGGCGGAAGCGCCTCCATGATGTGGACGGATACGGTAAACGCCGCCTATGACCGTGGCACCGCCATTTTCGCCGCAACCGGAGATTACTTCCCGATCCCACCCTACATCGCGCCCGTTTCTTGGTTGAACCGCACCGGCATCATCGTCCCATCATCCACAGTCTATCCGGCGGCATGCCGCCGCGTGATGGGCGTTGCGGGCGTTACCGAAACCGGAAAAACCTACGCTCGGCCGGATTACCCGCGGTATTGGTTCAACTTTTTCAAACCCAGCCAATTCACTACCGGCAGTTTCATGCGCGGGAGCTATGGAGCAGACGGTGTCCGGCGCTCTTACATCAACGCCCGCGAATCCCGCGAAGATCGTAACACAGACTACGTTCAAACAAGGCGGTATAACGATTTGCGAGCTAACCCCATCTCCGCCTACTCACCCGGCATCCCTTGGCTCCATGCCGCTGAAAACGAAAATAACACCCCATCGACAGTCATCGACCTGGACGGCGCAGGCACCTCCGCTGCCACCCCCCAAGCCGCTGCCGCAGCAGCCCATTGGCTCGCCTGCCACCGGAAGGAAATCGAAGCGGACGGCGGCTGGAACGATTGGCGTAAAGCCGAGTCCACCTACCTCGCCATGACCCTCTCCGCCAGCCGTCTCAATGCAGACACGCCCGTCAAAGAAAATCAAAAACCCAATGTTTACCTCGGCTGCGGCACCCTAAAGGCAAAGAACATGCTCGACATTTCATATCAAAAAGCCCTTAGTATCAAGGGGGAAACCCTGCGAGCACCTTATGATGGACTCACCAAAGGTGGGGGAAAATCCCATCGGGCCGGGGGGCACCGCGGGATTTCTATGATGGAGACCGGAGTCTCTTTGCCGCCGTTTTCAGGGGAGACCGCGACAGTGCACAGAGAGCTGCGGAAATCGCCAAGCGCGCCGACTTCCGCCAGATACCTTCACCCGATCTCTATCTCAACTCCCAACTCAAAGACAGTAGAGAGAAATCAATGCTCAACCTCTATTTCAACATGCTCCTCGTCCAGCAATTCCAGCTTGGCAACAACCCCGTCAATCTTGCCACCCAAAAGTCCCCCCATCGCGGATTCGAAAAACTCGTTTCCGTCCCAAACGAAGCACAGCTCCAAGAAGACGCATTCTACCTGGCCACTGGCAGAAAGTTCATTCCCAGCCCTAACCAATGAAAGCACCCTCCCCTCCGGCCCAGCTCCTCATGGCTGCCTCCCTACTCGCCTCTTGCGCCTCCAATAAGGTGCCCCTCGTCACTACCCACTCGGGTAAGCCGCCCATAAGAATCTACGCCCGCACCTATTGGAACGACACCGGCATCACCCTCGAAAAAGACCGAACCTATCAGCTCCACATCACTGGCACTTGGACAGACTGGACCTATCAAGCCACCACCGCGGGTCCCGCCAGCCTCCTCGTCAACGCCCTCATGTTTCCCTTCCGCCCCTTCCTCCGCTACCCACCCTTCAGGGATCCCCATGCAAACTACTTCCAAGCCATCGGCAGCATCGGCCGGGGCGAGGGGAAAAAACTCCCCACGCACGCCTTCATCATCCGGGACAGCATGGACTACACCGCCCCCGCCACCGGCATCCTCCATGTCTTCGCCAACGACGCCCCCTTCGCCTACGAAAACAACTCCGGTCACCTGACCCTCACCGTTTCAGAGATGTGAATTCAATCCGCTTTTCCGACACACATCCCATAACCACCACCGTCCAGCTCCATCCACGATGTCACGAGAAAGAAAAATCAGCCGTTCATTGATCCCTTCTCTGGTCGCGTTCCCGTTCATCATTAGCGGTTGTGCGGAAATCACTTACCCCTTCAACCGCGCTGGCCGGATGTCATTCAAGGTCTCCCCCTCCAGCGAGACCGAGGCCCCCCTGGGATCATGGAATCCGGATATCGCCAAGCGCGAGGAAAAGTGCAGCCCGGGCGAGGCGGCTTATATCAGATCTCGGAGGATTTCGGCGGGTTCCCTCCCCTCTGGCCCACTGATCGGGGTTGCGTTTTCGGGCGGCGGGGTCCGCAGTGCCACCGTGAATCTCGGTGTCCTACAAGGGCTGGAAGATCGTCACGTTTTGCAACAGGTCGACTACCTCAGCTGTGTTTCCGGCGGGTCTTATATCGGAGGGTGGTATGCCAGCCACCTACGTAGCCCGTCCGAGATGAAGGATCTGAAACTAAAATTGCAAAATGACAGCAAAGCCCTCGCCAATTTTTCCTCCAGCCGACAAGACCTGCTTGAGTTCGGCACTCACAGCAATTGCCGGGCGGTGAACAACATCCGCGAGCGGGGCGGCATGTTCGGAGACGGCAAGACGGAAGCCTGGAACATCACAAAAGCAGCAGGCTGGTGGACCCTTACCTTCGTTCCGAATCTCATCATCGATGTCGGTGTCCATTTCCAGCCCCTGCCCGGCAAGTTCAATATGACCCATCCCTTCTACGCTTACCGGAACCAGCTTGAGCATACCTATTTCATGGGATGGGACGGCATCCTGAAAGCGACACCCGGGAAAAAAGGCATCAGCGCCGGCTCCCCGAACCTCGCCCGGGACATCAACTCCCGTGGTAGTCAAGCCCCTTACCTCATCTGCAATGGCGCACTCGCCAACAGCGAAAGAAGCGCATCCGATGGAGACGGCAAGCCGACCTACCCGTCAGACACACACAACTTCGAGTTCACACGTGATCGCTGCGGTTCGCCTCTGATCGGGTGGATACCCACTCCTCTGTTCGATCACACAGTCACCAACGTGAATCGCCCCCAGGGCGCACCAATTGAAACCGAAGTCCTCAAAGGACCACTTCCAAGAACAGAGACCAAGCCCTTCCCGCTCAGTACCGCCGTTGCTGCCTCGGGCGCAGCGGTAGACTCCGCAGCCATCGGTGCATACAAAACAAAACAATTCGTCAACACCTGCCTCGGAGTCGTCAACGCCAATCTCCGTTATCAGACATCCAACTTCAACCAAGACCACACCCTTTGGTGGCAACGTCCTTATGATCGGTTGCGTGAAATTACAACAGATCGGTTAACTCGCAGTCCACGCTCGAATACTCTACAAATTAGCGACGGTGGGCACTTCGAAAATCTTGCTGTTTATGGGCTGCTACGCAGGGACATTCCCGTCATCCTCGCATTCGATGCCGGTCAAGACGGCAAATACGAATATTCAGATCTCCGCCGCCTCCTCCAGCTCATCCGCCAATGCGGCTGGGTTTACGAATGGGATGGAAATTCCGAAGGAGAACTTAACAAGCCCGGTCGCCCCAAACGTGAAGAAATCGTTCTTCCCTATCAATTTGTTCGCACACCAAACGCCGGATACCCGCCGGAAAATCCCATTTGGCATTTTCGGGTAAAAAAACCCAGTGGCAAGATTTGTTCAGTTTGGTATGTCAAAAACTCGTTTCGCAGCACAGATCCAGCCTCTCGATGGGGAAATGACTTGCGTTCATTTAAAGATAACTCGGCGGAACTTAAGAGCGACTTCCCTCACATCGGGACTTTTCGGGTGGACGGATGGGAGCAACCCAGATTCGACATCTACCGAGAAATAGGCCGTCTTCTCGCCCGCAGGGTGAGCGATGAGGCAAAGGCCGCTCGAGAACTTCGCTAGCCAAAACACCATCCGAATGCGTTTAAAAAAGATTTTCAGCCACTACTGGGCACGGCGCGGGGCGAACATCGAAAATGCGGCTTTTGAATTCGATGTGGCGGAGGGTGCCGCGCTGTCCTGGCATCTGACTGATGCGGACAAGAAGGAATTGACGCGACAAGGCGAGCGGCTGGGTACTGATTTCAAGAACTATTCGGAGGCGGCTAAAAAATGGACCGACCTCTTCCGAAAGGGAGACGTAACCGAGGATGAGGAAAAAAACAAATGAATGACCTGCGTTCCAAATACCCGAACGAAGAGACGGCTAACAGGGTGATGGATTTCCTTAAAACCCAATGAGGGACACTTCCGAGCTGGAAGTAAGCCGGTCGATGAATAGTTGGCAGCCGCCCAGAGTGGGATACCGCAGTTTAGAGACGTCTTTTCAGACGGCGGTGGAATGAGATGATGTCCGCACCTTCGACCGGTGGGCATCCAAGGGCTCTGGTGCCAGGACCGGATAACCCAAGATGCCACGAACGGTGGGACATGAAAAATCGGGCGACTCCCGCTGGAAAAACAGGAAACGCTGAGATAAATGAGGACAAATGTCAGCGGCCCACGAAAATAAACGAATGCAGCGGATGAAGCTCCACCACCAGAAGACCCTTCTGGTCATCGCCATTTTCAAGTGGTGCAAGGGAGTTCTGCTGGTCTTGCTAGCTTTTGGATTGTTCAAGTTGCTCCACCACGACGTGGGCGCAATGCTGGAGAGCCTGGCGAATAAATTCCGGGTGGATCCGGACAACCGGTACCTCGGCGCGGCACTGGCGAAACTGCATCTGCTGGATGACGGAAAGCTGGAGAAGCTCAGCGGCCTGACTTTCGTTTACGGCGCGCTGCTGCTGACGGAAGGGACCGGCCTCTACTTCGAAAAACGCTGGGCAGAGATGCTGACGGTGATCGCGACGGGTTGTTTCATTCCATTGGAGCTTTACGAGCTGTTTGAATCGATTTCCCCAGTGAAATGCGTCCTGCTGGTAGTGAACGTGGCGATTGTCGTTTTCCTGATCGTCACTCTGCGCAAGAAACCGGATGGGGGATGATAGCAGTGGCTAGGAAAGCCACACTGCGGACTTCAGAGGATCACGTGAATTTTCGAGAATGAAGACTCGGTGCAAGATGCCCCGGCAACGGCCTGGAGCGAGACGTTCCAGCCACGTGGCACTTGGCGGCGATCCGCCCGACCGCACTCAAAGTTCCCGGCCTATTCACTCCAGCAGACTCCACCGGTGCATCGTGACCATGGAGGCGAACCAGGGGTTTTTGTCGGGGTCCGCCTTGCCGATGGTGACTTTGAAGGCAATGGGATCGGCTTGGATCCATTGGTCGTTGCCGAAATAGACCATGACGTGGCGGCCATCGGCGGTGACGGCGAGATCCCCTTTTGATAGTTTTTGGGAATCGAGGTCGCTCAGTTTTCCCCGGATGCCGAGGGGACGGGTGAAGCCGCGGTAGCCTTCGCCCAGGGCCTTGGCACTGGTGTCGAACCACCACTGGCAGGCCCATGCGCGGAATGCGGCGCCATTGGTGTTTTGCCAGGCTTCTTCCAGCAGGGCATCGCGCAGTGCCAGCCGTGGCAGGCCGGAGCAATCGACACCGCAGTGGCTTTCTCCTCCCCAGAGATAAGGCGTTCCTTCCATCCGGCCCATGGCGTTGACGTAGCGGTCCCGCAGCTTTCCCGGGTTGATGGGTTTCGCAGGCAGGCAGAACGGGAGCGCGGCGAGCACCGGCAATGCTAACAATAAATTCCGCCGGCGCTTCCATTTCCAACAGAACAGAAGCGCCGCCATCCAACCGGCTAACAACGAAAGCGGCAGACCGTAGCGCAGCACTCCGTCATGATAGGGCCAGAAGGAAAGAGCGATGAGACCGGTGAGTCCCGCGATCCAGACCAGCCGGAGAAATTGGTGAAACATTCCATTTCGTCACTTATGTGGCGACGATTTGCGATGCGGAAACACCGCTTCACGGAAATTTCACGAGGCCTTCATGGAGCTGGATTCGCCTTCGTCCATTCCTCGTGGAGCACGGGATCGAGGATGGTTTTCCATTTGGCGTAGCCGGACGGATTGAGATGGAGCATGTCCTCGCGATAGTAGGAGGCGATCGGCTGGCCGGCGGGATCTGCCAGATAGCTCGTGCAGTCGACGTAGCGCACCCAGCTTTTGCCGACGGACCAGGTGAGGAGCCGGTCGTTGAGTTCGCTGACCTGGGGGATCTGTTGGACCCTGCTGGGGGCGATCTTCACCGAGGTGATGATGATCCGGGCGCGCGGAAAACGTTCGTGGGCGACGGTGAGGAAATTCGTGTAATCGCCAAAGGTCGCCTGAACGCCGAGCTTCGCATTGAGGTCATTAGTGCCAGTGTAGGTGACGATGAGCTTCGGCTCGTGGCGGGCGACGACGGTTTCGAAAAAGGTGGTGAGATCGTTGGCAATGCTGCCGCCGAAGCCACGGTTGGTGACGGGGAGATCAGGAAAATCCTGTTCCATATTCGCCCACAGGCGGAAGCTGGAGCTGCCGGTGAAAACGATGCCGCCGCGTTTGGGTTCCTGTTTTGCGAAGGCGTCGATCTCCCCGGTGAAGCGCGCGGGGTCAGGGCGGGAAACAGGTTCGACGGCGAACGTGGAACCTGTGGCGAGCAGCAGGCAGAGGAAAATGGGTTTCATCGGCGAGTTCATACGTCGCGGAAAACGCCGATCTTAGTTCTGATTTCGGCCGGAAAGGGGCTTTGACGCGGCGGGGTTTCCATGGGCAAACTCTAACCATCGCCATGACCCCGCAAGAAGCCCTCGTTGCCCTGAACCTGCTGACATCATGACCCACCTGTTGAAAATTCTGGCAGTGCTGAACGGCCTGGGAGCCCTCGCTTCGGCTGCGCTTCTCATTTCAACCTGGTATGCACAAGGCCATATCATCCATCTGGCCAAGGAAACCGCGCTGGCAAAAACCCGGACGTTTGTGGATCCGGCGATTCCGAAAATGGAGGAACTTTTGGGGCAAAGTGCCATCGGCGGCAGGCTCCCGCAGTCCGTCAGGGAAAAATTGGAAACGGAAATCATGAATTATCGTCAAACGCCAGATGCATGGCTGTCCCGATTGGCTGACGGCACGAAAGACCGCGCTCAAAAATTCGATCTCCCCGCAATCCGCAATCCGTTGGCCCGTGCCGCACTGGACTTCGTCACGCGGCGGATGGGGGGGGCCCGGGCTTATTTCAAAAGCAGTTTCGACAACCTGATTCTCGACCTGCGGATTTTCGCACTCACCAATCTGACCGCCTTTCTCACCGCCACCATGCTTTGTTTCGTCGCGAAAACCCCCTTCTGGCGATTCCGGCTCTCGATCTGGTCGGGCCTGCTGTTCGTCTCCACACTGATTTCGATATTCCTCTATGCCGGCCAAAGCTGGCTGTGGAACATACTGGCGAATCACTACGGCGGCTGGACCTATGCAGCCTTTCATCTGGCGATCACATCCTTTCTGGCATTCAAGGTCATGATTGACTCCAGGCCCTCCGGTCCGTCTTTGGAAAGCCAACGAAAATGATGTCGCGGACTGCGGCCGGGTTCTGATTTCTGCTGGAAAGGGGCTTTGACGCGGCGGGCTTTCCATGGGCAGACTCTAACCATCGCCATGACCCCGCAAGAAGCTCTAGTCGCCCTGAACCTGCTGCCGAAAATCGGACCCATCCGCGTGCGGCGGCTGTTGGAGGCATTCGGCGAACCGGCGGCCATCCTTGGCGCGGCGAAGGACCGGCTGATGCGGGTGGACGGGATCGGCGAGGAAACGGCGAAAATCCTGCACGGCTGGCAGGACCACGCAGATCCTCTCGCAGAAATCCGCGAGGCCGCCGAGCGCGGGATTTCCATCGTGACGCAGGACGACGCGGACTACCCGGCCCCGTTGCGCGAGGCGTATGATCCTCCGCTGCTGCTCTATGTCTGGGGGAAACTGGAGGCGCGGGACAAACACGCCATCAGCATTGTCGGCTCGCGGCGGGCCACCAA
Source organism: Luteolibacter sp. (assembly GCA_039915545.1). GTDB lineage: Bacteria > Verrucomicrobiota > Verrucomicrobiia > Verrucomicrobiales > Akkermansiaceae > Luteolibacter. Next base: position 10,832 of record JBDSNC010000291.1, read on the forward strand.
CTACGGCAAGCAGGCGACCAAGAAATTTTCCTATCAGCTCGCGCAGGCCGGCTTCACGATCATTTCCGGCCTCGCCCGGGGGATCGACACCGCCGCCCACGAAGCCGCGGTGGCGGCTAACGGGCGCACCATCGCGGTGATCGGATCGGGGCTGGGAAAACTCTATCCGCCGGAAAACCTCGCGCTCGCGGAAAAAATCGCGTCCGGACATGGTGCGGTGGTTTCCGAGTTTTCCCTGCACACCGCGCCGGACAAGCAGACGTTTCCGATGCGCAACCGGATCGTCGCCGCCTGGTCACGCGCGGTCCTGGTGGTGGAGTGTCCGGCATGGTCGGGCTCGCTGATCACGGCGAACCTCGCGTCGGAATATGGCAAAACAATTTTCGCCGTGCCCGGTCCGATCGACAAGCCGACGTCCGCCGGTTGCAACCAGCTCATCCGCGACGGAGCCACGCTCGTCGCCGATCCCAGCCATCTTCTCGACGATCTCGGGACGCTCCCCTTCGCCCGCACCGCCAATGTGGCGGAACCCGCAGCAGAGATTCCCGAGCTGCCGGAAGAGGAGGCGGCGGTTTTCGCAGTCGTCACCAGCGATGAATCACCGGTGGACCGCATCATCGAACGCAGCGGCCTGCCCGCGCATGTGGTCACCGCGACGTTGATGAAACTGGAAATGCGGCGGCTGGTCAGAGCGTTTCCAGGATTCCGGTATGCGAGAAGATGAAGGGTGATCCTGAAAATGTGTTCCGACTGTCTCAGTCGGAAGCGAAGCCACAGCAAGATCCGGCTGAGACAGCCGGGACACATTCTTTAAATCCGCTCGACAAATCGGCACCGATCACCAAAACCCGCCGTATCCTGCCGCATTGGTCACAGGACGGCTGCACCTACTTCGTCACTTTCCGATTGGCCGATTCCGTGGCGGCTCCGGTCTGGAAAAAATGGAGGGACCAACGTGCCGATTGGTTCGAAACACATCCCAAGCCTTGGGATACTGAAACACAAAAGGCCTACAACGCGAAATTTCCCGCACAGATGGAACTCTGGTCGGATGCCGGCTACGGTTCCTGCGCGCTGGCGGATGGCCATCTACGGAAAATTGTCGCAAATGCCATGCATCACTTCGACGGCCAACATTTCACCCTCAGCGACTACGTGCTGATGCCCAACCACGTCCATGCGCTGGTGACTCCCGACGATAGCCACTCTCTCGAAACCATCCTCACCGGTTGGAAACGGGTCTCAGGACACGCGATTCTCAAACTCACCGGACAGCCCAAGCCATTCTGGATGTCGGAGGATTTCGACCATGTCGTTCGCAGTGAGAAGCAGCTCCGGCATTTCCAGAACTACATCGCGGAAAATCCCATGAAGGCAAAGTTACGCCCCGGCACTTGGACGTGTTGGAAGAGGGCTTGAAAATGTGTTCCGACTGTCTCAGTCGGATGCGAAGCCCCCAGCAAGATCCGACTGAGACAGTCGGAACACATTTTGCACGGACGCACTGCGAAATGCGACGTTCCTGACACCCGGCGGCAGTGACAGATTGCGCCTCAAACCTTTGATTTCCAACGATCCATCGTTGGATGCGTGGTGGAAATGCGGTTGGCAAAGGACCTGCAAAGAAAAATGTGTCTCCCCGAATCCCTTCGTGGAAACAACCCATCAACCAACCGATCACGATCATGACCAAACTCGAAATGAAAGGCACCTGGAACGAAACCAAGGGCAAGCTGAAGCAGAAATACGCCGGTCTCACCGATGACGACCTGCTTTTTGAAGAAGGCAAGGAGGACGAGCTCCTTGGACGCCTTCAGAAAAAAGTCGGACAGACGAAGGAAGATCTCCGCAAGGCCATTTCCGAACTCTGAGCGCGGATTCAAAAATCAAATCCACCGAAATCCCATGAAGACAAAATCAAACGACGGCGATCCACACGTGGAGCTCCAACATCTCTTCGTCGACCAACTCCGCGACATCCTTTGGGCCGAGAAACAACTCGTCAAAGCCCTGCCGAAAATGGCGAAGGCCGCGCGCGACGCGAAGCTGAAAGCCGCTTTCACCATCCATCTTGGCGAAACGGAAAACCAGGTCGACCGGCTCGGTAAAATTTTCGCCAGCCTCGGTCTCGCAGTGCGCGCGAAGAAATGCCCCGCGATGGAAGGCCTGCTCAAGGAAGCCGACGAACTGGCCGAGGACTATCAGGACTCCAGCGCGCTCGATGCGGCGCTCATCGCCGCCGCGCAAAAGGTGGAGCACTATGAAATCGCCACCTACGGCACTCTCCGCGCCTTCGCCGAATGCCTCGGCCACACCGAAGCGGTCAAGCTCTTGTCAGCCACGCTGGATGAGGAATCCAAGGCGGACGAAGCGCTCACCGGCATCGCACTGGGCCAAGTGAACGAAGAGGCGACGGTCTGAAAAATTCCTGTGGATAAAAAAGAGTGTGGACAGCACTCATGCGCAGAACACCTGCTGGTGAAAATCCGGCAGGTGTTTTTTCGTTAGATCGCGTCTAAAAGGTGATGAGCGTCGATATTTTGTCGACTGTTTGAGCCCGCCGTCCTTGTCGGGCGATTTGGGGATGCGGCGGCGGACAGGATGTCCGCCACAAATAGCGTTCAGAATGAACCGCGCTCCTTCTGATTTTTCAAACAGCTTCTTGGCTCGGAGGGCACCGTCCATTCAAAGAGCGGCGGGCGGTTATTTCAGGACGCTTTCGGCTTCCTTGATCCAGGTGTTGTTTCGATAGATTTCCGTTTCGAGAACAAGGGCCGGGGTGATGGCGAGCGCGTCGCCCGAGGGGGCGAAGATGCGGATCTCCACGGTGATGGTGGCGGCGGCGCTTTTGACCGGAGCCATGGCGCAGGCGATGCCGGACGGGCCGCGGTTGTGGAGATCGCCGGTTTCGGTGAAGTCGCCGTTGCCATTCGCGTCGATCGCCAGAAGCTCCTGGGTCGCGGGATCGTAGTATTCGAACCGCAGGGGGACCGGTGATTTCAGGCGGAAGGGAATGCCGGTGATTTCTCCGATGGGAACGGCCATTTCGTGAAACAGGGAAATGGAGCGGAAGGGATTCGCTTCGATCTGGCTGGCATCGAGAACGACCCGTCCCGCGTTGTCGGCCGACCACTGCACGTTCCAGGTCGAGGCTTCGGAATCCGCGACGCCGGGTTGACGCCAGACGACGCTGACTTTCGCGGCATCGATGCTGTCGGCGGCGGTCATGGCGACCATGATTACGGATTCACCGCCGCTGGGGACGGCTTGGGCAACTGGTAAGGTGGCGTCCGGTTTTCCTGCGGTGAAATGGACATCGCCTGCTGTGGTTGCGACCGCGCCGGGACCGGTGATCAGCCATAGGCCGCGGACCCCGGCGGGGTTTGGATTGGTGAGGACAAAACGGGTGTGTGCCTCCATTTTCGGCGCGATGACGGTGACGACTTCCAAGGGCTGGATGCGCAGACGAGTAGCGACGGTGGTGGCCGGCGGGGCGGTTTTGTCCGGATTGATGATCCCCTCTTCCTGATCCGGCTGGAGCAGGCGGCGGCGGTATTCCGGCAGATCGACCGCGAGGCGGCGGGCGAGGGCGAGGGAGGCTTTGGCAGCGTCCTTTTCGCCGAGTTTGCCGAGAGCGGAGGCGCGGAAAATTTCCGCGAGCACGCGGCGGGCGGCAGGAAGTTCCTTTTCATACCGGGTGATGAACGCGTCGAGCTCCGCGAGCGTGCCCTTGGCCCCATCGATATCGCCGGACGCGATGCGGGCGTTGAAAATGGAGGAAAGCAGGGCGGGCTCGTGGAGGATCAGACCGAAGGAACGTTTGAGCCGGAGGGCTTCCTGAAACAAGGGGGTGGCTTCGCTGGGGCGGTTGCGGGTCATCAGGTAGCTGCCGTATTCCTTGTAGAGGTTGGGTTCGCCGCGCTTGTTGCCTTGGGCGCGCATCTTGGCGAGGAGGGCGATGAATTCGGGATCGAGGTTCGCTTCGCCGGATTCCGCACGGCTCACGAGGCTGTCGCGGTCGGCGTAGGCGCTTTCGAGAAACTGGCCGAGGGCGTTTTGTTTTTTCGCATCAGCCTTGAGGGCATCCAGCGCTTCCTGCGATTGGCGGAGATCGAGTTCCATTTTTGCGAGCAGGCGGGCGGCGGTGTTGCCCGAATTGCTCGCCTCAATGCGAGCGCCGATTCCACGGGCATGCTCCAGCAGTTTTTCCGACGGGCCGTCCCACTGGGAAAGATTGCGCAGGAGGTTGATCTGGAGCGTGAGGTGGCTGGAGCGGACTTCGACGAGGTCCGCGCCGGAAACGAGGAGCGCTTGTTGGGTGTCGATGGCTTGTTTTTCGTAGCCGAGGTAGTCGAGGAGTTCGCAGAGGCGGGCGCGGAGTTTGAAGGCGTAGAATTGTTCGAGCTTGGGAATGCGCTGCCAGTCGTCGCCCAGCGCGGCCACCGCCTGCTCCAGCAGGGCGCGGGCTTCGAGGCTGCGTCCAACGAAATCCAGCATGTCCGACTCGCGCTCGACGAGCCGCCAGCCGAACGATCGCAGCGCCGGTGGGAGGTTTTTGAGTTCCTCGACGGTGATCGGGCGGCCGTCGCCATCCGCAGTGAGTTTTTTTCCGCGCAGGGTTTCAGCCGCAGCGCGGTTGGCCTGCCAGGCAGCACCGATTTTTCCCTCTGTATGAAGACCGCGCTCCATCAGGCCGAACAACTGCACCCGCCGCAGGGCGTCGCCACCGGCAGTTTCATCGTCGAGGGCGTCGAGCGCCGTGATAACTTCGCGGGCGAAACGGCCGGCCTCCACGCGCTTCCCGTTTTCATACATCAGGTAAGCGCCGTTCAGTCCGGCTGCGGTGGCGTAGTCGGCGTTTCCAGCCTCCACCGCGAGATGGAAACCGCGCTTCATGCCCTCGATCGCCGCCTGGGGGTCGGTTTTCCCAAGGTTCTTCGCGGCGTAGAATTCGGATTGGTAAGACCCCTGCCCAGTCGCGACGGCGATGGTGAAAAGCGAAACAAAAACCAGTGGAAGAAGTCTCATAGGCGAGAATGCGCAGGCATTTTCCGGAACGGCAACACTTCTGATAGGTCTTCACGGAAATTTCACAAAGCGGGGAAACTCACCTCGCTGCTCGAAAATGCGGGCAATGAGGACGAGGCCGGGCGGGATTTCGGGAAACTACCGGCCTCCGGCAGACCGGGCAAATCGACGAATTTCCCCCTCCCCACCGCCAATTCTTAGCAATCCGCTTGCAAATCCCGCCCTCCCGAGCCTAGTCCCTGAACTCACAGCCGCTTAACGGCTCGCTTTTACCATGGGAAAAACACTCATCATCGCCGAGAAGCCCAGCGTCATGACCGACCTGGGCAAGGTCCTCACCAAGGTTCTCGGTAAGTTTGAAAAGAATGGTTCCGGCCGCGATGTTTTCTTTGAAAACGACAGCGCCATCATCACTTCCGCCGTCGGCCACCTGGTCGAGTTGCGGATGCCGATGGGACCAAACGGCAAGAAGCTGGCGTGGAATTTCAACGTCCTCCCTGCCATCCCGGACAAGTTCACCCTCGATCCCATCCCGGACTCCGAGGCCCGCCTGAAGCAGGTGCTCAAACTCGCCAAACGCAAGGACGTCGATCTCATCATCAATGCTTGCGACGCCGGCCGCGAAGGTGAGCTCATTTTCCGCTACATCATGGAAATCGGCGAAATCACCAAGCCGGTGAAGCGTCTCTGGATGCAGTCGATGACCAACACCTCCATCCTCGAAGCGTGGGAAAACCTCCGCTCCGGCGAGCAGATGAAGCCACTCGCCGATGCTGCGAAGTGCCGCTCCGAGTCGGATTGGCTGGTCGGCCTCAATGCCACCCGCGCCCTCACCTGCTTTAATTCCCGCCACGGCGGCTTCAACATCACCGCCGCCGGCCGTGTCCAGACGCCGACGCTCGCCATCCTCGCCCAGCGCGAAGCCGAGATCCGCGCCTTCGTGCCGACCCCGTATTTCGAGGTCCACGCCACTTTCGGCGTCCAAGCCGGCGAATACCTCGGCAAGTGGATCGATGAATCCTGGAAAAAGGACGAAAACGCCCCGCTTTCGAAACCCGAGCGAATCTGGGACCAGCAAACCGCCGAAGCCATCGTCGCCCGCTGCACCGGCAAAACCGGCAAGGTCACCGAGGAAAAGAAGGCGAACACGCAAATTTCCCCGCAGCTTTACGACCTCACCACCCTCCAGCGCGAGGCTCCGTTTTCCGCGAAAGGCACTCTCCAGATCGCCCAGGCGCTCTATGAGAAGCACAAGATGATCACCTACCCGCGGACCGATTCGCGGTATCTACCCGAGGATTACACCACCAACGTCCGCGAAACGATGGCGGACATCGGCAACAGCGACCTCGACGTTTCCAAATACGCGAAAGCCGTGCTCGCCGGTGGCGACGGCGAACCGAACGGCGGCCCGCGCCTTCACAAGTCCCGCCGCGTGTTCGATTCCAAAAAAGTCTCGGATCACTTTGCCATCATCCCGACCGGTAAATTTTCCAAACTCTCCGAAGCCGAGCAAAAGCTGTATGACATGATCGTCAAACGCTTCATCGCCGTCTTCTACCCATCCGCCGAGTTCGAGCAAACGACCCGCCTCACCCGCATCGAGGCAGACACCTTCAAGACCGAAGGCCGCATCCTCATCAAACCCGGCTGGCTCGAAGTTTACGGCCGCCGCCCCGGTGTCGCCGCAGGAAAAGACGAGCTCTGCCCGGTCAACGCCGGCGAACCCGCCAAGGTCGAAGGCATCGAACTCCTCGCCGAGGAAACCAAGCCGCCCGCCCGGATGACCGAATCCACGCTCCTCTCCGCGATGGAAGGTGCCGGCAAACTCATCGACGACGAAGCCCTCCGCGAAGCCATGGCCGAGCGCGGCCTCGGCACTCCCGCCACCCGCGCGGCGACGATCGAAGGCCTCATCGCCCAGAAATACCTCGCCCGCGACGGCCGCGAACTCCACGTCTCCGGCAGCGGCATGCGTCTCATCGACCTCGTCCGCGAGATGGAAATCGAAGGCCTCTACTCGCCGAAACTCACCGGCGATTGGGAATTCAAACTCCGCCAGATGGAGCAAGGCCACCTCAAGCGCAGCGATTTCATGAAGGAGATCATCGCCTACACCAACGAAATCTGCACCAAGGCCCGCCACGCCGCCGATCTCGCGAAAAGCGAAGTTTTCCCCGACCTCAAGGTCACCTGCCCGATGTGCGGTGCCAAAGCCCTCAAACAAACCGAGGCCACCTACGAGTGCCGCGAGCCCGAGTGCAAATTCAAGGCGAAGAAACACATCGCCGGCCGCCTGCTCACCGAGGAGGAAGCCATCCAGCTCTTCACCACCAAACACGTCGGCCCGCTCACCGGCTTCAAATCGAAGTTCAACAAACCCTTCGACGCCGCTCTCGAAATGGACGCGAAGTTCAAAATCAACTTCGTCTTCGAAAACGACGACCGCGACGGCCCGCCCGAACTCACCGAAGAGCAGCTCATCGGCGAGGCCAAAACCGAGGAAGGCAAGACCTACAAGGTTTACGCCACCGACAAAGCCTACCACGTCCCCGAGGTCGTCACCAAAAAGGACCCGCACGGCATCCGCATCGGCAAGTCCATCCTCCAGTGCGAAATCCCGGAAGCCCAGGTCATCAAGCTCATCGCCACCGGCAAGACCGACGTCCTCAAAGGCTTCGTCTCCAACCGCACCAAGCGCAAGTTCGACGCCCACCTCACCTTCGACCTCAAGGACGGCAAAATCGGCTTCGACTTCCCCCCGCGCCCCGCGAAAAAAGCCGCCGCCAAGAAGACCGCGAAGACCACCGAGGCGTAAACCTAAAAAAGTGGCTGGCGCATCTTGCGCCAGGCCGTTGCGGGGGCGTCTCGCCCTCAGCCATTCTGACTATCATCTTGCGCGTCATCACATCGCGTATATACTTCCCCCATGAAGACCAAAGTTTTCAAATCGGGAAACTCCCTGGCCGTCCGCCTGCCGAAAGAACTCGAACTCCCCTGCGGCGAAGTCTCGATCCGGCGTGACGGCAGAATGATCGTCATCGAGGCACTCGCCCCCTCGGGCTGGCCCGAAGGTTTTTTCGAAGACATCCTGATTTCCCGTGAGGACTTCGGCCGCGAACCGGTCCACTACGAGGAAAAATCCCTGTGAAACTCCTCCTCGACACCAACGTCTGCATCGACTTACTGCGCGGACGCCCGGAAGTCGTAAAACGTTTTCGAGAATATTCGCCAGGCGACCTCGGCATCTCGGCCATCACCGCCTTCGAATTGATTCAAGGAGCCGGACGCGCGCCAGAACCGTATCGCGCGATTGAACGGGAAAAAATAAACACCTTCCTCGCTCCGATGATCACGGCCCCGTTTGATAGCAAATGCGGCGCTCTTGCCGGAGAGATCAACGCTGCTCTTCTCAACGCCGGAACACCGGTCGGAGTGATGGATGTCTTCATCGCCGCTACCGCCCTGAGTATGGATGTCCCGGTCGTGACCAGCAACGTTAGGGACTTTTCCAAAATCAAAGGCCTCGAAGTGATCGACTGGCGGGTCACCAATTCCTGATCGCCGGAACCACCCGGCTCCCAACGCCTCCGGATTCCCCGCCTTGCCATCTGCTAGTTGGCTTGCTTCACTCCGGCATGTCTGGAGTTCCCCCCACTAGCGCTAAGCCCGGCCAGCTCACTGCGATGATCAGCAGCACCGCGCTGGATCTGGAAAAACATCGTCCCGTCGTCGAGGAAGCCTGTCTCGCGGCTGGCGTCTTCCCCATCTGGATGAAGCATCTCCCCGCCCGTGATGCTGACGGAGTCAAAGTCTCCCTCGAAATGGTGGACAAAGCCGACATTTACATCGGCGTTTATGCTTGGCGCTACGGTTGGGTGCCGAAGGGAGGCAACAAATCCATCACCGAACTCGAGTTTGATCACGCAGTGCAGCGCAAGGCAGATGGGAAACTCCTCGAACTCCTCATCTTCACCGCCCACGACAATCATCTTTGCACCCAGAAAGACGTCGAAACGACGAAGACAGCCCAAAAGAAACTCGTCGCGTTCAAGAAGCGTGCTTGCGCGGGTCGAGGGAAGAAGGATTTCACTTCCGTGGAGGAACTTCACCGACTCGTCAGCGAAGCTCTGCATCATTTCATAGAGCGTCAGTCGCCGGGCAAAGGCGGAACGTCCACACCAACCCCGCTCCCCCCAAAGCCGCCCGCGCCCACCATCAACAATCTCCCCCGCCTTCCCTCCTTTTTCGGCCGGAAGCAGGAACTCGATACCATTGCCGACGCCCTGGTACCTCAGAAGCGCACTTGGGGCGTGCTCATCGATGGCCCGGGCGGCATGGGAAAAACCTCGCTCGCCATTCGCGCGGCGGAAATCGCAGCTCCCAAGTTCGACCGCGTCCTCTTCGTCTCCACCAAGGTCCAGAGGCTCACCCCCGATGGTGCAGTCGCCATGTCCAACTCCATCGTCCCGGCCTACCCGGAGATGCTGAATGAGATCGCCCGGTTGCTCGGGTTGCCGCACGTCTCGGAAAAATCCGAGGAAGAACGCCCCGGCTTGATCAACGCCGCCATTCAATCGGAAAGAGTTCTGCTCATTCTCGATAACCTCGAGAACCTTGACAAGACCCAGCAGAACCTCCTCTTCGAATTCGTCTCTAACCTCCCCCCCGGCAGCAAGGCCATCGTCACCAGCCGCCGCCGTACTGATGTGGACGCCCGCATCATCCGGCTGGGAAAACTCGATCAAGATGCCGCGCTAGCCTACTTGGAAGAACTCGCCGCCGATCGCAACCTGCTCGCCAAAGCCACAGGTGAAGAGCGTCTCCATCTCTACGAGGAAACCGGCGGCAATCCCCTGCTCCTGCGCTGGGTTGTCGGCCAATTGGGACGCGGAAGCTGCCGCAGCATCACTGCTGCCCTTGAACTATGTCGCAAGGCCGCCGCTACTAATGATCCGCTGGAATTCAACTTCGGTGACCTGCTGGAAACCTTCACCGAAGCCGAAACCAAAACCCTCGCCGCGCTCACCTACTTCACTCAAAAGATAGCGGTCAAATTTATCGCCGATCTCGCCGCGCTGTCGCAAACCACCGCTCGCACCGCCTTGGGAGATCTCGCCAATCGCGCCTTGGTCATGCCAGATGAAGCCGACGAAACCTTTGCCCTAGTGCCCATGGTCGCCGACTTTCTGAAAAGAAAACGCCCCGAAGTCATCCAGGAAACCGGTAATCGGCTGGAAAAGAGCGCATATGCGCTTGTTATCGAGAACGGTTACCAGAGACACGACCGCTTCCCTGTCCTCGAAGCCGCTTGGCCCGGGATCGCCCCTGCCCTGCCCCTATTCCTCGCCGGTGACTATTCCCGCCTTCAGAGAGTATGCAATGCGCTCGGGCTGTCCTCCATTTCCAAGCCCATTGGGATGAAAATGTCGCACTCTGCGAGAAAGCCGGAGCTATAGCTGCGGCCGCCGCCGATTACAACATGGCTGGTTGGCGCGCCTTTGACGTCGGATACATTCATTTTCTGCGCCAGCAGGGCGATGCCGTGCTCACCTGCGCGGACAATGCTGCAGCACATTGGGAACGGTCGAAGGTCGGTGCCCGCGAACGGGCCGTCGCCATGGGCCTGCGCGGCATGGGCCATGGGGTGAAAAAGGATTACCCCGCCGCCATCGCTGCCATCGCTGCCTACCGCGAAGCGCTGAACCTGCACCTCAGCCTCGCTGCCGAAAGCGAGGATGTGGCCATCAGTCTCAACGACCTCTCCTTTGCCGAGATGCTCTCCGGTGATCTCGTTGCAGCGGATGGGCATTTGCAGCAAGCGCTCAGAGTGGCAGGTGCCGTCGGATATTCCGAGGGCGTAGCTGAATTCACCGGCAATCTGGCTGCTCTGGCTCTCAACCGCGAGGACTGGCCGACCGCTGAAACCGTGGCACGCGAGGCCCTTCCCTTGTCCGAAGCCGTCCACCGCCAGGAATTGATTGCTAGTAACAACAACCGCCTAGCCAAAGCCCTCGTCCGCCAAGGCAATTCCGCCGAGGCTCTGCCCTACGCTCGGCGGTCCGTGGAAATTTACACCCATCTCGGTTCGCCCGATTTAGCCGACGCCCAAGCCATCCTCGCGGAGTGCGAGGATGACGGGGCCGTGGGGTGATTTTATCGAATCACGGAGTGGCCGGGGTGGCGGGTTCCTTGGCTTTCGGGACGTAGGTGGTGGGGATTGTGCCGCGGATCATGTCGCCTTCCGGGGTGCCGGCGGGGAAGACGCGGGTGGCGTTGGCGTACCAGGCTTCGTTGACGTCTTCCATTTCGGCGGCGAGGTTGCCGAGTTTTTCGGTTTCCTCATTGGAGGTTTCGTAATGGGTCAGGCCTGCCATAACCTTTTGGAGAAAAGCCTGCTTCTTCTTGTCTTGGTCCGTCTCTGTCGTGTCGTTCATTCTTGCGTCTGGTTTTGGCCCAAATTGTCAGCATAGGTTTCGTCCCGCGTCATAGGTTTCAAAGGGTTTGCTCTCGCTTGACCACGGGCGTCGGCGATGAGGTAAAGTTGGTCGAGAGCGGCGATCCGGTGGGTATCCCGGTCGTCTTGGTCACCCGCTTGTTTCGGCAGAAAGTCATTCACCATCGAAATGACCGACTTGCCTTCCTCCGCAGCCCGGAGAAGCACTTTGCGAGAGGTTTCATCGTCGATTCTGAGAGTGATCTTTTTCATGGCTCTGTGGAGCAATACGACAATCGCTGTCGTAGATCAAGGAATCGAGTCTGGTGAGCGCCAGAGAAAGTGTCCCGACTGTCTCAGTCGGTCTTCATCCCAAAACCCGGCTGAGACAGCCGGGACACCTTCACGAAAAACCCCCGTCGCGGCGGACCGGACGGGGGCTGGTTTGATTGGATGCTTTCGGAAGCGGATTACGCTTCTTCGGTCTTCGCCTTCGGCTCTTCGAAGCCGTATTTGGCTTCAAGGTCGGTGGCGGTCTCGGCGACGGCAGGGGCTGCTTCAGCGGCAGCTTGCGGGACAGTTTCGACGATGGTTTGGATCACCGGCTCGGCGGCTTCGACAACCGGTGCGGCTTCAGCCACAGCGGCTGGCGCGGGAGTCGGATTCGCGGAGGCGACGACGATCTTGCGGGGCTCGCGCTCCGGGCGGTCTTCGGCTTCCTCGCGCTCGTCGTTGCCCTTGGACTTGGCACCGGAAACGGTGAGTTTGCGGCCCATGAAGTGTTGGTCGTTTAGGACCTCCACGGCGCGGATGGCATCGTCCATGTGGAGCATTTCCACAAAGCCGTATCCCTTGGAGCGGTGGGTGCTGCGGTTGTAAACGACCTCGACGTTGCGAACACCGCCGACGCCTTTGAAGAGCTCCTGGAGGTCCTGCTCGCTGACGTCGTAGGAAAGGTTGCCGACGTAAACGCGCGGGCTTTCGACGCTGCTGCGGTCACCACCACGCGGACGCTCTTTCGGCTGACGTTCGGGGCGTGGCTGGCGCTCCGGGCGCGGCTCGCGCTCCGAACGTGGCTCGCGTTCTTCCCGTTCCCGAGGTGCGCCGCCTTCGTTGGAACGGGCGTTGCGGGTGTTGGATTTCGGGGCGCGGGCTTCGGCCATTGGATTCGGAGCCTGTTTGGCAGCTTCCTGATTACGCTCGATGCGCGATGGCGGTGCGGGCTCTTTGTAGAGACCGACGGCCTTGAGGATTTTCTGCCACAAGGTCAGCTTGGCAGGAGCGTATTTGCGCGGGGCCTGCAGGCGGAATTCCTCGGCGCGGTTGCTGCCTTGGCTTCCCTGGGTGCGGTTCTGCGAATGGCCGCGGCTGTCGTTGCGGGAATCGCCGGAACGGCGTTCTCCACCACCGCGGTTGTCGCGGTTGTCGCGACCTTCGCGGTTGTTGCTGTTACGGTTTGAGCCTCCGCGTGAGCGGCGGCGACGGCTGTCTCCCGAATTGCGGGAATCGTGTGTTGCGTTTGACATTTTGTCAGTGGGGTCATGGTTTTACAGGCGGCCCGGCGCGGCGGACCCAAGGCTGGGTCCGGCAATGCTGGAAGGACCTCGTGCTGACCGGCATGGCTCCGACAATCCGGCTTTTTGGTGCCGGGATGAAGCTCCGCAGCGATTGCGGAAGGGGACTTCACCCGTGTCGGAATCAGCCGGCTTGCGCCGCCGCCCGTGAGGCAGGAATTCCGGATTTCCTGCCAGCGGGCCGATCTCACCGCTCTCAGAACAGGGGTGAATCAGTCAGCAATCGGCCAAATGCGGGCATGGGAGGTAGGAATTACCTGCTCAAGCCAGACCCTACGGAGTTTCAAAGCTTTGGCAAGGCCGGAACTGGGACGGGGAGAATTAGCCCGCTACCTGCTGCGGAAATTCATGAGATGTCCGCGTTCAGTTCGTTTTCGACGAAAGTGATCGCCAGCTTCAGTTCCGCCTCGGTCTTCGCGCTTCTGATGTTTTCCAGTCCGCCGAGGTGGAGGATGCGGGCCACCCGCGCCAGGCCGTAGAGGTGCGTGCGGTCGTCCGGGGCGCAGAGCAGGAAAAACATGGAAGTCCCCTCCCCATCCGGAGCGCCGAAATCCACCGGATTGAGCGTGCGCAAAAAGCACACGAACTGGGAGCGGATGACGGTGGGAACCGGACGCCGCGGGTGGCACAAGGCAACTCCGCCCGGCATCGCGGTGGAGCACAACGCCTCGCGGTCCAGAAGTGCGGCCAAGAGGTATTCGCGATCATCGAGCAGGCCGGTGCGCTCGGCGAGGCAGGCGAGAGCGCGGAGCACGTCGGTCTTGGTCTCGATGTGGACGCCTAGCGAGATCCCGTCGTCCGGCATGCGGGAGGTGAGGCGGTCCTTGGCGACGGGACGTTTGTAGGAACCGTCCGCCACCAGCGAATCCTCGACCCGCTTTTCCAACTGGATCACGCAAGCTGCGTCCAGACTGTGGATTTTCTGCTCCAGCCAGTCGATTACGTCGTCGCGGCGGAAATGCCAGACGCCGTCGATTTCCATACCCGGGAGACGCTCCCCTCGGACGAGTCCTTCGATGAATCCCACGGACCACCCGAGGTTCGAGGCGAGCTGGGTGATGTTGAGGTATTCGGATTTGACGAAATCGGGGATTGTTTCGGTGTGAATCATGGTAGCAGGTGATTTGAGGTGGATGATGGTGCAATTCGGATGCCGGATGGAAAACGATCTCTGAAGTTCTCGTCACCGCATGCTGCCTTGAACCGGCTTTTCGCACACGAGTCCTCGTTGGGGCTTGAGAAACACGGGGTGGCTCGGAAGGTCTTCCGTCACCACCGCCCGACAGGAACGGAACGGCAACAACGCATTCGCGGAGCAATCTCCGAAAACGCAATGGGCAGGTCGCCAAGGGCTGCTTGGAAGGAAATGTCCATCGTTGCGAAAATAGCCCACAAACCCTCGATGCCAAGGAATGTTTTGGCCGGGTCCGCTGGACAAACGAATTTGTGACACTCCACCTCAGTAAGCTCTAAACCCAATCGATCCGCTCAAAAATCGCCCGCAGTTTCGCTTCCTTGCCGGGATGAATGAAGCGCACCCACGCCAACTTGCCGGCCAGATGGGCTGCGAATTCCGGGTGGTTTTCCCGATTTTGTGAAGCCGGACCGCGACGCGCGCAGTTTGTCAAAATCGCCTTGAGACGATCAAATTCGCGGCGGTCGATGTTCGGCTTTTCGTTCAGGACGAGGCCGGCCGCATGTTGTTTTTGGCCCTGCCGCAGAATGCGGGTCTTGTGGTGGTTCGGACGGAAGCCTTCCTCCAGAATGATCGCTCCCACTGCCGCCTCGAAGCGCCGCGCCTGACGCGCGAAATCCTCGCCGCCTGAGAAAAGGAGGTCATCGGCATAGCGCGTGTAGTCCGCCCCCGCCGCTTTCGCCAGGCCCGCGAGGCGGCAGTCGAGACGGAACGCGCTGAGATTCGCCAGGGCCGGTGATGTTGGAGCGCCCTGCGGCAGATGCGGTGTCGCGAACCGGCTGCGTTCCGGCCAGGTGAGCGATTTTTCAGCCAAAACCAACGGCGGCGCGGCGTGCGTGGTCAACCGGGTGAGGGCGCGGGCGACGGTTTCGGGGTAACCGGCGGTCAGGAAAATTTGCAGAACTCTCGCAGCGGTGATCGACGGAAAAAAGTCCTCCAAGTCGAAGCGGACCAGCAGTTCCTTGCCCGTATGCGGTTCCACAAAATCGCGGACCGAGCAGCCCGCCCGGAAACCACGCGCCGTTTCATGCGGCGGGATGGCGTGGAGGATTTTCCGCAGCACCTGCCGCTGCGCAAATTTGAGCAGCACTTTCGGACTCTCGATCAACCGGAAACGCCCGCTCTTCGGCTTCATCTGCCAGCGATGGCGGTAATGCTCCGGATTCCGCGAAATCAGCCAGCCGAGGTCTTCCGGATGCAGCCGCAGCGTGTCGGCAAGATCCCCCAAGGTCGTGATTTCCGGAATTTCCCACATCGTCGGAGCACCCGCCGCCGGAGCCATCTGCGGCTCGACCTGATCGATGAAAATTCTACCCCGGCCATCCGCCCACGCTTTCACAAATCCCTCGTGAGCCCGGATCCGATCAGCAATCCGGCGCACCGTCGGCCGCGGGGCCTCGCCGAATTCGAGGCTCAGCTTTCTCGCCAGCGACACCAGCCAACGCGCCTTCCTCAAGTCACCCACCAACGGCCTCGCCCGTGCCACCAGCACCTCACGATCCGCCATCGGCCCCGCCGTTAGAGCGGCGGCCAGGCGGCGGATGTGATGGGCTTGCGAGGACATCGGAAAATGACGAATGCGGAGAAGCACCGCGCTCCAACGCGTCCTGTCCGGCGCGGGCATTCTCACGCGGAAGCGTGATTAGGCCCTCGCCTCGTGATGCCTTGGTTCGTCGATCCCCCGGGGTATCCCCGGAGAGGCCGCATGATTTCCACACGACCGGCTTGGAGCACAGACCTCCCCGCAATTCGCTGGGGGCAGACTTGCCTGCGGCGGGGATGGCGTCAATGAGTCAGAAAACAAACGAAACGCGGAAGCGCAGAGGTCGCGGAGAGATTCGCAGAGGAAATCGGCATTTCAGAAAACTCAGCGTTTCTCTCTCCTATCTCCGCGCCTCCGCGTTTCGTTTCAATCACCCGCCGACTCCCTTGTGGGCATAGACAACCCAACAAACGGCGAGCAGGACTTGAGCGGCTGCGCATCGTGATTCGGGGCGGCGAGAAACCGGACGAATTCATCCAGTACTTCCGGCGAGCTTTGGGCGGCTTCAATGAGCCGCTGCCATTCCCGCAATGGCGCGGGATGAACGCGTCCGAGTGAAAGCCAGCGGTCGCAATTCGCAAGTGCGATGGCGAGATCCTCCGGGTGCTCCGCGATGTGGTCAGCAATCCGCCGCCAGTGGACCGCGCGGTCCTCTCGACGAAAGTGGTGATCATCTGTCGTCATCCGGGAGAGACCATGGCAAGACTTACTGGAAAGGCAAGACCGGCGGGAAAGCTCCGCGAAAACATTCTTTCATGCCACGTTTGCGGTGGTTATACAGCGTGCGGTTCAAGCTTGCAAGTGCGCGTGCCGATCAATAAGAATTAGCTCAAAATTCCTCCAATCACTCTCTAATGGATGAAACCAAACAAGATACGAATGTAGTTGCAGCTCCTCTAGGTGGTGATGCGGCAAAGGTCGGGCAACCCTCATCGTTGATCATCGCTGCGCCCTCAATCAAAGATGACAAGTCACTCCAGCCGCAACAGCCAATAGTCATCGTTGTTCCAGAAACGGATTCTAAAAGAGATTCCGACAAAGGCTCCAGTTTTAGCGACATCACGACTTCGATTGCAGCCGTCTTGAACGCTATCGCTTGGCCACTAGCTATCCTGATTATTGTCCTGATTTTCAGGAAAGGAATCAGCCGCCTTATCTCTAGGCTGAAGAAAGGAAAATTCGGAGGATCTGAATGGGAATTTGAAACCTTAATCAAGGACGCTGAGAGCGATGCTCCATTCACTGCGTCGCAAACTCCAACTGAAATTGATCCTGCGATTATCGCTCTAGCAGAGACACAACCGCGCGGAGCGGTCATCTCTGCATGGCTACAGATAGAAAGGCTTGTCGATGAAGTCATGGAATCCCGAGGCATCCCGACGAGCTACCCAAATCGAAGGAGCCCGCTTACCTCTATTCGAGAGATTGAGAGGGCTCAAATCTTGACATCTGACTATATTGCACTTTTTCACGATCTTCGCGTCCTCCGGAACGAAGCGGCGCATTCACGAGACTTCGATCCAAGCCCAGAGTCAGTTCTTCGGTATCTACAGTTATCATCGAACTTGATGACGGCATTGCGTGCAGCGAATCAGAATCCGCCGGAATCCTAACATTTATAGAGTTTCAGTTAACCTGCTCAGCGTTTTAATAATTAAACACAATTTCAACCCCTGTCTTGCATCGGATGCCAGCTCTCGGCCAGCTGCACCCATACTTGACGTTCGCCCTAGAAACAGATCATGGATGTCAAAACCTTGTTCACCGACTGGGATGCCCGCCAAGAAATCTTTGAGAAGAGATTTAATGAGCACTTTCCGAAATCGGACGATCTCCTTACGACCGTATTGAAAGGACATCTGCTAGTTGAAGAGCTATTGGACACGATCAACCGGCATTGTTTCCATTTCCCTAAATACTACGATGAAGCGAACTTGCCGTTTAGCAAAAAGATCCTAATTGCTCGCGCACAGGTTTTGGTTCCAAATCCAGAATTCCTCTTTGGTGCGTTGATAGCGCTCAACGAACTCCGAAACAACCTAGCCCACAATCTTGATTCACCTGCTCAAATCTCCAAAATCCAACGATTTGTTACGTTTGTGGAGAAGCGGTATAGCCAAGAACATCTGGAAGGTTTCAACCCGCTGGAGTTCCCTATCGAACGACGGGTGGGTAGCGCGCTCTCCTATCTACTCGGGACTCTTGGTGTCCTCGACAACTTTGTCGAATTCATGGAGAAAATGCGTCAATACGGACCATCAGAGGCAGAACAAACATCCCCTCCGTCCTCGCATTTGCCATCTTCTTTGAAATAATCGTCCTCCGTTCGAGGCTCGGAGGACGCATGATGTCTACCTCCTCACCTCCCGAGCAGGCTCTTCCACTTGCTGATTTCCGCGACGACATTCGCGATGGAAGGTGCGCCCGGATTCGTCCGCGCGGCGAGGGCGGTTTCCAGCGAGAAAACGTCCTTCGCATCCGGGCCGTAAGCGGGGTCGATGGAAGTTAGATCGAGCTGGTCGAGCGGAGTTTTGGTCGCAATGGCCTGGGCGACGGCTTTGCCGACGAGTTCGTGGGCGTGGCGGAACGGGACGCCCTTTTTCACCAGATAGTCGGCGAGGTCGGTGGCGAGGAGCATCGGATCCGAGGCGGCGGCTTTGCAGTTTTCCTCGCGGAGTTCCATCGCAGAGATCATCTCGGTGTTGACGGCGAGGATGAGGTTCAGAGTGTCCACGGAGTCGAACAGCGGCGGCTTGTCCTCTTGGAGGTCGCGGTTGTAGGTGAGCGGCAGGCCTTTGACGGCGACTAACAAATTCATCAAATTGCCGACGAGGCGGCCGGTCTTGCCACGGGTGAGTTCGCAGACGTCCGGGTTTTTTTTCTGCGGCATCAACGAGGAGCCGGTGGTGTGCGCGTCGGATAGAGAAGCGAAGGCGAATTCGGCGGTGCACCACAGGATGAGGTCCTCACTGAGGCGCGAGAGGTGGACGCCGCAGAGCGAAATGACAAACAGCACCTCGGCGATGTAGTCGCGGTCGGCGATGGCATCCATCGAGTTGTGAGTCACACCGTCGAAGCCTAGCTCGGCGGCGATCGCGTGGCGGTCGAGATTGATCGTCGATCCGGCGAGCGCGCCGGAGCCGAGCGGGGAGATGTTGAGGCGCTTGCGGGCGTCGGCGAGGCGGGATTTGTCGCGCTCGAGCATTTCCACATAGGCGAGGAAATGGTGGCCGGCGGTGACCGGTTGGCCGCGCTGGAGGTGGGTGTAGCCGGGGATGACGGTGGCGGCGTATTTTTCCGCGCGGTCGAGCAGGGCCTTTTGCAGACCAGTGATGGCAGCGAGCAGACCGTCGATCTCGGTGCGGGTGTAGAGGCGGGTGTCGGTGGCGACCTGGTCGTTGCGGGAGCGGGCGGTGTGGAGTTTCGCGCCGGCGGCACCGATACGTCTGGTGAGTTCGGCCTCGATGTTCATGTGGATGTCCTCGAGCGAGGTCTTGAACTCGAATTTCCCGGCTTCGATGTCCGCGAGGATTTCCACCAGGCCGCTTTCGATCTGGGAAAACTCGTCGGCAGTGAGCAGCCCGGCCCTCAACTGGGCACGCGCGTGGGCGATCGATCCGGCGATGTCGTGCGGGAACAGCCTCCAGTCATACGAAATGGATTCGCCGAACTGCTGGACGAGTGACGAAGTATCTTTGGAGAAGCGGCCTTTCCACATGGCGGTAAATAATGGGATGAAATTTCCGCAAAGAGCTGCGGCGCGGGGGATTTGAAACGGAACGCGCGCGGATGAAACGAGAAAAATCTGCCGATTTCATTTTACCGCGAAACAAGGGATTGCAATCCCCGGCGCAGGGAAGATGAATTCAGGTGGATTTCACGAAGAAATCTCTCAAAACCTCAAACCACCACCAGCCATGTCCAACTTCATTCCCCTGATCAGCTCCGGCGTCGCCGGCCCGCTCGGCGTCCTCCACCTGCCGCGCCTCTGGCAGAAAGCCTCGCTCGGTGCCGCCGGCAAGCTCCACTCCGACTACCCGTCCTGCGGCCACGGCTACGACCAGATGGTCCTCGACGGCCTCGGCCTCGACAAGGCGGCCTTTGAAAGCTTCATCGCCACCAAGCCCAGCTACCCCGAATTCGAAGCCTGGGTGCTCGCCGAGTCAGGTGGCGCGCTCGATGCCGCCGCCGTCGCAAAACTCAACGCCGCCATCACCGGCTACCACCACAGCGACGAAGTCCGGACCGCCATCCTCGCCGCCTGCGGCATCCCGGACGAAGGAAAGATCCTCGGCGCCATCAATCTCAACAATCTAGACGACTGGAACACCTTTCACAAGGAAGGCATCGCCTGACCGTCACCCGCTCCTCCCTGTTCCGGCAGGGAGGAGAATTTCGCACTCCCCCACTGGCGCAAGGATTCCGGTCCATCGGCCCTTCGCAAGCAATCACCTTGAATCGCGCACGCACGGCGGAAATGACCGGAAATCTCCCGAAAACAATTCTTGCCAACCCTCATTTCGAGGGGTAGAGACACGGCGTTCATTTTGTAATTTCGCAAATGGACGCGCTTCGTCTGGTCTCTTACGCCATGGTCTCGGGAAGCGTTGAATGTGATGGCGTATCAAGAATAGACAAAAATGGACATCTACGTGGGCAACCTGCCCTACACTGCTACTGAAGAAGACGTTACTGGCCTCTTCGCCGCTTATGGACCTGTTGAACGGGTCAAAATCATCACCGACCGCGAAAC
>JBDSNC010000294.1:0-10974 GCA_039915545.1 Luteolibacter sp.
ATGTTCGATGTTCGATGTTCGATGTTCGATGTTCGATGTTCGATGTTCGATGTTCGATGTTCGATGTTCGATGTTCGATGTTCGATGTTCGATGTTCGATGTTCGATGTTCGATGTTCGATGTTTAGCGTTCAATGTTTGATGTTCATCCTCTCCGTCGTTCTATCAACTATCAACTATCAACTATCAACTATCAACTATCAACTTTCTTCAGGCGACTCCGGTCGTGACCTTGCGGGCGGCCGGCTGTTGGATCTGCACGCGGAAGGCTTTGGGCGTCAAACCGGTCACCTCGAGGAAGCGGCGGTTGAAGTTGGAGAGGTTGTTGAATCCGGACAGATAGGCGGCCTCGGTGATGGAGAGCTTGCCGTGGGCAATTTCGGAGCACACCCGGGCGACCCGGATTTCGTTGAGGTAACGACTGAAGACGCAGCCCATGTTCAGTTTGAACCAGCGGCTGAAAGCGGCTGGAGACATCTGGATCGTCGCGGCGGCTTCCTGCTGGGTGATCGGCTCGGCCAAGCGGCTCTCCAGCCATTCCAGCAACCGGTCGAGCCGGGCATCCTGCCAACCCGATGATCCTTCCTTCACCGCATTGAGCGAATGAACCTCCAACTTCGGGAGCAAGGCGAAGATTCTCAATAATTCCATGAGCGCGGCGATTGACGGGGCGTCGTTCGCTCCCAGCGCCTCCATCCGTTCCCCCACCTCTTTCACGCCTTCACCGGTGAACCGGATGCCCCGTTGCGCGCGTTGGCAGAGGTCGTTGAATTCACGAACTTCCGGCAGTTTCCAAAAGGCTTCGCCCCACACCTTCGGCAGGAAATGAATCACCGTCCAGCGGCTGCCACCGACTTGGTCGTTGCTGGAAAACCAAGTGTGCGGGACGTTCCCGGGCAACATCACCAGATCGCTCGGACCGAATTTTTCCACGGACTCGCCCACATGCCGGGTGCCGCAGGCGGCGCGGGAGAACACGATTTCCCATTCCGGATGGTAGTGCCATTGGAACAGATTGGTCGGCGCACTGTAGTTCACCGCCGTGAACCCCCTCGTTTTGGTGGCCGGCAGGCCCCAGAAAAAAGGCGGGCCGTAGCCGGAGGTCGCATCCGTTGTGATCATGTTCGTAGTTAACTGCGTATGCGTTCTAAGGCAAGTGTGTAACAGTCTCGCCAACGATTTCACCGTAGTTTAATCCTAAAGTTATGAGTTCCTCCATCGCCATCGCCCCGCTCCCTGAAATTTCAAAGACAACACCGGCTGCCCCGCTGCGGCTTTGCTTCGTCGGCTGTGGGGCGCGGGCCCGCGCTTACGCCGAGGTGGCGGCGACCCGTCCCGACAAGCTCGCGACCGTGGCTGTTGCCGATCCGGTGGCCAGCCAGCGGGCCGATGTCCGCCGGTTCCTCGGCGATGCCGAGGTGCGTGAGTTCCAAACCGGCGAGGAACTGCTCGCGGCCGGCCGCCTTGGCGACATCGCCGTTATCACGACCCAGGACAAGTTCCACTATCATCAGGCGATGGCCGCGCTGCGTGCTGGTTACGATCTTTTGTTGGAAAAACCCGCCGCCTGCACCTCGGAGGAAGTCCATGACCTGGCGCGCCTCGCCAACGAACTGGGCCGCCGGATCGTGCTGTGCTTCGTGCTGCGGCACACGCCGTTTTACCGGAAAATCAAGGAAGTGGTCGAAAGCGGGCGGCTCGGCAAATTGGTCAGCATCCAGGCGACCGAAGGCGTCGAGCCCTGGCATTTCACCCACTCGTTCGTGCGCGGCCACTGGTCGCAGAGTGCCAAGTCCACGCCGATGATTGTGGCCAAGTGCAGCCACGATACCGATATTCTTTCGTGGCTCGTGGACTCCGAATGCACGGCGGTTTCGAGTTTCGCCGGCAGCCAATGGTTCCGCCCGGAAAACGCGCCCGCCGGAGCCACGGCCCGCTGCACCGATCCCTGCCCGCATTCCAACGGCAGTTGTGCCTACGCCGCGCAACGTTACCTCACCGACAAGAAACAGCCGTGGCTTCCTCAAATCATGCCCGGCTGGGCGACCGCTTCCGACGACGAGATCCTCGACTGGCTGCGCAAAGGCGATTGGGGCCGCTGCGTTTACACCTGCGGCCACGACACACCGGACCACCAGGTCGTGTCGCTCCAGTTCGCTTCGGGCGTCACCGCCCAGCTCCTGATGACCGCCTTCGACCAGGGCCGCCGCATCCGCATCCATGGCAGTGAGGCGATCTTGCAAGGAGGCATGCATGTGGATGGTGAAATCCACCGGCTCGAACTGCGCCGCCACGACGGCAGCGTCGAGCAGATCGAAGTGGAGGATCCGTCGGTGAATGGCTACGCCGGTCACGGTGGCGGTGACTTCGGGCTGATCGACGCGCTCCATGAACTCATCTCCGCGCCGGGGACTTTCGACAACAGCCATTTCATGCAGGGGCACCTCATTGCATTCGCCGCGGACGAAGCGTTCCACAGCGGCCGGACGGTCGCTCCAACCGCACTCCTGCAATCCTCCAATTCATGAACATGACATTTCTCGACTGGACGGTGACCGCAGCCGTCCTGGGCTTGTTTATCGGCGTGGCGATCTTTGCGAACCGCATGACCAAAAGCGTGGCCGACTACCTGGTAGCGGGTCGCGGCGCGGGTCGTTACATGCTGACCGTTTCATCGGGCACCGAGTGGATCGGCGTGATTGCCATTTCCGCCATGTTTGAAGCGTTTTACATCGGCGGACTGAATGCGATGTGGTGGGCGATGGCGACCACGCCGCTCTTCGCCTATCTGCAGATCTCCGGCTTCGGCATGTATCGTTTTCGCGAAACCCGCGCCATGACGATCGCTGAGTTTCTTGAGAAACGCTACAGCCGCCCGGTGCGCACACTCGGAGCCGCCATCTCATGGATTTCAGGCATGGTCGCCTTCGGTTTCGTGCCGCTGATCACCGCCAAGTTCCTCATGGCTTTGATCGGCTTGCCTGCGCACTTCGCCTGTCTGGGATTCCAGATTCCCACCTATCCGGTGATGACCGCGCTGGTGGTCGGTCTGCCGCTTCTATTCGTGCTCTCCGGCGGTCATCTGACGGTGCTGGTGTCGGATTTCGTGCAGGGCATGTTCATGAATGTCGCGGCGCTGACCTTGGTCTTCACCCTGCTTTCCACCGTTTTCCAGTGGGATCATGTGGTCCTCGCCATGAAGGCGGGCGGCGGCCCGAATGCTTCCTTGCTCAATCCGCTCGCCACCTCGCAGATGTCGGATTTCGGACCCGGCTTCTTCTTTACCGCCGTTATTTTGCAGGCCTACTCGGTGATGAGCAACGTGGCGGCCCAAGGCTTTACCGGCTCGGCCAAAAATGCCCACGAGTTGCGCATGGGCAACCTCCTCGGGCAAATTCGCTGGCAGGGCGTTCTCGTGTTCTTCATGGCCTTCGTGCTGGTCACGCACATGTACATGCACCACCCGGCGCACGCGGAGACCGCCAAGGCCATCAACCATTCCATTGATCTAACGATGGGCCAGCAGGCTGGCGGCAAAGACGTCGTCGGCTCCGTGGAACGCGCCCAAATGCTCGTGCCCACCGCGCTCACTTACATGCTTCCCCACGGCCTGATCGGCCTTTTCTGCGCGATGATGGTGGCCGCCTTGATCAGCAGCTCCAACGCCATGACCCACGCCTGGGGCAGTGTTTTGATGCAGGACATCATCCTGCCGTTGCGCAAAAAACCGCTGGAGAACAAACAACACATCTGGGCGTTGCGCGCGTCCGTGCTGGCGGTGGCCCTGATTACCTTCGCCTTGAGCCTGCTCATCAAGCCCACGCAAAGCATCATGCAATGCCTGGCCTTGTTTGGTAGTCTGTGGCTGGGCAGTGCCGGCGCCGTCATCCTCGGCGGCTTGTATTGGAAAAAAGGCACCACCAAAGCCGCCATCATCACCCTGCTGTTCGGCCTCGTGGTCGGCACCCTCTTGCTCATCCTGACCCAGACGTGGCCGGACATCGTGAAGCACCACCCCACGCTTCCCGCAAAATTCCCGCTCAGCGGCCAGGCGTCCTATCTGAGCACCGCCTTTGCCAGCATCCTCCTCTATGTGTTGGTTTCGCTGCTGGACAAGCAGCCCGCCCACGACATGGACAAGCTGCTGCACCGCGGCAAATACACCGTGCCCAATGAGCTGCTGGCTCACGACCAACCGGTGGCCGGTTGGCAGCGGATTTTCGGCATCACCCGCATGTTCACCCGCGAGGACCGCATCACCGCCTATATCCTGATGGGCTACTTCCTGTTCTCGCTGGCAGTGTTCATCATTGGCATGATCATCGGTTACAAGACGCACCCCACCGAAGATCAGTGGGCGGGCTTTTGGGCCATCTTCCTGATCGTGCAAGTGGTTCTGCTCGTTTCCACGACCCTTTGGCTCGGCATCGGCGGCTGCCGGGACACGCTTCGCCTGTTTCGATCCATGCGTACCCCCGAGCGCGATCCGGGCGACATTGGCGAGCTTAAACATAATGAGCATTCCTGATCGTCGCGTGGTTCGCAGAGGCGCGGGCCCCGGCATCCACCGGGACCGCGAGTTTTAAACTCGCTGCGAAAGCGAGGCCAAGAGCAGCGGCATTCGCCTCGTTCCTTGGTCGATTCTTTCTCAGCGAGTCAGAGACTCGCGGTCCGGCCTGGCCGACCGAAGATTCCCATTTCCCAAAGCCCCCTGAATTTCCAGCAAGCCTCTAACTCCATTTTTCCGTCATGAAATTAATCCACGCCTTTATCGCTGCCATCGCCCTGGCGCAAGCGGCCGTCGCCGAAGTCCAGCCGCTTGCCCACTACAACCTCCAAGGCGAGGGGGGCATCCGCGACACCGCGGCTCCGCCGTCTCTATCAGGACAGGTCAAGGATGCGCCGCCGCTGCTCCGGCAGGGCTCGCCCAAGATCATGTCCAACAGCCCGGAACCACGCCGCCAGGTGTCTGACTCGTCCATCAAGTTCGAGAGCGACGACCAATGCTATAGCACCGGCAAGAATCTAGCAGGGGGCGATCAGTTCGTTGTCGAGATCTGGGCATACGCCAGCAAAGGCAATGACCCGGGTCTCCATGTGGCACTCGCCAACGGCAACGGGGGCAGCGGTTTCCTCATCGCCCAGATCGGCGACGAGTGGCAGGTCTTCGTCGGCGGCACCGGTGGCACCTCGCTGGGCAAGGTCACGCCGGAGAAATGGACCCACCTCGCCGTCGTTTGCGAGGGCGGCACGTGCAGCGGATGGTTGAATGGCACCAAGGTGGGACCACTTCCCCGTCTTGGCGGAGGTGTAGCCAACTTTTCGCTCGGGGCCAGCTCTCCTGGCAAAGAGCCGTTCCGCGGCTGGATTTCCGAAGCCCGCGTATCCACCTTCAAGTCCGGCGGATTCGAAGCTTCCGATTTCTTGCTCGACCAAACGAAAATGAAGGCCCTGAAGGCGGCGGATCTCGCCGAGCGCGCCCGCTTCATGGAGGGGCTTCTCCAGACACCCGGCGTCAAGGTGGTCAAAGAGTTCGTTGAAAAACCCGTCACCGCCGACTGGTTGATCGCACCACCGACCGAGCCGACCTCCATCCAGCTCCGCGTGGACGAGAACAAGCAGTCCGCCCAGGTGCTCATCACTAACGGTTTGGTCAGCCGCACCTTCCACATCACCGATAACAACATCGGCTGCATCAGCCTGCGCCGCATCGACAAGGACATCGAATTCGTCCGCGCCATCAAACCGGAAGCACGCATTTGCCTCGATGGAAACTGGCTCGAAGTGGGTGGGCTAACTGGTGCTCCGGACCAGGCGTTCCTCACACCGGCCTGGCTACCGCTGCTGCACTCGAAGCCTGACAGCTTCCGCTTCGTGGGCATGGAAATCACGGGCTGCGTGAAGCCCTACGAATGGCAGCCGAAGTGCAACGCACCCAAGAATATCGCGTGGCCGGCCAAGGGCCAGCGCCTGAGTTTCCGTTTCGCCGCTCCCGACACCAGCCCCTACAAAGGCACCGGCGTGGCCGTGAGCTACGAGCTTTACGAGGGAATGCCGGTGATGATGAAGACCTTCAAATTCATCAACAAATCCGGCAAGGAAGTCGTTCTAACGAAATTCGACGGCGAGCATCTCGCCGTCCAGCCCAGCAACTCGCGGATGATGCATGTCGAAAGCGACTACTCGTTCGGGTTCGCCAACTTCAACGAAGCGGGCAGCGCGCTCGGCATCCACGTCAGCGGCGGCAAGGCCGAGTTTAAGGACTACTCGTTCGGCGGCGGCACCACCCGCTTCGTGCGCGATCCGGACTGGAGCTCGATGGCCACGCTCAACCCGGCGGAGGATCTTTTCCTCAATAACCCTGAGAACGCGCTGCTGCTCAGCCGGCCCACCGTCGGTCCTAACTGGACGGTCAAACCAGGCGAGTCGTTCGATGCCTTCCGCACCTTCACCATCCTCAATGACACTACGGAAAAAGAACGCTTTCACCTCGCACAGCGCCGCTTCTATCGGAAGCTCGCGCCGCAGACCAATGAGAAGATGTTCGAGGTCCACGCACCGGTTTCGGGTGACCTGAACACCCTCGGACCGCTGATGGACCAGATGGCGGAAATCGGCTTCGACCAGTTGCAGGCACCCGAACACCCGGGCGGTTTCAACTATGCCGACAGCTCGGAAGGCAACATCAAGTCGATGAAGGTGATCTGCGATTACGGCAAGACCAAGGGCATCCGCGTCGGGGCCTATCAACTCATGATGGCCTCGCAGGGATGGGGCAAGCCGGAGGACAACTACAACTGCATCAGCCCGGCCACCGGCACGCCCGGCAGTCTCTTCGGCCAAAGCGCCTGCGGTGCCAGCTCGTGGGCGGACATGTATTACGACAACATGTGGAAAACCATCGAGGGTGCCGGGATCGGTGCCTTCAAGCCGGATGGCCCGTACCACGGCGACCCGTGCGCGGCGACGAACCATCCGCACCACAAGGGGCTGGAAGACTCGCAATGGGCGCAGTGGAAATGGATGTGCTCGGTCCTCCACGAAGGCCAGCGCCGCAACCTCTATCTGACCGTGCCGGATTGGTATTTCCTCAACGGCCAGGCCTGCACCGGCATGGGTTACCGCGAGGCCACCGATAACATCGACATCGTCCTCCAAACGGTCATTTACCGCCAATACATCTTCGACGCCACCTTCCACAAGACCGCGCAGATGGGCTGGGTGAACCTCAACACCGAAACCCTGCACGGCGGCATGGAAAAGAACCTCGATAAGTATGAACGGATCTTTTTCACCATGCTTTCCTCCGGAGCCCAGGTCTGGGTGCGTGGTCACCGGCTTTACGACGGTCCCGAAAGCAAGGCCATGCTGCTTAAATGGATGGGATGGTATAAAAAACACAGCGATGTCATCCTGGGCGATATCATTCATCTCAAGCGCCCCGACGGCCGCGACCTCGACTACACCCTGCACGTCAATCCCAAGGGCACGGAGAAGGGGATGCTGCTGGTGTTCAATCCGCTGGACCACGAGGTTTCCAAAACCCTGGATGTACCGCTCTATTACACGGGCGTCACGGGCTCCGCGAAAATCCGCGAGGGTGACGGGCCATCCACTACCTATCAACTCGACCGAAATAACGGAGTGAAACTCCCGGTCGTCATTCCCGCCAACGGCTACACCTCGTTCATCATTCAATGACACGCCATTCCCCAGCCTGGTATGCACTACGGCGAACCCTGCCGCCATGGCGCTTTGACGAACTGCTTGCGGAATTGATTGCCGTGTTGCCACGCTATCAAGTGGACGAAGTCATCGTCATGGTGGACACGGAAGAGTTTTTCCACGGACATCCGACACCGGACAAGGTGAGGGAATACGCGAGGAACCTCGTCAAGGTTCGTGACGCGCTAACAGAGTCAGGAGTCGGATATTCACTCAATCCGTGGGTCACCCGTGGCCATGATGACCGCCGCAGGCACTCCGCGGATACCTTGCCGGGCATCCAGACCGTCGTTAGTGCCGATGGCGGTCATGCGACCTGCGTCGCTTGCACCCTCTCGCCCGTCTGGCAGGAAAACCTTCGTCAGACATGGCGGATCTATGCTGAAACGCGACCCCGTGTGTTATGGGTGGAAGACGACATCCGCGACTTCGGAGCACATGAATGTTTCTGCCCGTTGCATCTGGAACGGTTTTCCAAAATCGTGGGTGAAACCGTCAGCCGTGAACAGGTCACCGCCGCCATGGTGCAACCCGGCAAACCGCATCCGTGGCGCGAAGCATGGCTCGCCATGCGTTCCGCCATTTCGCTCGAAGTGCTGCGTCTGATTACCGGAGCGGTGCAATCCGAAGCTCCGCAAACACGCTTGGGCCTGATGTCGAGCGGTCCGCGAAACCATTGCCGCGAAGAACGCGACTGGATGCTGGTGGCCCAAGCGCTCGGAGCCCATGACGGGCAGCCGATCTTCAGCCGCCCGACGATGGGCAACTACTGGGAGTGGGGTCCGCCGCGTGGCCTCTACTTCAGCCAGGACTCTATCAAACTCACCCGCCATTGCCTGCCCGCCGCGACCATCGACTACACGGAACTGGAGAACGTCCCTTTCTCCCGCTATGCGAAAAGCGTCGTTTTCACCTTCGCCCAACTCGTGGTTTCATGCGCCTACGGAGCCCGAGGTACAACGCTCAACCTATTCGATCATCTGGGCACCCCGATGGAGGACGAGCCCCACTACGGTCGGATGTTAGGTGCGCGAAAATCCTACCTCAACGCCCTGGCCGATCGCGCACAAAAGCCCGGTGTCTATCGCGGGTTGGGCCTGATCCATCGCGCCAACGCCTCGATCGTGAAACATCTGACGCCCGGCCAGGGACTGGCGGATCTGGGCGAGGATGGCTATCCCGCGCTCGAGGCATTCGAGGCCGCGGGTATTCCGACCACTTATGATGATGCCGAAGCTGTCTTTCTGTGCGGGCAACAAGCGCGTTCGCTAACTGACGATGAAATCCGCAGCCTGCTGGCGGCCGGGCTGTTTCTCGACGGGAGTGCGGCGGAAATTCTCTGCGAGCGCGGATTCGCTGTGGCAATCGGACTGACAAGCATCGAATCGCCCGCGCCGCTTGATTCGCTCGGAGCGTTTTCGGCCGAGGGTTTCACTCATCCGGATTTCGGTGGTTCGCCGCGCGATCATATGTCGGCGCAATTGCCGATGGTGAATTATACTGCTGGGTTCGCACTGCTGCGACCCGCTGCCGGCGCAGTGGTGATCGGCAACTTGTTGGATCCCGACGCGCTGCCAGTCCATCCGGCGATGATCGCGTTTGAAAACGCATCCGGCGGCCGGGTGATCGTGCATGCGTGGGACTATGCCTCCGCGATCGGTCCGGTCGGCGTGTCATTTCACGGCCCTGTGCGGCAACGGCAACTGCAAGCGTCGGTTCGCTGGTTGTGCCGCGACCAGGTGCCCGTTATGGCGCGCGGTGACGGTGCCTGGCCCCTCGTTTTCCGCAAGGACTGTGGCAATGAATCGCTCGTCGGACTGATCAACCTGTCATTGGACCCGTGGCCGGGTGCGGAGTTCGAGCTGGCCGCAAATGATTCACCCGCCGGACTTTCCGTGCTGGAGCCGGACGGTTCGTGGACTCCGCTCGCCGGGGACTGTTGTCGCATCCGGAACGGCGTGGCACACCTCATGATAGAGCGGAGCATCTCGTTGGATGCTCCATTGTTCATAAGGCTCCAGTGGCAGGCTGGGCAGAGTTGCTAGGAAATCGATCTCCGGTCCACCACCCGATGCGACGCCTGACCCCATGTACGCTCGACAGCTACCGGCTGCTGCTCCGCACCCTCGTCTGGGCCGCGCGCAAGGAGTCGTCGCTCGGGCAGTGGTTTTCCAGCAATTCCAAGACCGACTGCGCGCGGCGAATCATTGATCTTTTAACGAAACTTTCACTGCTACAAGTAGTTACATCACGACTGCGATCACAACCACAACCAACAAAGACCATGAAAAATCCCCGTTTGCAAATACTCGGAGCCTTGATGCTGGCTACCTCGGCATCATTCGCACAAGACGCCGCCCCACATCGGAGGGAGCCCGGGAAACGGGACCCCGGCAAGGAGCAGGACAATTTCGAGGTGCGGTTCAGACGCCTCGACAAGGACCAGAACGGATCACTGAGTTTCGCTGAATTCAAACAGTTGCCGATGCTTCAGAAAGATCCAGCCAAGGCGGAACGGATCTTCAACGAACTGGATTTGAACCACGATCACGCGTTGGGCTTGCGGGAGTTCAGAAAGTTCACGCCGCCGCCGCCGGACGTTGGTGGGGATAAACCGAATCCAGAGGCGCTTTTCAAGAAACTCGACGTGGACAACAGTCACGCGCTGAGCTTCGGGGAATTCAAGGCTCTGCCCGTGGGTGAGCGAAACCCCGCGGAGGCGGAGAAAATCTTCAAGCGCCTCGATGTAGATGGAGACGGGGCGCTGACTCTGGATGAATTCCGGAAGTTCTACCATCCGCCGGGTGGTGGCGATCAACCGAATCCCGAGGCTATTTTCAAGAAACTCGACGTGGACAGCAGTCACACGTTGAGCTTCGAGGAATTCAAGGCCCTGCCTGCGGCGCAGCGCAATCCTGCGGAGGCTGAGAAAATTTTCAAGCGCCTCGATGCCGACGGAGACGGAGCGCTGACCCTGGACGAATTCCGGAAGTTCAACCAGCCGCCGGGCGGTGGTGGCGAGCCGTTGACGCCTGAAGCGATCATTAAGAAACTCGATGCGGATGGCAACGGCACGCTGAACTTCCAAGAGTTCAAGGGCATGCCGGTGGGCCAGCGCAATCCCGAGGAGGCGGAGAAAATCTTCAAGCGCCTCGATACCGACGGAGATGGAGAGCTGACTCTGGAGGAGTTTCGGAAGCACTTTCCGCCCGCGCACCGGGAGGGTGATCACAAGCCGGCTCAACCGGAT
>JBDSNC010000031.1:0-29666 GCA_039915545.1 Luteolibacter sp.
CCAACAACAGAAATCCAAACATGTCCGAAGTTCCACCTGCGCGCATTTCCGAGGAGCCCGGTGCGGTAATTCCGCACGCCGGGATCTGCGAGGGGGGCGTCGGGCAACCGACGTCTCTACCTTAATCTCTGAGAAAAATGCACCTCTACCTCTCATCGTATCTTATCGGCGATCAAGGCCACAACCTCGCGCACCTCGCAAGGGGCAAGACTGCTCTGGTAGTTTCTAACGCACTGGATTTCTCGAATGATTCCGAGCGTCTCAGGTCTGGAATGGAGCGGGAGATTGGCCGGCTGGCCGACCTCGGAATTCCTGCAGAGGCCTTGGATCTTCGTGACTATTTCGCTTACCAAGGCATCCTTTCTGAGAAGCTCGCTGCAGCTGGCATGTTGTGGGTGCTCGGAGGCAACACCTTCTTGCTACGTAAGGCTATGCACCTCAGCGGACTCGACCAATTGATCCATGACAAGCTTGACGACGAGCATTTCCTCTACGGAGGCTACAGCGCAGGTATTTGTGTTCTTTCCCCTTCATTGAGAGGCATTCATCTTGCTGATGAACCGGAAGCTCAGTCCAACGGATATGAGCACCCCACAATATGGGAAGGACTTGGCGTCATTGACTACTATATTGTGCCTCACTACCGGTGTGGCCACTTTGAATCAGAAAGCATGGAGGCTGTCGTGGACTACTACCGTGAGAATGATCTTCCGTATCGAGCAATTCCGGATGGCGAAGTAATCCTTGATACAACTCACAACAGAGAACAAGTCGTCGCTCCGAACCGCTCATCACCGTCCACTTTGAATTCAACGTACTCCGTTCGTGGTTCGGAGGACTAAAACATTCTGCAAAAAGCATGTCCATCACACCACGCAATTGGATGCCTTTGATTGGCTCGCCGCAAGAGAGGGCGATCCGTCTTATCCACGAGAAGTTCGATGGCGAGGAAGTCCCGTTCAATTTGTGCTTAACCATCAATTTCCATCCAGACCGCACAACTCCAAACGGCCTTCCAATTCTGGAAGCGATCCGACGTGATGGCCATGTTAAGTCGCAGTTTGAATCTGGTATGAGCAATGGCTCGCTTTCGGCTTATGAGGGCGGCGCCCGGTGGGAATGGGAGCAGAAGGCCTTTTTCGGAATCTATGACGGGTGTGAAGCTTTTGAGCGTCCGAAATACGGTGCTTTGGACCGTCGAATGACCGGAGGAGGGGGCTCTCCCAGGTTCGGTTCATCCTATTTCCGACTGAAGTCACATGTGTTAGAGAGGGCCACGTTTTGTTATCCTGACAGTTTTTTCGAGCCAGAGGATTTTTGTGTGGTCAAGAAGCTCTCACGTCTTGTCTGGCTCGTGGACTCAGACGATCCGGATTTGTTGGATGACTATATTGAGGCGCACATCCACGGCCCGATCGACGTGGAAAGAGATGTCGATGCGTTGGTTTTGGATCCAGTTTACAAAGGTACTTCCGTCGAGGATCTCGCAGATGGCTTGCCATGCGACGTGGAGTGGCATGCCGGATTCGTCACAACGGTTGACGTGATCGAGTGTCATCCAGATTACAGGGGACTGGAAATCGTTCGCATTGCCAAGAGTCTGTCGAATGATGGCAGGCTCGATCCATTCATTTTGGGACAGGCGGTGAAATCAGGGGCTTACGAGCCGCAAGCGGTCAAGAAAGTGTGGCATTACTTGGCCAGGTTTGGGGATAAAAACAAACAGGCAGAACAAGCCGGCGCTGGACAATCCGCTACCCGATCCGCGTCGAAGTCGGAGGGTGGCGAAAAACCTCAGCCTGAAGCGGAGGGGCGCTCCCGGTAGCGAGTGCCGGGCATCTAACGTTGGACTGCCGCGAAGAGGGTCATGCGCCGACGCTGCCGTTCCGCACACTGAAACGGGCGATGGATTCCAGCTCCGCCGTTTCCTTGAGCCAGCCGAGGTGGGTGGTGGTGATCCATTTCTGCGCTTGCGGCGGAAGGTGGCTCATCAGGGCGTTGCGGCGGCCGGGATCGAGCTCGCCGAAGATGTCGTCCATCAGATAGATCGGGAGCTTGCCGCTGCGCTGTTCGAGGAGTTTTCCCTGGGCGAGCTTGAGGGCGAGGGCGAGGGTGCGTTGCTGGCCCTCGCTGGCGAAATCGACGGCAGGCATGCCGTGGAGACGGAGGTCGAGGTCATCGCGGTGCGGGCCGACGACAGCCTGGCGCATGCGGGTCTCGCGTTCCCTCGCCTGGAGCATGGACTCGCGGAGATCGGGGCCGCTGGCGGGGAGGTAGCGGAGGGTGAGGGGCTCGTCTTTCCCGCTAACTGTCTGTTGGGCGGCGGCGGCGAGCGGGGTGAGTTCGGCGACGAGACGGGCGCGGGTTTCCATCAGGACGGTGCCGTGCTCGACCATGATTTCCTCGTAGGAGAGGATTTCCGCGTCGCGGGGGCGGCCTTCCTTCAATAACAGATTCTTCGCCTTCAGCGCGCGGCGGTAGCGGGACCAGGAGCGGCGGTAGTTGGAATCGATCTGGGCACCGAGGAAATCGAGGTAGCGCCTCCGTCCCTCGCCGGGGCCGCGGATGAGTTCGAGGTCCTCGTTTCCCATCCAGACGACGAGGCCGCCGTCTTCGAGGTAGGCGTTCTGGCTGCTGCGGTTTTCCTCGTCCACCTTGAGGACAAGACCTTCGCGCGAATAGCGGACCTGGCGTTCGGTTTCCCAAGGGTCGCCAGCGATGCCGAAGCCTTTGCCTCCGATGCTGGCGAGCGTCATCATCCGGTGGGTGCGCGGTGAGTGGAGCCGGACCAGCACGCAGATGGCTTCGAGGATGGAGGTTTTTCCCTGCGCGTTATCGCCGATCAGGATGGCACCCTCCGCGGGGACGGTGAGGTCCAGCGACTTGAAACAACGGAAATCCAACAAACGCAGCGAGCGGAGCACGGCTCAGGATTAGTGGGAAAACCGGCGGGTGTGAAGAGACGAGTGCGGAGGGCGGGAAATTTCAGCGGCTGACCGCAGCGGCCCCGGCGTGGAAGTACTGCCAGCCGGACAGATTGCTGGACGCGAGCGTGTAGTGGCGGCCCTCGATCTGGGTGTTATTCATGGAATCACAGCCGAGCTTGATCAGAAAGTAGCGGGGACTGATACCGACATTTTCGACGATGAAGGTGAAGGCGTGGCCACTGGACTGGAAATCGAGGGTGTTGAAAAGGAATGTGGCGGGGGCACCGCCATCGGGTGTGTAAGTCGCGGTGCCACCGCTGCCGGAGCTGACGTGGGCGTAGGCGATGGTGGCACCGCCGAGGTCGAGGAGCACGGTGCGGTTCGACAGATGCGATGGCGTGGAGGAATCCGGATGATAGGCCAGTGAGATTTGATAGAACGCGGAGGGGGCCGAGGCGTTTTCGAGCACGGTGGCCATCGCGACGGGTGTGAGCAGCGGAGGGGTCACGCCGACGTGGATGTAAGCTGCATCGAGCTCGGACCAACTGTTTTGCGCCAGAGTCGTAGACCGGAACGCACGCAGGATATTTCCGGTGGTGATGGGCTGCTTCAGATTCCATCGTGCCTCGACGTTGCGGGTGACGCTCAGGCCGCCGGCGGGCTGGGTGACGACCAGCAGGCTGTAGGCTTGCTCGTTGAAGGCGAGGGCGGCGGGATCGGTCCGCTCGATGGTGACCGTGCCGAGCATGGTTCCGTTAGGGCCGGCGGCGATGATGGCATCCACCACCGCGCGGCTGGCGGCGGTCCTGACGTAGCCGAAAAGGGTGTAGCTGCCGTCGTAGGAGGGAACGCTGACATTTCCAGTTAGGAAAAAGCCGGCGCCGTTGGTGTTCGGCCCGGCGTTGCCCATCGAGAGGGCGTAGGGGAGGTGGAGGAGGGTGGGATCAAACTGGTCCTTGAGGGTGTAGCCGGGGCCGTCCGAACCGTCTCCGAGTCGCGATCCGCCCTGTGCGAATTCATCAACGCCGTTGCTCGCGGTGCGATGAAATTTCGTGCCGTTGTAGTAGGGGGCCTTACGGACGGCACCGGTCGCCGGGTCCACCCATGCCCGGGTGCCCTCGGCGAGGGTGACGAAATTCGCCACCATCTGGGGAACCTTGTCATACTGTAGTTCCGCAACCACCTCGCCTTGGGACGTCATGAAATGGGCGAGCAGTTCCGCGTGCAGCGGGCAGGCCAAGGCGATGAGGAGGAGAATGGGTTTCAACGGGGGAAATTCGCCACATTGGCGCACCCGCGGCAAGCCTCCAGTTTTCAGAGGAGGAAGCGGGGGGAATGGTGGTTGCTGCGTTTCGCAGTAGCTTTTCTTGATGGTGCGACAAGCTTTCGTTGCTGCGAGACGCAGCAACCACGATTTCAATCACTGGTTCACGAAGGACCGCAGCCGAAGGAAACGGGCGGGCGCTGCGCTGGCGGCTTGGGAATCACCTACAGTGACCGGGATTTTTCCGCCGGCTGCGGTGCCGAGGATGACGCGCGATGTTCCGCCGCCGTTCCAAATCCACGCGCCGGTGCCGGTCTTGGTGGCGAGTGGCGACCACGAGTTGCTCAGAGTGGAGGAGGCCTCCACGACGTAAACCATATCGGCGGGAGCGGGCTCCGGCAGGCTGAATTGCAGGGCGATGCGGTCGTTCAACAGAGACGACGCGGACGAAAATAGGGCGGCCTGCGGCAGGGCTCCAACGCCGTTGCCGCCGATGACGCTGACGGGGGAACTCCCCAGTGCGTATTCCAGAAGGTTGTTCAGGCTGTCGCCATCGCCGTCCTCGTCGGGAGCTGATAGAGAGCCGTGGTCCGGGTTGTAGGAGTCGCGCCAGGTCAGGTAGCCGATGTTGACGGGGGAGATGGTGCCGCTCTGGCGGATGCTGTGGTTTTTCCCGACAGTGATGAAGGTGTTGTTGAAGAAGACGGCGGCGTTGCGGTCGTCGAGGCTGGGAGTGGCGAGCGTGGTCCAATTGCTGCCGTCGATGGACAGCAGGTCGATGTCGGCATCGCCATTGCTGCGGTCAATCCCCGCAGCAAACCAAACCCCGTTTCCGTAGCACATGCCGGGGGTCTGATCGATTGTGAGGCGTGTACTGGTGAAATGGGAGCCTAGGTCCACGGTCTGTTGTAGTTTTCCATAGTTGCCGCTGGCAAGAAACCGGTCTTTTGCCCAAGTGATGAATTGAAGGTCGGCTACGGGCTGGAGGTTGTCCACTCCGGAACTGGTGTTCGTCCAGTTACTGCCGTCAGGGGATGTCAGTACGGTGGGGTAACCGACGTTGGGTGTATAGCCAACAGCAACGAATTTGCCGCCACCATAGGCCACTTTGGTGAGGGTGTTAGTCGTACCGGAAGAGACGAGCGACCAACTAGTCCCGTCGGTGGAGCGCCGGATGGTTCCGTTGTTTCCAACCGTTACATAGATGCCACCGCCGAAAGCAATGCCGTTCAGGGGAGAACCCGTGAATATACGTTTGATCCAGCTTCCCGGGTTGGCAGTAGACGATGTAAAAACACAACCTACGAAAGCAGCGCCGTTGACATCCTGGCCTGCTAGGAGAAACTGTGATCCATCCCAAACTCCCGCCTGAACATATTGGTTGAGGGCCAACTGTGATGATGTCCAGGTGACGCCGTCGGTCGATGTTGCGATTGGAGCCTTGTAGGAGGGGTTGGTACCCGGAGTAAAATCATCACCGGCTGCGACTACTCTGCTCGGGCTTGCCACGAGTGTGTTGAAGTTTCCTGTTGAGCTGTTCGCGCGTGCCGTCCAGACAGTGAGCGGATCCGCTGCCAGGCCGCTGACCGTGACGACTTTCGTAACGACAGTGCACAGTCCCTTCATGTCGGAAACCGTCAGCTTCACCGTGTAGGTGCCGCCGCTGTTCCATGCGAAGGAGGCGCTGTTGCGGTTGTCGAACGTGAAGCCTTGGCCGAAGTCCCATGAATAGGCGAGCTCGTCGCCATTCGGATCCGATGCCTGGGCGGTGAAAATGCAGCTCTGGCGCGCGCCGATGGTAGAGGGACCACTGAGCGTTGCGACGGGTGCCGAATTTCCGGGGAATGAAGCGAAGTTCACCTTCAAGTCGAGGTATTCGTCAGGCGAGGTGCCGCCGCGGGCGAGCGCGGTGATGTGGATGCCCGCCGTGGTGTCTGAATAGGTGCGGCCGATGGCGAGCGAGCCATCGAACCGATCCGAGCTGCCGGACAGGCTACCGGGAGTGGTGTCGATGAGCCACGAGCGGCCTTGGAGATCCTGTTCCCAGACGATGTTGGCTCCGGCCCTGGGCCAGGAGTTGTAAAACAGCCTGCGGTAGCTGAGCCAGTAATGTTCGTTTTCAGACTTGGTAATACGCAGCCCGCGCACGCCGGTGGTGTTGGGGTTGTCGATCCGTTTGATCCGATAGGTTCCGCTGCCACCTGCGGTCGCATCGGACCATTGGCCGGTGGAAAGCCAGTTCAGGCGGTTCTTGGCCTCGGCATGATAGACGCCTTCCGGCACGGTGCCCTTGCCCATGACGTCGAACGGATCGCCGTATTCCTCGTAGGTGCCCGCGGGATCGACAGGATCGGTGCTGCCCACGGGAGGAATCCAGAAACTCGAGTGGCCGATCCCGTAGTTGTGGCCGAACTCATGGACGTGCACGGCGGTGTCGGTGGAGTTCTGGATCCAGATGTCCGTGCCTCCGGCGAGTCCCGCGTAAACGACGTTTCCGCTCTTCATGCCGATGTCGGAGAACCAGACCCCGATGATGTCATAGGCGGCGAAGTTGAACCCCGGGTGGTTTGTTAGGTAGATTGACTTCGCATCCGCGAGCAGGTCGTTGTTGCGGCTGGTGTTGAATTCATCGAGGGCCGTGTAGTAGGACCTTACATTTGTCAGGCGAGTGATGTCTGAAGAAACCGTCGCTTCGATCCAGGTTTTCCCATAGGAGAAATCCCGGATGTCATCGGATACTTTGGTGTTAAGCAGGGTGTCGTAGGTGGCTTGGGCGACGACCGGATGGCTCACCGAATCCGAGTAGTCCGAAAAATCGCAACGGATCATGAGGACCTTCTTGCGGGTTTCCGTCCAGGTGTTTTCGAGCGTGTCGTTGAGGATGACCGCATCTCCGAGGCTGAACGCGCCTTCCGTATCCGACGCGGGCATGGCCATGAAGAGAACCGCCGAGCCGCTTCGCGGGCCGGGTTTCGTGTCGAGTGCGGCGATGCTTTTTTCAAAAGTCTCCAACGAATCCTGATCGCTGAATTTGAAAATCCGCCCACCAGATAGAGTGATCACCGGATCAGTGCCCAACGCTTTTCCAGTGCTGAAGTCCCGGTCGGGCAGGGGATTGGCGATCAGATAGAGCGCCTCGGCGATGGCGGTTTCCCGTGACTCCAGCCGGTGAAAGACTTCCTGGCGCAAGGCGGCGATCCCGCCGAGGCGGATGCCCTGGATGGGCGAGTTCTCCTTGGTGGTGAGAGCGATCCTGCGGCCGAAGACCGAACTGCCAAGCGCCTGCCTGCCTTCGATCTCTGTGTAGCGCACCACGTTGCGGGAAGGCTTGCCCTCGCCACAGACCGGCAGCACGCGGAAATTTCCAAGTGCGCTGAACGGCTCCTCGACCTCGCGTTGCAGCTCGGGCGGCAGGTTTTTCCAAACGTCGAGCGTGACCGCGTTTGCGAGGGCAGCCTGCGGATCATTCAGGATCAACGCTTCCATCCGAACCCGGCGGGAGCGGGCGAGTTCGAGGCCGGTGTTGGTTAGCTCCGCCTGCCGGGGCCCGTTCGTTTGGGAAAAATTTTCAACCCATTTTCCGAAATCCCCGAAGACCCGGTCGTTCCGGACGGCGTGGTTTTTCGGTCTCTCCGGTGTGGATTTGTGTTCCGGGCGCACCCACCAGAACGCGATGCCGATGACCAACGCGCACAGTGCTAGCAGAAGTGCCGGACCGGATGGGGAGCGGATTTTCATGCGGGGAGAGAACAGTCGCCGCGATCACACACCGCGCGCGGGCGGAATCCGGTGTTGATGATCGGCGGAAGACATGGTGAATACATAGCCTTCCTGCGTGGGGAAGACAATGCCCTTATCGCGTAGGGCAATCGGGTTTGTCAGCGCTATTTCCGGTCGAGCACGTCGGTGGCGAGCTTTCCGAACGTCTCGCGATCGAGGAGGAACGGGTTCGGATCGGAATCGAGGCGGCCGTAATAGAATCCGGGATTCGGACCGGGGGTGTTCGGTGCGAAGCGGATGGTGCGTTTCGTGAGGCCGGTGAAATCTCCAAGATCGTTGGTGGTTTTTTCCACGACGGTGAGAGTGAGCGCAGGATTGATGAGCGCGTTGGCGGCCGCATCGTCGGTGGGGGATAGCCAGCGGGAAACCTTGAGCCCTTCGAGAATGCCGAGCAGGTAGTTCGCCCGCGAGGGATCGATTTCAGCCGTCAGATTTTTGTCATCGCGCGTGGCTTCCCAAGTTTCGTCAGCGAAACGGTAACGAAGAAGGAGAGGGGATTGGGCGCCGTCGGTGCGTTCGATGGCCATCAGGTTCAGCTTGTCCAAGGACCAAAGCCGCGCATGCCGCCACTCGTAGGGGCGCACGGCGATGGAGGCGATGAGCGAGGCGTCCACCCGCATGACCGAGGGCGTGCCGGTGCGGTTGACGAAATAGCCGCCCTTGCCGTCGATGCCGAAGGCGAGTTCCAGCACCTGGTTGTCCTGGCCGAGGAAGCGCAGTTTCAGGAACGGCCGGTCGAGTCCCCATGGCGTGAAATCCGTGGCGGCGTCGGTTTCAAAGCCGATCGCCCGGCCCTCCGTCACCGCCTTGAGCAAGGCGAAGAGGCGTTCCTCATTGGCTTCGATGGATTTGCCCTCGATAGTGGCCATCCACGGCTGCGGCGGCGTGCGCGAGATCACGATTTCCACTCCGGTGCTCGGTTGGATCGAGAGGCCGCGGAGTGACTGGATGTTGAGGTTCGTGAGGGTGGGGTCGCGCAGGTCGTTGACAGTTAGAGGCAGTGCGGCGAGCGAGACGAGATTCGGTTCCGGCTTGATCGGGAGATCGAAGACCGTGTCGGGACGATCACTGACGGTGGCCTTCGCGTCGCTCGCTCCCTTCGTTTCCGGTGGGAAAATATCGAGCAGCGTTTCCGCTTCCGAGCCGAAGGAAGAGATCGCGATCTGGGTGGATTCCACTGTCGCGCTGTTTGTCGGCAGCGTGACGGAGGCGCGGTCCGAGACCTTCACCGCCTGCAGTTCATAGATGCCTTCGATCAGTGTTTTGATCGCCTTCGCGTCGGTGTGCAGGTCCAGCGGCTTGACCACGCGCCACGGGCTTTTCGGTGTTTCGCGGCCGAGCGTGAGTTCACCCTGGGCGGAGCGGATGCGGATTTTCTGAAGATTGACCGGATTCAGATAGAACGGGTGGTGGTCGCGGAGGAATTTCAGCCCGTCCTTGAACAAGGGCGCGATGTCGCCGGTGCAGGCGTAGATGTAGCTCTTGCGGTTTTCATCGCGCGTCCAGATGAAGACGGTGGGGACGGGCTGTTTCTCGTCCTTGAACTCGGCCAACCATGGGGTGCGCCTGCCCATTTTGTAACGCGCCAGAAGCTGGTGGTTGCCATCTTCCAGCCAGACGTCGATGCCGCTCTCGCGCAGTCCGGCTTTCTGAAGATCGATTTTTTCAACCGGCGACAGGTCCTCCACGCGCATGCCGAGGGTGAAATTGATGATGCCCACGGCGGCCCGCGGGTCCATCCGGTCCGTCCACGGCATGGTGCACTGCCAGCCGTTCTTGCCGAGTTCGAAGGTGGCCCTGACGCCGTTCTGCGAGACCTGGATGTGTTTTACCTCGGACGGGCTGAAGGTGGGGACGAATTTTTTTTCCGCCGGGCTGTAGGTGGAATAAATCCGCTCGCCGACCGGTGTATGTGGCGCGCCGAAGACGGAATCGAAGTTTCCTTCCTTCCATTGCCAGCCCGCCACGCCGCAAACGAGGGCGGCGAGAAGTGCCAACAACAGCGTGAAACCGATGGAGCGCATGACAAGTTAGGCGCGGCGCGATGACCAGACGAAAGCTCCTGCCAGAATCAGGAACGCGGGCAGGAAAAACAGGTTCACGCGGTTGATGAAGGAAACCTGGGCATCGAGGATCGGCAGCTTGTAGGTCCCCAGAGAACGCGGACCGATGCCGGCGAGCGACTCGCGGCTGATCAGCCAGTTCACCGATGAGGCGAGGAAATCCATGTTCTCCGCGCGTTGGTTGGACGGGTCGAGGAAATCGGTGTTGGCGACGACGATCATGCGTGAGGTGTTTGCTGAAAAGCGGTCGTCGTTCGCGGCTCCGCG
The DNA here is from genome assembly GCA_039915545.1 of Luteolibacter sp. Taxonomy (GTDB): domain Bacteria; phylum Verrucomicrobiota; class Verrucomicrobiia; order Verrucomicrobiales; family Akkermansiaceae; genus Luteolibacter. The sequence continues at coordinate 10,302 of JBDSNC010000031.1, forward strand.
GGTGACGCAGGCTGCCAGATAGAGCGGCGGTTTGTTGTCCTCCTTCTCGTCGAAGGCTTCCTTGCCCTCGCCGAATTTCGTCTCGCCCCAGAATTCCGGCGATGCTTCCAACAGCCCGATCGGATTGATCTGGCGGTTCATCAGGTCCTCCGCGCCTTCGCGGACTTCGAGCGACGAACTGGCGCCTTCGAAGGTGGTGGACTTGCCCTGCAGGTCCTTCATGAAATCCACGGCGTAGGTGAACATGCCGTGCGCGGCGGTGTTCATGCGCTTGTCCTGCATCGAGATGACGCGGTCGCGGCGCGGGGTGACGCCGTAGCTGCGGAGGAAGGTGCGCAGTTTCGGCGGAGTTTCACCGGGCTTGAGCAGAACGAGCAGGGCGGCCTTCGGGCTGTTCCAGTATTTTTCGAGAACGGAGAGTTCCTCATCCGTCAGATCGTATTTCGGCGCGACGAGAGCGACGCCTTCCGCGTCCTTGGGGATTTCCTTCAATCCTGATAGATTCACGCCGGAGAGCTCGACGTTCTGGAAACGCAGGGTGTTTTCGAGGGATTTCCACGGGGAACTGTCGCCATCCGCATCGATCCGGCTCTTGTCCGCGAGGAAAAGCATCTTCTTTGGCCGTCCTTCGATGGACTCGACGAGGCGTGCGGTGAGAATGTCCTCGCCCTGGAAGCCGGTGATGCTGCGTTGGGTTTCCTTGGTCGTGTAGATCGCCATGTCTTCGGCGACGACGATCTTCACGTTAGGGTTGAGTGTCTTTGTGCCGGTCTTGTCCTCGCTCGTCACCGGACTGTCGTCGGTGCGCGCGTCCATGATGATGAGGTCCTTGACCAGCGAGATTCCATAGGCGGCCGTGACCTCTTGCGTGCGGTCGGAACTGCGCATCGGATCGACGATCTCCAACTCGATTTTCCCGTTCGAGTGGTGCTTGTATTCTTCTGCGAGAATGCGGACCCGCTCGTAAAACGGCGAGCTGCGGCGGAAGGCCATGATCCATTTCATCGGCTTCTGGCGCTCAGTCACCACCTTGTCCGCCAGATAGCTCCGGGTGGACGGAGACAACGTGTAGGCAGCCTCGCGGCTGAGGTCGAAGCGCGTGAAATACCGTGACGAGAGGTAGTTCAGCGTGATCAGGATGACCGCCAGAAAAACGATCTGCAGCACGGAAAGCGTGCCCAGTCCCCAGCGGTTCAGCGGGCGGGAGGGCTTTCGTTTCGGCTCGGGAGATTCTTCGCTCATGACACGGAGGAGAGGCGGATCAACGGCGCCAGCGGCGGTAATCCACGACTTGATAGGTTAGGAAAAGGGTGAACAGCGCGAGGCTCAGGAAATACACCACCGGCCGCGTGTCGAGCAGCCCGCTCGCGAAGTAATGCAGGTGCTGCTGCCAGGAGATGTAATGGAAGAACGAAGCGCCGGCGAACGACTCGCCCCAGATGATCGTTACGTAGCCGAGGAAATACTGGATCACCAGCATGCCGATTGTGAAAATCCCCGCGATGATCTGGCTCGACGTCAGCGCCGAAGCCAGGCAACCCATCGCCGTGAACGCCGCGCCCATCAGCATCAGGATGGCGAACGTCCCGCCCATCGCCCCCGGCGACCACGCGGGTGGCAGATCCGTCGACCAGACGAACATCTTGAATTGGATGAACGCCGGAATCCACAGTGTCGTGTAGAAGATCATCGCCGCCGCATATTTGGAAAACACCACCTGCCATGTCCGGACCGGCGCGGTGAGCAGAGTTTCCAACGTCCCGGACCTTTCCTCCTCGGAGAAGAGCCGCATCGTGATCAGCGGGAATATGAACAGGAAATAGAACCAGAACAACGGTGTGTGGAAAGTGACGTAAACCAGGCTGTCCCGCACCGGCGTGTCGCGGAAGCCCTTCATCGCCGTGGACAGCGAGACGCCCTGCATCACCGTGACGAAGGCCAGAACGATCCAGCCGAACGGGGTCAGGAAATACCCCTTGAGTTCTTTGAAGGTAAGGATGCGGAACAATCTCATGCGGTGGCGGGGCGCTCTTCGTAAGTCATTCCCGCCACAAGGCAAAGGTAAAAGGACGGGCGGTCCGTCGCCCCGGCTGAAAGGGAGCACGGGTGGGGAGCCGTATCGGTTCGGCATGAATCCGCCTGAGTTCTGTTTCCGTTCCGGTCTGCGGCTGTCTGGATTCGCTTTGCTGGCACTTGCGCTGTCCTGCACGCTTTCCCGTCCGGCGGCGGCCCAGACCATCTACCAAACGGAAACCGGCGAGAAACTGCTCTTCAAGTCCACCGGAGCCGCCCGGATCGCGGAAAAGGTGCGGGCGAACGCGCCGGGGGTGATGGTGGAGATTTTCGTGAAGGCCGGCGATATGGTGAAAAAGGGCGACATCCTCGGCCACACCGAGCTCGACGCCACCAAGCTCCAGCTCGATCTCGCGAAGCGCGCTCTCGATTCCAAGGCGAACGTGGACGCAGCCGAGGGTCAGGCCGAGGCTTGGACCGTCACCCGTGAGGAAACCGAGGACCAGGTGGAGAAGCGTAAGGCGGAGAAAACCCGCCTCACATGGGCGGTGGCCATGGAGAAAATGTACCGCGCCAACTACGAGGTGCAGTTGGAGACCGAAAACGTGCAGCAGATCCAGTATGACTATTGGAAAGACCAATACGACAAGCGCTTCTTGAAGGCTCCGGTGGACGGCATGGTTTCCGAAATCGTCGTGGAGGTGGGGAAAAACGTCAATATCGCCACCCACGTCTTCACCATCAGCGACGAAAACACCTTCTCGATTCCAGTGACCATTCCCGCGCCGCTCGCCGCCGCGATATCGCCCAGCGACAAACTGCCGGTCCGCTCTTCCGATGGGAAATCCGTGACCCGCGCGTTGGTGGACAGCATCATTGATGACCCCCGCGCCGCTGGTGAGAAAATCGTCCGTCTGCTCGTCCAGGCCACGGATTTTCCCGCAGCACTGCGTCCCAATCTCAAGGGCATGAAATTCGACGTGCTGCTCCCGCAGGCGGTGAACGAACTGAATCAATAAGCGCCATCTGTGGCGCGAATGGGTGGATGCGGGCGGATTCCCTCTCCGGGCCGCCGCCATGCTGCGCCGTGTCAGGCGCTGAGGCTGGAAACCGGCTGACGCTCGGGCTCGGGAATCCTGTTGGAAACGGCGCGGATGTTCTCTCCGTCGATCAGCCATGACTGATAGAGATCCGGCAGCGGCGAAGCGAGTGTGAGCTTTCCGTCGCGTTCCAGCCGGCGGAGCACCACGCGCAGGATGGCGAAGGCCATCTGGCCGAGCTCGTCGTCGTCGCGGTTGCGGTGGACGCGTTTGACGAGATCGGTTTGGGCGATGGCTCCGAGCTTTCCGGCGGCCGCGAGATCGATGAGATGGGCGATTTCCACGCCGTAGCCGGTGGGGAAGGCGAGCGATTCCAAGACGGACCGCCGCGCCGCGTATTCTCCCGCGAGAGGCTGGAGGATGACGGAGAGTTCCGGATAGAAAAGCGAGACCAGCGGGCGGATCAGGATTTCCGAAACCCGGCCGCCACTGCTGGCGAGCGTGCTTTCCCCGCGGTCGAGCGGGCGCTCGTAGAACGCCTTCACGTAACCGATTCCCGGATCCGCCAGCAGCGGGCCTATCAGGCCGGTGACGAAGCCGGGATGGAAGTTCGAGATGTCGCCGTCGATATAACAGATGATGTCTCCCGTCGCGACATGCAGCGCTTTCCACAGGTTCTCGCCCTTGCCCGTGTGGGAGCCGTGATGAGCGGCGATTTCCGATGAGAGATGGACCTTTGCTCCTGCTGTCATGGCTGCTTCCCGGGTTCCGTCGTCGGAACCGGAGTCGATCACAAGGATTTCATCCACCAGCCCGGCATCTTCCATCAGCGAAGAGCGGATGGAGGAAACGATCCCACCGATAGTCTCCGCCTCGTTGAGCGTGGGGATGCACACGGAGATGCGTTGGGATTTTTTCAACGCCGCCAGTTCAAGCGCGTCGGCGAACCGGCTGTGGTGGAAACGGCGGGAGCTCATCGGAATCCGCTAGATCATGTCGGGGGTGACGCGGTACTTCGCGGCACAGCGGGGGCACTGGATGTTGATGAATTCCGCGCCTTCGAAGAGCTGTTCGGGCTTGTCCTTCCAACCGCCGAGTATGGGCAGGATCTTGTCGAGCGTACAGCCGCAATGGAACCTGAACTGGCGGGTTTCCAACAGGGTGGTTTCCTCGGTTTCTGAAATTTTCGCCACCGCCGCCTCGTCGAGCGATTCCAGCCAGGCGAGATCACAGTCGGGTTGCGCGGCGACTAGCGCGAAGTTCTCATCATCGAGCCGGAATGCCCTTGCGGGTCGTTGCTCGGACTGGTCGTAGAATTGGGAAACCCAGGCGATGGGGTCTTTACCAACGATTTCCAGCGTGGAAAGGCGTGGTTTCGTCCCTTCCACGGTGGTGGTTTGTGAGTAGAAGAAATTCCGATCCGGTTCGCGCACATCCTCGGTAAAAACCCGGCCGGTCACCGCTTGTTCGAATGAACTGCCGGTGACAAACAGATTGATGCGGGGCGCGCGCAAGTTGGCCGTCCAGGCGATGCTCTCCGCCCACGGACGTGCCACGAGATGAAGCGTCAGCATCGCCAGCGAGTCCTTGAGCATCTGGTCCAGCTCCAGCGGCGGACGGATGGCGTGCTGCATCAGATGCAGATAGTAGTCCGTGTAAACCGGCGTGAACTGCCCGCGCAATAACAGAGCGTTGCGATGCCGGACGAAGATGGATTCGATGGTCGTGAATTCTTCAGGCTCTTCCATGGCGGCGCTGCGCGGGGATTAGGCTCCGGGAAGCTCGATGAAGCCTTCGAGTTTGCGGATCCGGGTAGGGTGGCGCATTTTCCGAAGGGCTTTCGCTTCGATCTGACGGATCCGTTCGCGGGTGACTTGGAACTGGCGGCCGACTTCCTCAAGTGTGCGGCTGTAACCGTCTTTGAGGCCGAAGCGTTGTTCGAGAACCTCGCGCTCACGCTCGGTGAGCGTGTCGAGAACGTCCTTGATCTTGTCCTTGAGCATCGAGAAGCCGGCTTCCTCCATCGGGTTGTCGGCGGCCTTGTCTTCGATGAAGTCACCGAAAGAGGTGTCGTCCGAATCTCCAACAGGCGCTTGCAGCGAAATCGGCTGCTGGGCCATTTTCAGAACGGCGCGGACACGTTCGACGGGCAAGTGGATTTCCTCCGCGATTTCTTCCGGTGAAGGCTCGCGGCCGTATTCCTGGACGAGCTGCTTCTGCACGCGCATCAGCTTGTTGATCGTCTCGATCATGTGCACCGGAATCCGGATGGTCCGGGCCTGGTCGGCGATGGAACGGGTGATCGCCTGGCGGATCCACCAAGTCGCATAGGTGGAGAATTTATAACCGCGGCGGTATTCGAATTTTTCGACCGCTTTCATCAGGCCCATGTTGCCTTCTTGGATCAGGTCGAGGAATGACAGACCGCGGTTGGTGTATTTCTTGGCGATGGAGATGACGAGACGAAGGTTGGCTTCGACCATTTCGGTCTTCGCCTTGAGCGCTTCCTTCAGCCAGTGGCGGAGTTGTTTGTTAGATTCCTCGAAAGTTTCGAGCGTATGCCACGACCGCTGTTGGACTTCGCGCATCTTGGTGACGAACTCCTTGTCCTCAGGATCGGTTTGCAGCTTGCGGCCGTATTTCCAGAACTTCTGCATGTATTCGTCCACCTGTTCGCAGAAATCCTCTACGACTTTCTGTTTGTAATAGAAGCGGGTGAACACGCGGTTGAGCGTCTGGATGTTCTTGTTGAATTCCTCCTCCAGCTTTTTTTTGCTGCGCGGGTTTTTGGCGGAAAGCTGGCGGAAAAGGTCGTCGTTCTCGCTGTGAAGCTGCTTGAGCTGGTCACAGAGTTTCGGCAGGCCCTTCATGTAGCGCTCGCGGGATTCGATCTTCTTGTCGAGGATGACCCGGTCGAAGCGCTCCTTGCCCTTGTTGAGCTTGTCGGCGAGTTCCAGATAGGAATCGGTGACGAAGCCAAACAGGTGGAGATGGCGGGCCACCTCGATTTCCGCATCCTCGATGCGTTTGGAAATTTCCACTTCCTGCTCGCGGGTGAGCAACGGGACCTGGCCCATTTGCTTGAGATACATCCGGACCGGGTCGTCGAGGATGTCGAGCTTCTGGTCGGCCTTGACGTCTTCTTCGTCGCCATCGCCTTCGTCGCGCTTCTTGTCCTTGTAGCGGTCGACTTCGGAGGCGTCGATGATGTCGAACTCCATGTTGCGGAGGCGCTCCATGATCGCCTCGACGTCATCGGGATCGACAAGGTCGTTAGGGAGGATTTCGTTGATGTCGTCGTAGGTCAGGTAGTCCTGCTCCTTGGCGAGTTTGATCAGTTCGCGGATCTTTTCCTGGATTTCAGGAGTGTCGATCCGGCGCTTGTTAGAATCCGCGGCGGCGCGGGTGGTGGCCTTGGTTTCGCCGGATTCCTTGATCTCCTTGGCGGGCTTCTTCCCGCCTTCAGCCGCCGGCTTCGCCGGAGCGGGTGAGGCGGCTTTTTCCGGAGCTTTCGCCTTCGGAGTTGCGGCGGGTTTCACCGGCGGCTTCGAAGCGGTGACCGGTTTGGCAGGTGTCTTCACTTCCGGTTTCGCGGGAGTTTTCACCACGGGCTTCACCGGCACGTTGACCACCGGCTTTTTCGCCTTCGCATCCTTTGCGGAAGGGGCTGGCTTCACCTCGGGCTTGGAAACCTTCTTGGGAGCAGGGGTTTTGCCTGCATCTGCCTTGGTTTTGACGGCGGGTTTCTTGGGCGAAGGTTTGGAAGAAGACATGGAATAAAAGCGCTTGAGTCGGAAAACTGGATACAATTCAACTAGCCTAGGGGCACAACGAAAAAATCGCAGGCGGGGCGGAATGAAAAGGCGATGGGGAAGAGGGTCAAGACCTTTCTTTTGATTTGATCCGCGGTCGATTTTCGGGTGATCGACCGTGGAAAGGTCCGCAAAAGAAAAATATTCCCGATTTCCATTCCCATCGGATGCCAGCATGATCGCACTTCTGCGGATTTCCAGTTTCAAATCGCCGGAAAAGCACCTAAGTTTCCCTAGCAAACATGATCACACTCACTCCCAAAGCCGTTGAGGAACTTGGAAAACTCCTCGCCAGCCGGGCGAAATCCCCGGACTCCGGCCTGCGCCTCGCCGTCCGCCGCGGTGGATGCGCCGGCTGGCAGTATGAAATGCAGGTCGCCGATCCCGAGTCCGGTGATGTGATCATCGATTCCGGCAAAGCCCGCGTCATCGTCGCCGCCGACAGCGTGGAGAAACTCAGCGGCTGCGAGATCGACTACTCGGACGACCTCACCGACGCCGGATTCAAGATCCACAACCCCATCGCCGTGCGCTCCTGCGGCTGCGGCACCTCGTTTGAAACTTCCAACGATCCACCAGCCTCACACGCGGTGGCGGATGGCGAAGCCTGCGGCACACCCTGAAAATTCCTCCAGCCGTGCCCCGCGCCATCGAAGAACCGCCACCGAGCCGGCCCGCCTATTTCTGGTGGCTGCTTGCCAACGCCCTTGCCCTGTGTTTCGCCCTCGTCAGTTGGTTTGTCTGCCTGCACGTCTTTGGCAATCCGGAGATCCCGCGGAACTACGATATTCTCGGGAAACTCGGCCGCCTGCCGAAACTCAAGCGCTACACCGTGCTCGATGTTCCTAACGGAAATGCCTTCGCCCCCAAGGAACTCTACAAGAAATACTTCGGCATCACCACCAACGACCTGGTGCGCGTGAACTCGCTGCTGATGCGAAACTACCTCACCAACTTCGACAGCCCGCTGCTCCTCACCTACGTCGAGGGCGACTATCAGGTCACCGACGTCCGGCGGCTCGCCAAGGCGGATTTTTTCAACCCCGGCGTCGTCATCCGCGCCCAAGCCTTGGTCAAACCGGACGATTTCACCAAACCCGCGCCTTATCCGGTCTTCATCGAATACATCTTCCCCACCGAGCGGGAGGCCGCCGCCGGAAATTTAAGGGCGAAGGACACCGAGCCTACCTTGCGGGAAAGACAAGTCATGGATGCCGTGGCGGGATATTTCAAACAGGGCGACATTCTGAGTGTGAAAAAGAGCCCGAACTGCGCTGCGGTCGTCCACGTCGACAAGGTCATCAACGAGGATGAACCCGCGCTGCTGCTGACCGTGATCCCCATCGCCTACGGATCCTATCAGATCGGTGACACCGCATCGTTCACCATCGAGCCGCCCGAGAAACTCCGGCCCGCCGCCGGTTTTCCAGTCATCAAGCAGTAGTCTCTGCCGGGATGCGGCGGAACCCGGGATCCGGCTGATCGTGTCCGGTTTGAAAACGCTTTAAACCTCTTGCCGCCGTCCTGACATTTCCGGATGGTAGCGTGCATGAGTGAAAACCCGAAAGAAGGTGGCGACTCGGAGGAATTTGTCCGGGAACTGACCAATCATCAGACCTCGATGCTGGCGTACATCCGTTCGCTGGCGCCGGGGAGTTCGGGCGCGCGCGATCTTTTACAGGAGGTGAACATCACGCTTTGGCAAAAGCGGGGGACTTTCGAACTCGGAACGAATTTCAAGGCGTGGGCGTTCCAGACCATCCGCTATCACATGCTCAACCACCGCCGCCGCCTGATTTCCCACGGCTGGCTCATTTTCGACGACGATCTCATCGAGCGGATGTCGCCTGAGTTCGAGTCGGAGCCGGACGAACTGGAGGAGCGCCACCTCGCGCTGCGCGAATGCCTGCGGAAGCTGCGGCCGCAGGACCGGGAGCTGCTTCACCACCGCTACGCCACCACTTCGTCGCTCCAGGAATACGCCGTCGCCACCAACCGCAGCGCCGGCACTCTCAAGGCCATTCTCTTCAACCTCCGCGCCGCGCTCAAACGCTGCATCGAACGACAGCTTCTCAAATCCTCCAATCAATCAGGATGAAAAAAAACGATCATGTTCTCGTCCAGCAGGTGTTGGACGGAGCCGTCACCCAGGATGCGTTCAACGCATTCCAAAACCGCCTGCGTGCCGAACCGGAGCTGGCGAAACTCTACGGCGAATACGCGCTGCTGAATCACACGCTCTGCGAGGAGTTCGAAGGCCAGAAGTGGACGGAAAGACCCTTGCTCGGGGTGGGCCGGAGTTTTTCCGCGCTCTATCTGATTCTCGCGGTCGCCGCGGTGCTGGCGATCCTGACGGTGGTGTTCCGCGATTTACTAACGGGCCGTCCGGTACCACTGCCGCTGGCGAACGCCTCGTTTTCGATGGATGCGGTCTGGCAAGTCGAGGGAACGCACCGGACGTCCGGCTCCTTCGTCAGCCTTTTCGCAGGAAACAAGGTTCATCTCGGACCGGGACAGGCCAGCGTCGCGCTGGGATCCGGCACCACGGCGGTGATCGAGGGACCTGCCGAGATCACGCTGGAATCCGGGAAATCGCTCGTTCTATCCGAAGGGCGCGGCCGTTTCCGGATGTTCGATCCGAATGGCGAGCTCAAGGTGGTCACCCCTTCCTTCACGGCTGTTGATCTCGGCACCGAGTTCGGAATCGACGTGCATTCCGGCCGTCCGGACGAACTGCATGTGATCGACGGCAAGGTCAGGATGCTGACGAACTCCGACGGCAGGGAATTTGTTCTAACCAACGGTGAGGCGGTTCGCGTCAACACCGGAGGCTCGGTGGAAAAGATTGCGGGTGACGGCGGGCGTTTCCTGAAAGAACTCGGCCGCTTTCAAACGGTGTTCTCGAGCCCCTTCGTGAAGGCGGACTGCAGGCTGCAATATGGGAATCCCGTACTTTCCGATACGGGAATGGATGGTGAGAACTATTCCGCGTTTTTCGTTTTGAAAGAGCCCGAGCCCGGCGACGGCAGATCGGTTTTGCTGGCCACTCTGGAAGTGGGGAAACCGGCGGCTGGTGAGTTTCACACCGACGGCTGGGCGGGCATGAGTTTTTTCAACAAGGGCGTGGAGGTGCTGTTTTTCGGAGACTCCTTCGGCACCACGCGGACCTGGTCGCTGGATGTGAAACAGCACGTCCCGCTGATCATGCCGGGGGAGCCGGTGCTCGGTCCGCGCACGGTGACGCTGCGTTACGACAAGGTGTCCGGCGATGTCACCTTGCATCAGGGCGGAGTGCCATTGGGAGAAACGTTCTGTTCCGGCAAGCTTCCGCCCGGCACGGAGTTCGATGAAATCCGCCTCGGTGCCTCCGCAGGTGCGGCGCTTGACGTCCGCTCGTTGACGATCCGCTCCGGTGGCGGGCGCTGAGGGATGTTAACCGTGGAGCGGAGTCCTCCCCTTGAAAGTCACTTCAACGATTTCAGATAGGCTAAGAGCGCATCGATGTTCTTTTCCGGCAGATGGGCGAACGGTGGCATCGCGGGTGGGTAGCCTTTCACGATGTCCGCCATGGGTTCCTTGATGGAACGGCGGAGATAGACTTCGTCCACGATGATTTTCGAGTCGTCCGCGAGGACTTGGGTGGAGCCGAAAATCCCCTGGAGATTCGGGGCGATTTGCGAAGCTCCGACCTGATGGCAGGCAGCGCAACCCTGGCTGAGGAACAACTGCGCGCCTTGCTCGATCGCGGGATCCACTGCTGCGGATGTTGCGGTCGAAGCCGCCTTGGCTGGCAGCGAGATCAGGAAGGCGATGGCTCCGCAGGCGGCGATGAAAGTGCCGAAGATCGCGATCAGCCACTGGCGGAAATAATAGCGCGAGTTCATCAGGAATTTCACCGTGGCGAGCGAGACAATGAGCACCCCGAGGATGGCGACGTTATGCGCGGCGCTGGAAAGCTGCGGGAAATGGCCGCTGAGCATCAGGAACAGCACAGGGAAGGTGATGTAGTGGTTGTGCAGTGAGCGGGTCTTCGCCGCTTTGCCATATTTCAGATCATGCGGCAGTCCGGCAGCCAGCGAGACCATGAATTTCTTCTGATTCCGGATGATGTGGAAAAACACGTTTGCAGACATCGACGAACCGAGCATCGCGCCGATCTGCAGATAGACCGCGCGGCCGTTGAAATATTGATTGTAGAAAACCGCCGCTGCCAGAAGGAGGGCGAAGGTCAAAGGCACGGCGATCCGCGGGGCGTCCTTGAGCTTCGTTTTCCAGATCGTGTCGTAAACCAACCACCAGACGAGGATGCCGCCCGCGCTGAGGCAGACGGATTTCCAACCTTGGAGATCCATGCTCGCGGGATTCAGCAAACCCGAGCCGCCGTGCGGATAGAAAACGGCGGCCAGCAACAGGATGCCGGTGATCCAAGTGGTGTAGGACTGCCACATGAACCAGTGCAACGGAACCGGGATGGCCTTCGGATCGATGATCCGTTTTTCCAGATGGAAGACGCCGCCGCCGTGGAGCATGTCGAGGTGGCCAAGCAGGGGATTTTCCGGAGTTTTGCCATCCGCGTCCGGTTTTGAGGGCGGCGGAGCGATGAGGTTGAGCTCCATCCAGGTGAAGAGGATCGAATTTCCAATCCACATGATCGCGGCGATCACGTGGACAAAGCGGAAAATCACGCTCAACCAGCCTGCTATTTCGGATTCCATAAGTCGCAGTTCATAAAGCACTCGATATACCGGGATCGAGACAATAAACGGTCTGGCTCAAGGCCTTGCGAAAAATGAAACCTCCTCAGGCGTCAGCCGCCGGGACTGGCCCGGAGCCAGCGCGGGATCGAGCACGAGCGGTCCGATGCTCTCGCGGTGGAGGCTCAGCACCTGGTTCCCGACAGCATGGAACATGCGTTTCACCTGGTGGTAACGACCCTCGTGGATAGTGATGAGCGCCTCGTGCGGAGTGATGATTTCCAACTGGGCGGGCCGGGTGGTGAGGTCTTCGTAGGCGAAGTAGATCCCTTGCGCGAAAGTGGTGGCGGTTTCTTCGGAAATCGGATCGCGCGTGGTGATTCGATAGATTTTCGAAATCTCCTCGTCCGGCTCGGTGACTTGTTTTGACCAACGGCCGTCGTTGGTGAGCAGAAGCAGGCCGGTGCTCGCCCGGTCAAGGCGTCCCGCGAGGTGGAGTTCGCCACGGCGCGGGTGATCGATGAGTTCAATGACGGTGGGGTGCTCGGGATCGCTGGTCGCGCTCAAATGACCCGCCGGCTTGTGCAGCATCAGATAGATCGCATCGTTTTCCTGGAGGATTTCCCCATCCAGCACGATGCGGCTGAAGCGGCTGGTTTTCCTCAGCCCGCTCGTTTCAATTTCTCCATCGACTGTCACCCGGCCATCCGCTAACAATCGCGCGACCTCCTTGCACGAATGAGTCCCGCGGCGGGTGAGGAAGCGGTCGAGTCGCATGGGGAAGAACAGGCAGGAATGCCTGTGTCACTTACGCTTCCTTACCGCAGCAGTTCTTGAACTTCTTGCCGGATCCGCAGGGACAGTCGGCGTTGCGACCGGTGGTCTCGATCGAGAAACTCGGTTTGCGCTTGGGCAGGTTGAGTTTCAGCTTGGTGCCTTCGGGCGAGGGCATGGAGGATGGATCGATGTTCGCGGAACTGCCGGAAACAGCCACGTTGTCCTGTGTCAGCGCTTCCTCGCCGCCTTGCAGCATCTGCGGCTGGCTGTGGAGCTGCTTGAGGAAAGCTTCGAGATTGGCGGCGGAGCGGAAGAGGTTTTGGAGGGCTTCCTGCTTGATGCCGTCCATCAGGGTGACGAACAGGTTGTAGGCCTCGTTCTTATACTCGATGAGCGGATCCTTCTGGCCTTGGGCACGGAGGCCGACGCCTTCGCGCAGGGCGTCCATGTTATAAAGGTGTGCCTGCCATTGCTTGTCGATGGCGACGAGCACCATGCGGCGTTCCTCCTGGTCGAGGACTTCCAACGGCAGATCGCCGACGCGGATCGTGTAGGCTTCCTTCACCTTTTCAACGAGCATCGCGGAGATGGCTTCCTCGTTCTGGGTCTTGGTGAAATCCTCAGCGGTGACGCTGACGGGAAGGGTGGCGTTCACCCAATGCAGCAGCTCGTTGTAGTCAGGCTGGCTGTCGTCGCGGTCGGCGAGGTATTCGTGAACCTTGGCGGGAATGGTTTCGTCGATGATCTCGTTGACGAGATCCCGCGGGACTTCGGTCGTTAGAACTTCGTTGCGGTAGCCGTAAACGACCTCGCGCTGCATGTTCATCACGTCGTCGAAATCGAGCACGCGCTTGCGGCCGGTGTAATCGCGTTGTTCGACGCGCTTCTGGGCGGTTTCGACGGAACGGTTGAGCCAGGAATGTTCCAGGGCTTCACCCTCCTTCATGCCGAAGCGCTCCATCATCGAAGTCATGCGGTCCGCTGCGGCGAAGTTGCGCATGAGGTCGTCTTCGAAGGAGATGAAGAACTGCGAGCGGCCGGGGTCGCCCTGGCGCGAACAACGGCCGCGGAGCTGGCGGTCGATCCGGCGCGACTGGTGGCGCTCGGTGCCGATGACAAAAAGTCCGCCCACTTCGGGCACTCCCGGGGCCAGCTTGATGTCCGTGCCGCGGCCCGCCATGTTGGTGGAAACCGTGACGGAGCCGAGGTGGCCGGCGCGGGAAACGATGTCCGCTTCCTGCGCGTGGAACTTGGCGTTGAGAACGGCGTGCGGGATTTTCGCGCGCTTGAGCATGCGGGCGAGAGTTTCCGACGACTCGACGGACGCGGTGCCGACGAGGACGGGCTGGCCCTTCGCGTGGGCTTCCTCGATTTTCGAAATGACCGCGTTGAACTTCTCGCGGCGGGTTTTGAAAACCTGGTCGTTGTCGTCGATCCGGATGTTCGGCGTGTTCGTCGGGATAGGCAGCACGTCGAGTCGATAGATGTCGTGGAACTCGGCGGCCTCCGTTTCGGCGGTGCCGGTCATGCCCGCAAGCTTCTGATAGAGGCGGAAATAGTTCTGGATGGTGATGGTCGCGAAGGTCTGGGTTTCCTTCTCGATGGAAACGCCTTCCTTGGCCTCGACCGCCTGATGGAGCCCGTCCGACCAGCGACGGCCCGGCATCTCGCGACCGGTGTTTTCGTCGACGATGATCACCTTGTCGTCCTTGACCACATACTGGACGTCTTTTTCGAAAACGCAGTAGGCCTTGAGGAGCTGGGAAATGTTATGGATCTTCTCGGCCTGTCCGTCCATGCGGACCTGGAGCTCCTCCTTGGCTGCGATCCGCTGCTCTTCGTTGAGTTCGCGGTTGGTGTCGATGTCGGCGTAGAGAGTGCCGAGGTCGGGGAGGGTGAATGACTCCGGATCCCCCGGTGAAAGGTATTCGCGGCCCATCTCCATCAGATCGGAGTCATGGCCTTTTTCATCGATGACGAAATAGAGCTCCTCCTTCAGTTCGAAAAGCTCCTTCTTCTGTGCATCCTGATAGAACGAGAGTTCGGATTTCTCCAGCAGGCGGCGCATTTCCGGCTCTTCCATGTAGCGCATGAGCTGGCGGTTGCGCGGCTGGCCGAGTTTGACTTTGAAAAGCGCACGGCCCGCGCTTACGGCGTCACCCGATTCGAGCAGGGTCTTCGCTTCGGCCGCGAGGTTGTTGCAAAGCTCGGTCTGCTTTTTCACCAGCTGCTCGACGAGCGGCTTGTATTTGTCGAACTGATGGGACGACTGGGTGGACGGACCGGAAATGATGAGCGGTGTGCGCGCCTCGTCGATGAGGATGGAGTCCACTTCGTCGATGATCGCAAGGTAGTGACCGCGCTGGACCTGCTCGTCCTTGGTCGAGGCCATGCCGTTGTCACGTAGGTAGTCGAAACCGAACTCGGCGTTCGTTCCGTAGGTGATGTCGCACGAATATTCGGCGCGGCGTTCCCATGGAGGCATCTGGTTCTGGATCGTCCCGACCGACAGGCCGAGGAAGCGGAAAAGCGAACCCATCCATTCGGAGTCCCGTTTCGCGAGGTAATCGTTGACGGTCACGACATGCACGCCGAGACCGGTAAGAGCGTTCAGATAGACCGGCAGGGTGGCGACGAGGGTTTTTCCCTCACCCGTCTGCATTTCCGCGATCATGCCGCGGTGAAGGGCGATGCCGCCGATGAGCTGGACGTCGAAATGAACCATCTCCCAAGTCATCGGACGATCATTGACGATGATTTCCTGGCCGCAGAGGCGGCGTGCGCCATTTTTGACCACGGCGTAGGCTTCCGGGAGGATTTTCTCCAGATACTTCGCGCGGGATTTTCCAAACTCAGGCTCGATGTCATGGAACGCTGCTTTGGCGGCCTCAATCGAGGAGGCGGTCGCAAGAATGCTGGACGGCAGGGCTGGGAATTCCTCACGCAACGGTCCGAGCCGAGCTTCGAGAAGTTCCACCACGTCGCGCAGCTCGGCGTCTTCCATCCGATCGATCAACGGCTTCGCCGGTACTTCGAGGACATGGTAACGGGCGAGGTGGGATTTCCATTTATCAGTGAATTCCAACAACTTCTCCACCGGCTCGCGCTGCAATGCTTCCTCGATTTCATTGATGCGGGCCACAGTCGGGCGAATGCGGCGCACCTCGCGCTGGTTTTTGCTACCGACGATTTTCTGGAGAATCCACTTGATCATTTGAGAGATGGGGTAGGGCGGGATTTCCCGCCGCGGCGGAGGCAATACACCGGGTTTTGGGTGCTTGCAAGCGCCGTAGTAAAGGGGGCTTTGAGGAGATTGGAAATCCGGTTTGTGTCAGATCGACATCGCTTGGAAGCCGCCGTCGACGATCATTTCCATGCCGGTGATGAACGAGCCCGCCTTGGTGGAGGCGAGCAGCAGGGTGGCGCCGATGAGCTCGTCCGCATTGCCGAAACGGGTGGCAGGGGTCTGGCGGAGGATGTCGAGCACGCGGGATTCGTCGAGCACCTTGCGGTTTTGCTCAGCGGGGAAAAAGCCAGGAACCAGCGTATTCACGCGGATGTCGCGGTCCGCCCACTCGCGGGCGAGGTTGCGGGTGAGGTTGTGCACCGCCGCCTTTGACGCTGAGTAGGTGAAGACGCGGGAGAGGGGATTCAGGCCGGAAATCGAGCCAAGGTTGATGATCGATGCCGGACGCGCCTCATCGACGAAGTACTGGCCGAACACCTGGCAGGCGCGGAAAACGGCGGAAAGGTTGGTATCGATGATCTTCTGATACTCCTCTTCGGGAATTTCGAGAAACGGGGTGGGGGAATTGGTTCCGGCTCCGTTGATCAGGATATCCACCTGGCCTGAGCGCTCCAGCACGGTGTCGAGAAGGTGATGCAGCGAGTCGCGCGATGTCACATCGACCGGCACGAAGTAGCCCTTGCCCCCGTGGGATTCGATTTCCGCCAAACGCTTTTCCGCTTTTTCAGGGATGCGTCCGCCGAGCACGACTTCGGCACCGGCGCGGGCGAGGCCCACGCCGATCGTGCCGCAAAGTTCGCCGGTGCCGCCGATGATCACGGCGGTCTTCCCGGACAGGTCGAAGAGATCCTTGAGAAATGGAGCGGTCTGCATGGATGGAGTTTTGTGGGATTCGCGGCTGGTGCCAAGTACGGAATCAAAGGAGGAAACACGCCTCCGCGCGTGGTCGACAACGGTCTTGGGCCTCACGTCGGGGTCACAAAGAAGGTTGTGAACGGTGGAAGGATTGAGCGCGGAACAGCTCTATTTCGGAGGACGGGTAATTTTTGGAGCATCGTGGGTCACGATTGATTCCACGATATTACCGGCAATCAGAAAAGTGCCCAACGCTCCGATGATGAACGGCCAAGCGCCTGTGGGAATAAACATGAACCAGCCGGTATCGTTGTCCGCGGAAAAACGTCGTGTGGACCTCACTTTGGAAGTCTCTGCGTCGATCGTCTGTTTCCGGGCGTATTTCGCATAATTGCCGGAGACGGAAGGGCGCGGGGCCGGCTGAGCTCCCTGTTTCACATGGCGGTTCAACACGAAAAGAACAACCGCTGACAGGAGCAAACAGGCACCAAACACCCAGATGGGCGGGCTTGGCCGCGGTTCAGGAAAGAATGTGCATACAAACCCGATGCAGGTGAAAATGGGCAGTGCCACAACCGGAATGACCAGTATCCCTGCACCTCTGGAGACGAATGCGATGATCACGGGGAGATGCTGCGATTATGTTGTTAGCGATGGGAAGTGTTTTTCAAGATCTGTTGTCCGGTTCCCGCATTCCGAATGAAATGGCGTGGTGACCCGCAATGATGATGCGGGAAATACTGGCGCTGTTGACGCAATCGTCTTCATAATGCCCGTGTGACGCTCATTGAGAAATCTCCATGGTTCGCCTCCGTCCCCCGCAAAAAACGCTGGCTGGTTGGCGTTTCCGGCGGGGCGGATTCCGTGGCGCTGTTGCATCTGATGGTGGTAGCTGGATTTTCCAACCTTGTCGTCTGCCATCTTGATCACGGCCTGCGCGGGCGGGCTTCAGCGGGAGACGCGTTGTTCGTGAAACGGTTGGCGGCGAAGCTCGGATTGCCCAGTGAGGTGGGAAAAGCAGACGTCACGGCGGGGATGAGGGAGCGTGGCGAATCGATGGAAACCGCCGCTCGTCATGCCCGTCACGCATTTTTCGCCGACTGCTCGCGGAAACACCGCTGCCCGCGCATCGTCCTCGCCCACCATGCCGACGATCAGGCGGAGACGGTTTTGTGGAATCTCCTGCGCGGTTCGCACGGATTGAAAGGGATGCGGGCCCTCCAGAATTTCACCACGGGATCCGGTGCGAAACTGGAATTCCACCGGCCGTTGTTAGCC
Organism: Luteolibacter sp.; assembly: GCA_039915545.1. Taxonomy (GTDB): domain Bacteria; phylum Verrucomicrobiota; class Verrucomicrobiia; order Verrucomicrobiales; family Akkermansiaceae; genus Luteolibacter. Next base: position 28,018 of record JBDSNC010000031.1, read on the forward strand.
ATGCGCCGCGCGGATCTTATTGGTTGGTTGATTTCCGCAAAATTCAAATGGCGGGAGGATGCCAGCAACGCGGAACCCGTTGCCCTCCGCAACCGCCTGCGCAACGAAGCACTCCCACTGCTGGCGGAAATCTCCGGCCGCGATCCCGCAGCCGCCATCTGCCGGGCGCTCGCCGCCACGGGGGAAATCGAATCTCTGGAAAACTGGGCTCTCCAACAGGCGGACGTGCTCGATCCCCAGGGCCGCCTTCATCTCGGCGCGTTGAGGAAACTTCCCCAAGGCCTACAATGCGCCGCCCTGCGGAAATTCCTGATGGAAAACGGAACAGCATCGCCCGACCGCGCGCTCGTTGAAAGCTCGCTCAGTCTGTTGGATGTGAAAAATCCCGCCGCCATCAATCTTCCCGGCGGCATGAGGCTGCGCCGCAGCGCCGGCAGGCTGTGGCTGGATCGTTAGGGCTTCACTCCGTTGCCCCACCAGATCTGCTCGAAATCGTTCGGCGGCTTTTCCGCTTGGCGGATCAGACCGTTCGCGGTGATGGCGAGCCATGGATTCATATCGCCACCGAGCGATTCGATCGCCTCCGTGGTCCAGGTGTTGCACATCCGCGGGACGAAATAGATGTGCCGCGATTCCAGCAGCACACCGCCACCCCAGCTCGAGGTGCCGACGATCTGCGGTTTTCCATCAGCGCCCATCCTGCTGCAATCGTTCAGGAACGCGACGAGGTCCTCACCCCGTTCGCGCTGGACGAGTTTCCGCCAGATCCGCTGGTGAGGGCAGACTTCCGGGATGTTCCAGTTTGCCGGGATCAGCTCCATCACCGAGGGCGTGGGCGTGAACAGGGCTCGAAAGAATTTCCACGGCGTGTGAAGTCCTTTTTCCACGTAGGCTGTCTTATCTCCCCAGCTCAGCGTGACATATTTCGGATGGCCGAACCCATCCGGCGGGATGAATCCGGATTCCAACAGCCAATCGTATTCAAAGACCATCCCGGTGTGCAGGTCGTCGGCGATGAGCCAGACCAGTAAGTCCGGATCCTTGCCCGGTTTCGAGACGTAGGTTTTCGTCCCGCCCGCATGTCGGCCGGGCACCGGCGTATCGGGAAGGCGGATGCCGCAGGAGTTCAGAAATGCCGCTGCCAGAAGACATGCGGCGGTTTTCCGGATGAACGCGGCGGACCGCATCAGGCAGGGAGGAACGAGCAGATGTATTCGCAGATGCCGTCCTTCACCGTGATCGTGAAGCCGCTGTTGCCGGCGACGTCGAACGCGGTGCCGGCCTCGATGACCAGCACTTCCTTCGTGCCGTCGAGAATCACCTCACAGGTGCCGGCGATGATTTCCATACGCTCGGGGGCGGCGGTGCCGAAATGGAACTTGCCCGGATAGATCAGGCCGAGGGTCTTCTTGGTTTCGTCGGAGAAACGCACGGTATGGGAAATGACGCGGCCGTCGAAATAGACGTTGGCTTTGGCATCGACGGTGACGTTGGTAAATGAGGTGGCTGACATGTGGGTAGGATGAAAAAAGGGTTATTCGATGGGGAGTTCGCCGGCTTTCCAAGCTTCCCATCCCCCTTGGAGGATGGCGGTGGAATGGCCGCGCTCGGCGAGGCGGGTGGCGACGTTCAGGGCGTCAGGGCAGGCG
>JBDSNC010000077.1:0-45737 GCA_039915545.1 Luteolibacter sp.
CGGCGCTCCTGAACTTTTAGTGGGTTGATATGGGTCGAAATTCGATGGTTAGACCACCCGCTATCCAGTATGCCATGGCTTGGAAGTTGCGGAACGTGCGGTAGCCTCTTGCCCTTCGGCGGGCGAGTTGCAACAGGCCGTTGACGGCTTCGATCGCGGCCGAGGTTGTGTAGTTGTTAAAGTACCCGAGGATGCCGTCCATGTGCCTCTTGAGCATCTTGCCCAGTTTGACGAACGGCTGCATCCGCGAACGGCGACACCATGAGATTACCAACCCCAGGTGCTCCTCGGCGTCACGGCGCGTCCGATAGTTCCACAGGTCTGAGAGAAACTCCCGGATCGAGAGCGCACGCGCGATCTTTCCGTGCTCCTTGCAGATTTGCTCCCGAAGTTGGCGCTGCTCCTCCTTGAGGTTTTCCGGGTTGCCTCGCAGCGCCCACATCGCCCCTCGCGGCAGACTGCCGTTCTCACGGACCACTTGCTTGCGAATCTCGTCGAGCGACTCGCCACAGAGCTTCATGACATGGAAACGGTCGAAACTGATCTGGGCTTCGGGGAAGTGTTCGCCAGCACCCGCGATGAACGCCTTGGACATGTCCATGGCAATTTCCTCAACTTGCGAAGGGTTCACGCCGCGTCTGTTGAGTTCGGCGACGAACTCCGAGAAGGTCTCCTTGTCCTTGCCCGGAGTGAAGTAGAGCAGCCGGGCGACCTTCGAGGCACCGCGTCCACGCGAGGTCTCCTTACCATTGATTTCAAGGAAGACCGTGCCGTATTTGTGTCCTTTGCGCGTGGAGGTTTCGTCGACTCCCAGTCGCTTGAGTTCGCTCCAGTCAGCCCTTTTCCAAGCTTCTTCGACACGCGCGCGGACCAAGTGCCAGATTCGATCCTCACTGACAGAGGTTTGCCGTGACACTTCGGCGACGGGTAGAACTTTGGCCATGGCCAGCAGGTAGGCTTCCATCAGCAGCGTGAACCCGCCGTTGGGTCTGGCCCATGGCACTTCGACGGTTTTAACAGCTCCCGACGGGGTGGTGATGCGGGGAACCCTCGCGCGAATCGTGGTCCTGTGCTCGAAGAACCTGAGGTGTTCCCAGCTTCGCTGGACGGTGTCGTGGACGGGACAAGCCTCACCTGTTTCCGGATCGGTAAAGCGTGCCCCGCGCTCGAAATCGATGGCCAGTTCCAGCGTCTTGGCAACGGGATCGAAGTCGCAGGTGATGACTTTCCATGGGGAAGCCAGGCCCAGCGCCTGAGTAAAAAGATGTTCAACAGCCACGGGCGGATTTTACACGACAGGCACCGGCAGGCCAGCCTACAAAGCAAAATCCCGCCAAGCATCCGGGCACCGGAAAGTTGTCCACAAGAACCTGTCGCTCCGACGAGTTTCGGCCCCATTCTCGCGACAGAACCTTGTGGGCAACTTTCCTAGCCCAGTGACGCTGGCGCGTGAAAAGCGGCGCTCGGAAAATCCATGCAGTTAGAGCCGGTTCCCACTCTTTTCTCGATTGTGCCCTAATTTGTCCCATCATCTAGCAATTTGAAGATTGCCTGCCTTCCCGCATCCGCTCAGTTTTTCGCAATGACACTCCGCATCAAACGCATCTCACCTTTGTCGTTAACACTCACACTTGGGGGGATTTATTTTGTCATCGGTTGTTTCGTAGCCCTGTTTGGAATTTTTGGCTCGATGGTAGGAGGCAATATTACGCTGAGTGGTCCATTCGGCTTCAATGGGGGTGGGCTGGGGTTGCTGCCGCTTTCCTTAATTTATCCATTTGCGTCATTCCTCATCGGTGGCATCGGAGGATATGTGATCGCGGTGATTTACAATTTCCTGTCTCTGTTCACGCGGGGCTTGGTGGTCGATACCGAGGAGGCTGGAAAATACGACAGTCTGTTCTGATTTCGACCATGACAGCGGGATGGGCTTTTAGACATTTCCTTTCGACAAGACCCAATTACCCCAGCGGGGTAGCCGGAAATTAGCCGGTGGCGTCAGCCACCGGATTGCGATAGAAAAACACATGCGCCCCGGCAGGGGTGCCGGAACCGTTGCCACGATGTCATCGACCCATTTATCCCTCCACTACCATCTGGTCTTCAGCACGAAAAACCGCGTTCCCGCCATCGCCGAGGTCTGGCGCGGGCGATTGCACGCCTATCTCGGTGGAGTGGTTCGGAATGTGGAGGGCGTGCCGGAGGCTATCGGTGGTGTTGAGGATCATGTCCATCTTCTCATCGGCCTGCGGGCAACAGCTCGCCTCGCGGATGTGGTGCGCGATGTAAAAGCGGTTTCGTCACGCTGGGTGCATGATGAAACCGGCGATCGTGGGTTTTCCTGGCAGGAAGGATATGGGGCTTTCACGGTTAGCGCTTCGCAGCGCGACGTGGTGCGGGAATACATCGCAAAGCAGGAAGAGCATCACCGGATGCGGACTTTTCAAGAAGAGTATGTGGAACTTCTGAAACGCAGCGGGGTGGAATATGATGAGCGGTATCTCTGGTGATGCGGCCCTTCCGCCTCCCCTGCCGGGGCTGGAATGATTTGGAGGAGGGGTCCGGTGGCTCACGCCACCGGCTAATTTCCGTTTGTCCCTCCGGGACTGAAGAAGTGGGGGAATGGTCATGACCGCGTGCCTTCCAAGCCGATCCCGCATTCTTTGAAGACTGGCATTCCGGCAGGTCCTTGAGGTTCCAAACCATTAAGGCGCGGAACCCATAACCTTCCCAGTCAGGAAATCGGCGGCGGGGTGGATTTGGCAGGTTCCGGTTGGCCGGCGATGAGTTGTGCTAACAATTCGCCACCCTGCGGGAGGACGGTGAGTTTCGCGCCGCTGCTGACGACCTTCTGCGTTTCCAGAATCTCGAACATGGCTTCGGAAACCTCGCGGTCCTGGGAAATCTGTTGGAGCGACTGGCCAACGATCTGCGGGCGGATGGCGGCGGCTTTCGCAAACTCGACGGCGGCCTGGCGCTCGGCGGTGCTGGTGATGATGCTCACCTGGTTCGCGCCGTCCTGTTTGATGGCGGAGGTGACCTGGCGCAGGCGGTTCACCACCTTGCTCTCGATCTGGCGGATCATGCCGATGTCGCGGAAGTGGACTTTCCGGATGTAGATGGAGCCGAGTTTGTAGCCCCATTCGTGGGATTTCGGCGAGACCTCGTTGCGAACGGTGTCGCTCATGGAATGGCGGTTCACCATCATGGTGGCGAGCGGCATGTTGCTGAGGCAGCGGACGGCGGAGTTGCTGACGTTGGCGGAGAGAGAGCCGCGAGGGTCGCTGTTTTTGAACAGATAGGCGACGGGGTCGCTGATGAACATTTCATGCCAGATGCCGATGCCCATGGGCGCGCCTTCCTCGGAGTTCACGGGCTGGCTGCGGAGGTATTCCTGGTCCATCCGCATGTCGAGCACGTGGCATTGGCCGAGCCAGTTCACGATGAAGGCGGCGGGGCCGAGTTTGAACAACAGGATGTGCAGGCCGGGCTCGTCGATGGTGGCTAACACTTTGCCAAAGAGCACATAGACGTTGCACTGGCGCTCGTTGACGATGGCGTAGAGGCCCAGCATGCGACAGATGCCGAGGAAAAGGGGCACGGCGATGGCGAAGCCCACGAATGAAATACCGGTGGCGATGAAGAAGTTCATTTTTTTGATTCCACGAAGACTTGATGGGCTTTGTCGAAAAGCGAGAGACGGACGTTGCGGATGTAAGCGCGGAGGGCGTCGGGGCCGTGGCGTTTCAAATCGGCGAGCTGGGCGGCGAGGCGGACGAGCGGCTCGACCTCGGCCTGGGCTTTGAGGGTTTCGATTTCCACGGCGCGCCGGGATTGCACGATTTTCTGGTCGGCGGAGGCCTGTGCGAGGGAGATGTCGGAGGAAACCTGGTTGTAGGCGGTGTTGATGGCGGCGAGCGCGGACTCGACTTCCGGCGGGGGATCGATGCCGGTGATGAGCGTGGCATCCAGCACCATGCCGTAGCGGGCGGCGGACGAAAGGCACTCCTTGTCCATGTGCTCGTTGAGATCGCGGAGGTTTTTCCGCAGGTCGTTGATGGAAATGCCGATGACGGCGGCGCTGTCCGGGCTGCCGTCTTCGTTAGGGATGGCGGGTGCTTCGAAGTTGGCGATCCGTTCGCGCAGCACGGAAACGAAGTAGCCCATGACGTGGGCGAAGGGGTTTTTGATGCCGAACAGGAAGGCGTAGAGGTTGCGCTCGGAAACGCGGTAGCGGATCTGGCCGGTGAGGCCGGTGTTGAGCTGGTCCTTGGTGACGGCCTCGAGCATGGTGCCGTTGTAATTGGCGGACGGGTCCTCGGGATCCCAAGCCATGTTCACGGTCTCGGTGGCGACGGAGATTTTATGGATGCGTTCCCACGGCCATTTGAAATACGGACCGCCGGGCTGAATGACGCGGACCTGCGGGTAAACGTAGCGGTTTTTCTGGTCCGGGTTGAGAGGATCGGAAATCGGGTCGTCCAGCGTGGTCAGGTTGCCGACGCGCTCGGCGCGGCCGAAGCTGGTTTTCACCGCGCGCTCGTTCTGGGCGACGGTATAGATTCCGGCGACGAGGTAGCGCATGGCGAACCAGAGTAAAAAGCCGAAGATGCAGCCGAGGATGATTTGCATGGTTGGGAAAAATGGAACTGTCCGCAGGTTCGCGGGATGGCTGCTGGATGACAAGAAAGAACGCGATGATTGGAATCTGCGGGGGATTTCACACCTGATTCATCAGGGGTTCACAAATGAGGGGTAGAAACTCCGAACTTTATGAAATCTTCCGCGTTTTTTGCCGTTTTTCCGCGCCAGCTCCGGTTCTGGAGTTTTCACTGCATCGTGAATGCCGCGCCGAGTTTTGCGATCGCGCTGCTTTGGCTGCAACTGTCGGAAAATCCAGCCGCCATCCTTGCGATGCTGTGTGGCATCGGCAGTTTCATCCTGCTCTACGCCGCGCTCACCTCGCTGCCGGGACCGCTGTCCGATGAAAGGAACATCCTCTCGCGATCCCTCAAGGCAGGCGCGAAGATCCGCTCATGGATTGCCGGACTTTCGTTTCTCTCAGTCTTCACTCCGGCACTCGCGATTTCGCCGGATTTCTGGTGCGGAAACATCGCCGTCAAGATGGTCGAGTCGCTGATCCGAACTTTCAGATCGGGCTTCTCCGTCGCCCGGATGGAACACGCCGGTTTCCTCAAAATTTATCTGACCACCGTCATCGAAGGCTGCTTTCTCTCCATCTTGCTCCTGATGATCTCCTTCTTCGCCGTGATCGTTCTCCAGTCGAAAGAGCGCCGGAAATTCCTCAGATCCGCCCGTTTTCACAGCGAGATTGCCCGTTGAAACGGAGGTTTTCGGCCACTCCGGCGTTTTTTCAGGGAATCCCGCCTTGCCATCACGGGAAAAACCGTGCATAGCCCCGCCCCCTTCTCACGGAAGGCCGCACTCATCACTTGTTCCCATGTCTCTGAAAATCCGCAATCTCGCCATCATCGCCCACGTTGACCATGGGAAAACCACCCTTGTCGACCAACTCCTGCAAGCGGGCGGCACCTACCGTGAAAACCAAGCCACCACCGAGCGCGCCATGGACTCCATGGACCTCGAGCGTGAAAAGGGCATCACCATCAAGGCGAAGAACACCGCGATTCTCTGGGAAGGCTACACCATCAACATCGTCGACACCCCGGGCCACGCCGACTTCGGTGCCGAAGTGGAGCGCGTGATGAAAATGGTCGATGGCGTGCTTCTCGTCGTCGATGCGTCCGGCGGCCCACAGGCCCAAACCCGCTTCGTGCTACGTAAAGCGATGCAGGAAGGCCTCAAGCCGATCGTCGTCGTCAACAAGATCGACCGCCCGCTCGCCACTCCGGACAAGGTTCACGACCAGGTCCTCGAACTCCTCCTCGACCTCGATGCCGATGAAGACCAGTTCAACGCTCCTTTCTGCTATGGCTCCGCCCGCGACGGCTATTTCATGGACCATTGGAACGACGAGCGGAAGGACTGCATCCCGCTTCTCAAGAAAATCATCGAGCATATCCCGGCTCCCAAGGCCGATCCGGACGCACCGTTCCTCATGCTCGTTTCCAACATCGAGTGGGACGAATACGTCGGCCGCGTCGCCGTCGGCAAGGTCCTCGGCGGCAGCGTGAAAAAGGGCGACACCATTTTCCTCCTTCGTCAGGACGGCACCAAGGTCCAATCCAAGGTCCTCAAAACCTTCACTTACTCCGGCCTCGCCACCGCCGACTCCGATGGCTGTGGAGCGGGCGGGATCGTCGGCATCGCCGCCGGTATTGAAAACATCGACATCGGCGAAACCATCGCCGGCAACGCCGACCAGGAGCCGCTTCCATTCGTCGCCATCGACCCGCCGACGGTTTCGATGCAGTTCTCCATCAATGACGGCCCTCTCGCCGGCAAGGAAGGCAAGCACGTCACCACCCGCGCCATCCGTGAGCGTTTGATGCGTGAGTTGAAGACCAACATCTCCATCACCGTCGAGGACACCGACATCTCGGGCGTCTTCAACGTCTCCGCCCGTGGCTCCATGCAGATCGCCGTTCTCGTCGAGCAAATGCGCCGCGAAGGATTCGAAGTACTCGTTTCCCGTCCGGTCGTGATCTATCGCCGCGACGACGCAGGCAAGCTCCTCGAACCATTCGAAACCCTCTACGTCGAAGCACCCGGCGACTACACCCAAGGCATCCTGAAAATCCTCATGAACCGCAAGGGCCTCATGGAGCACATGGACACCGAGGCTTCCGGCCGCGTCTTTATCCAAGCGACCATCCCGACCCGCGGCCTCATCGGCTTCGAAACCGAGCTCGTAAACCTGACGTCCGGCCACGGCATCATGTCCCACTTGTTCAAGGAATACGCCCCACACGCCGGCGACATCCAGAACCGCACGACCGGCACGCTCGTCTCGATGGACGCCGGCACCGCCACCCCGTTCTCCCTGCAAACCCTCGAAGACCGCGGCATCCTCTTCGTCGCTCCCGGCGACGCGGTTTACGGCGGCATGCTCGTTGGTGAAAACCCACGCGTCGGCGACCTTCCCGTCAACCCTGTTAAAGAGAAGCACCTCGACAACATGCGTTCGTCAGGCAAGGACAAAACCTCCAAGCTCACCCCAGCCCTGCGGTTCTCCCTCGAGCGCGCCATCGAATACATCGATGCCGACGAACTCGTGGAAGCCACCCCGCTGAACATCCGCCTCCGCAAGCGCATCCTCGACGCCAACGCCCGCAAGCGCGCCTCCAAAGGCCCGAGCGTCGAAGATCGCAGCACGCGCTAACACCAGGACCGCGGAATCCAGAGCCTGCGCTAGCAGGCCTTCTGAAAATGGCGAAGCCCTGACCGGCTGGCCCCTAGGCAATTCATTCCGCCTGTCTTATTTCAAAAGCCTCTCGTGAAAACGAGGGGCTTTTTTGTGTCCTCATTTTCCGTGCTCCGTTTCCCGCGCCTGCCCGGTGCCGATACTCGAACGGACAAAAAGGACGCCGCCCGGAAAAGCATGTTTTTATTAAACCCTCCCGGCGACGGACACATCTCCCTATTGCAGCCCGAGTTTGTCCGCTCGGTTGAAACCCCTCCCCAGGCCTTAGGAGCCTCTAATTCCATGAAACCCGGAAGCCTTGTTCAATTCGTGAAAGCCGCCACCGTGCTTTCCAAGCGCACGAAAATCAGACGTGTGGCGATTTCTGTTAGTGTTGTGACTTTGTTTTTCACGAACGCCACGGAGTTGCAGGCTCAAACTTTTAACGAATGGACGAATTCGGGCACCGATTGGGGCACGACAACGAACTGGAGCGGTGGTGGCGTTGGCAATTACGGCCAACTTGAGTTCAAGGGGAATGGAAATGTCTCCTCGAACAACAACGCTGGCGTCGTTAGCCAATGGCGGGTCTACTTTTCAAACACCAAGGCCTACACTCTCACTTCAAGTTCGGGAGCACTGAACCTGTTTGATTTCGGCGGCGCTCATTCTTGGATTCTGAGTGATTCAACCGTCAAACAAACCTTCTCGTCGCTCACGGTCAACTTCGCCGCCACGGCGGGTGCGACCTTTGGTCAAATTTCCGCCCGCAACACGGGTGAACTGGCATTTAACAACGTCGGCATCACAGGTTCACAAGTGGCCCAGCTTCGGATCGCCGGCCAGAGCACGGGTAAAGTGACTTTCAGCGGCGGTATCAGCGGTACCGGCAAAGCGGTGGTCATCGGTATCGACGAAAGCGGGGGCTCCCGCACTTCTACCGATGTGGTTTTCAACGGAGCCAGCACTTACACAGGTGACACCTTCATCAACGCGGGAAAGCTGACTATCGGTTCCGGCGGTTCTCTCACCAGCACGATCCAACTGGGTGACACGGTGGCGACCGGCGCTGCGGCGACGTTCGCCTTAGGAGCCTCCTCGGGCGGTCAAAGCCTCGGCAACACCATCAATGTGCGCGGTGGCTCCGCAGGCACGAAGACCATCGATTCGCTGAACACCAGCGGTACGAATATCCTCACCGGAGCGATCACGCTGGATGCGGACCTGCTCTTGAAACAGGCCGCAGGTGGTTCGCTGACCACTTCCACGGGCGCATTCGACATCAAGGCTCTAAAGCTCACCGTGGATACGGCAACCGCCGGCACGGTCACGATATCGCAGGCGTTGACGAGTTCATTGGGAGCGGGAGGATTTCTGGTAAAGCAGGGCGGCGGCACCCTGATTCTTTCCAACACAGCAAACGGTTACACCGGCACCAGCAACTCCTCGCTCAACGCCAACGGCACGCAGATCGCCGGCGGCACTCTGGGCATCTACGGCGATGGCAGCCTCGGAAATGCACCTGCGGGCGCCTACAACAACATCCAGTTTACTGCCAGCGGTACGCTCCAGGACACCGCGAATAACATTTCACTCCATGCCAATCGCAGTATTTCCATCGCCAACGGTGCGACGGCTTCCTTCGACAGCAATGGGAACACCCTTGCCATCAACGGCATCGTCAATGGCACCGGCGGAAATGTGAACAAGACAGGAAACGGAACGCTCTCGCTGAACGGCAACAATACCTATACCGGGACCACCACCGCGAGTGCCGGCATTTTGGCGATCAACGGCAACCAGACCTCTGCGACCGGAAATGTATTTGTAAATGCCAAGCTTACCGGCACCGGCACCATCGGCGGCGCGACGATGGTCAATGCTTCCGGCACACTCGCCCCCACCGCGCAGACGAGTGGCAATAAAATGACCATCGCGAGCACGGTGGATTTCGCCTCCAACTCGATTTTCGAATGGGATTTGAATGCGGGCACCAGTGATCCAGGTGGCAACGCATCCAATTCCGGAAACTACGGCCAACTTCTGGCGACCGGCGCGGCTTCCGGCACTTCCGTGTTCACCATCGTTCTGGGCACCAACACCTACGCCGCCGCATTTTGGGATACGAACAAAAGCTGGAGCAACGTGTTTTCCGCCTCGGGGCTAAGCGCATTGAACACGCTGTTCACCACATTCGCCGGTGCCGGCCTGACGGCCAGTGGATCCGGTGCCACGGCCATCGCCACCGCGGCCGGAGAAGGTCATTTCAGTTTCAGCGGAACCACCTTGCAGTGGACCGCCGTCCCCGAGCCCACCAGCTCCTTGGCCGGCTTGCTGATCGGTGTCGGTCTGCTGCGCCGCCGCAGGGACTGAAAATCTTCTGGCTGGCGAGGGCAAGCGTTCACGGAAATATCTGTTTCCTTCAAAAAGCCTCCCGTGAAAACGAGGGGGCTTTTCTGAGATCCTTTGGTCCACGGGTCGTCAAAAAATGAATAGTGGCACTGAGATCCATCCGCATCGCGTTCAATTCTTCACCGGCAGCGCCATCCAGTCCCAGGTGGGCAAGGTGGTGCCGTCGCGCAGCATGAGCCCTTTGTCGCAGGTGGGATGCGAGCCGTCCTTTCCGGTCGCCCTTACCTTGATGCCGACGATGCCGAGCTCGCTCAAATCACGCATTTCACCGCTGGCTGACACGGCGTCGCCGTTGCAATCGAACCAGGCGCGGATTCCTCCTGTTTCCAGCCCTTCGAGCACTCCGTTACCATCGTCATCAAGCGCGGCCAGGGCGTCGTATCCTGTTGCACGAAAAATCTGGAACGAGTAGCCGCCGAAAAGCTGTTGGCCCGAGGTGATGTCACCACGTTTGGCAGGATCCCACACCAACAAGGCCGTGTCAGGCTGGAGCCACGTCGTCCTTCCTGCCGGACCATAGCCGCGCAAGTCAAAATGAACCACCTTTCCGGGCGCGAGGAGTTCATCCACGCCGCCCACCGGCCGCATCGAGAAAATGATGGGGGTCACCGCGCCGCTGGGAGGGATCGCATCAAGCTTGACCAAGCCTTCCCTGACTTCCTTCGCCTCGCTTCCGAGATCGGCACCCGCATTGTTTTTCGCTCCGGCCAGACGAATGAATGCCTTGCCCGCCTCATAACTCACCAAGCTCTCAAGCCCGCTGATCGGCTGGTGTTTGAGCGTCGAGTCCTTGCCCAAACTGGCCCGGAACGCGGCGAGATAGGCATCGCGTGCCTGGTCACGGGTGACCGCCTTCAGATCGGCCGGGAGTTCGGCGGGTTTGGCCCGCTCCTTCCATTCGGAAATTTGTTCCAGCAAACTCGCGAGGCCGAGCTGATGGAGCCCGTTGGCAGCATCCTTTTTCACGAGTTCGCGGAAACCGGTCAGGGCAGCGTTGGCGTGGGCGGCCAGCTTCGTATCGTCCAGGTCCTCGGAGCGCTTTGTGTCGATCATCCAGTTTGGCGGGAGCGCTGGCTTACCCTGCTGGTCGGCTTCGGAAAACGCGGGGACCGAGGTGCTGCACCGCGCGAAGGCGAGATAATGGATCCGCGCGACAATGTAGTGCGCTTCATCGGAATCCGGGTGAGCCGCTAGATTGGTTTCGGCATTTTTGAGCAGGCGATCCACGGGGACCATCTGCGGTCGCATGAACATCGCGGAGGCGGGCGTAATGAGGGCGGCAAGGAGGATGGTCAGAGCAAGGTGGTATTTCATGGGCTTCATCACCATTAAAACACCGCAGCGAAGGGATCCTTGGCAAATTCTTTCCGAAAAACTGTCCACTAGGGAAATGAAGGGAGCAAGGACAAGACCTCGAAGCTTACCCCAACCCTACGGTTCTCGCTTGAGCGCGGCATCTCATCCATCGAATCGATTATTGATGCTCCTGGCGGAATCATCACGACTCCTGCAAACATCCCCAGTAATCATGCAAAGGTTGTCTCGCCTCCTGGAACCATTCTGCCGGAACCTACAGCGAAATTGGAGACGTCTGCAGATTTTGGAAGACCTGCGATTCGGGAATTCCCTTTCGACCGTTTTCCAACAGAGTGCGGATCGCATGAAACCTCAGCGCTGGTGTGATTTCGACAAACTTGTGGCGACGGTGAGCGGACAGTTTCCTGCCGGACCTCATTCGATTCATGGGCCCACCCACTGGAAACGTGTCGAACAAAACGGCCTCTGGCTCGCGACGCAAACCGGTGCCGATACCCTCGTGACGCGTCTTTTCGCGTGGTTTCACGATTCCAAACGGGAAAACGAAAATAACGATCCCCAACACGGGAAACGCGGTGCCGAATATGCGGCAAGCCTTCGTGGAAAGCTTTTCGACCTGGAAGACTCCGCCTTCGAATCATTGATCCATGCCTGCACCTGGCATACCGATGAAATCCACTCGCTGGACAACACGATCGGCACCTGTTGGGATTCCGATCGGCTCGACCTTGGCAGGGTCGGGATGATTCCGTCTCCCGAATTCATGAGCACGGAGTTCGGGAAAGAAGTTGCTGATATCGGTTCTTTCTTCCCGTTCATGGAGCGGATCAACTCCACCGGAATCCAAGGTGACAGCGAATGAATTGATGCAAGGACTCAAAGCCGCTAGCATCCCGGAAATCTCCGCGTTCTTTCTCGTGCTGAATGGTGTGATCTTCGTTTCCTCGGTCGCTTTCTGCTGGACGCTGGGGCGGATTTTCCATCGGAAACGGATATTCGACCGCTGGGAGCCGCTGCGGCCCGTCGAACTGGCAGCCGCTTTTGGTTCCATCGTCCTCAACGCTGGTATCTCGGTGGTGGGATGGGCGCTGTGGCGTGACGGCTGGATCCGTATCCGCCAGCCGGAAATCCTCCACGGAATCCTCGATTGCCTTCTCATGATCCTCGCCATGGACCTCGGCATGTATTTCCTCCACCGGTTGGCTCACGTCCCGTCCGTCTATCGACTCTTCCACAATTTCCACCACCGTCACGAAACGACGAATCCGATCAGTCTCTTCGTCCTGCATCCGCTGGAAATTCTCGGCTTCGGCGGGCTGATGATCGTCGTCCTTATGATCCTTCCCATCTCGCTCGGTGGCCTGATCGGCTTCCTGACGCTCAACGTGCTCTTTGGAACCCTCGGACATTCGGGCGTCGAACCGTTTCCCTCCGCGTTGAAGTCAGTGCCTCTGCTGCGGCTGGTCGGGACATCCACCTTTCATGCGGAACACCATGAACATCCGCGATACAACTTCGGATTCTACACGCTCATCTGGGATAAACTGTTTGGCACTCTGGATCCCGCATACGAAGCCCGGTTTTCGCGAGATGTCCGGTAAAATAGGGCGGTGTTAATCAGCGCTCCTTAAGCCCGCTGATCCACTTTTCGAAAGCCTCCAGCGCCACGGTGTCCGGGACGTTCCGGGTGACTGGCGGCATCCGTTCGGCGATGCCGGTGGCGGCCATGCGGGTGTGGAGGATCGACTTGGCCATATCGCCGGGCACCACGACTTTCGCGCCTTCGATGCCGAGCGTGTTGCGCACCTCGCCGCCGATGATGCCTTGGGCGGCGAGCGGGATTTCGAAGCGGGCGTCCCATCCGGCACCGGTGCCGCCGGGGCGATGGCAGTGGGAGCAGTTCCCATCCAGATAGGATCGGACCCGGTCTTCTAACGATGCTGAGGGGTCGTCGATCCTGCAGGTTTTCGGATAGGATGTAATCGATTTCTCATTCAGCGGCGGATCGAACATTTTCAGTCGATTCCAGGCGTGGAGCTGGTTGTCGGCTTTTCCACCGGGATAGGCGAAATCGCCGTTGAGCTGGCGCGCCTTGGGGCCGAGGACGAATCCTGAATTGGGCGTGTGGCACATGAAACAAAGACCGCTCGAGGGATACGTCCAGGTCTGCTCGCGGGAACCAACTTTCAGCACCTCCTCCTGGCCGGCGGGATCGACCAGATCGGCCTCGGAACCGTCGGCGCGCCAACGGTAGTTCGCGCCGTAGCCGAAGCTGCCGGTGGCATCCAGAACCAGCAAGCGCGTTTCCAGACGGCGGGTGGTTCCGCCGGTTGGCATTTCAAAATGTTGGATGAAAACCGTGCCGCCCGGCCACTTGAATTCACTGGTGGGTGAGAATCCGATCTTCTTTCCATCAGGCAATGCAACCCAGCGCCGGATGGTCGCGCCGTCCGCCCAGATCGTGCTGTTGAGGCCATAGGGCAGGATGCCGGGACGTGGCGTCAGGTTCCGGTCGGTGAAAACTCCGGTGGCCGAGAGCGTCGTTGGAAGAGTTTCGTCGGCGGTGGCGGGAAGCTTCAGGCCGGCGAGCAGTTGGGCCTTCTCCGCGGGTTTTGTAGTCTGATTCCCGCCTTCGCCCGTCCAGCGCACCCGCCACAGCGAGCCGTCCTTGCTGGAGGAGTTCGCGGTGTCCGATCCGCCGGGAATACCCGCGCGCTCGATGTACCAAAGCGCTCCATCCGGCGCGGTTTTCACGTCGATGGGCCGGTTGATGCCAGTCGCGAAATCGAGCCGCGTGTCCGGCTTGGCGGGGTCGATGAACTTGATCCAGCCGCCGTAGTCGCTGAAGAAATATTTACCCTTGTAGCTGGCGGGAAACGCATCCGCACCACGGCTAAACGGTTGATAGAAATCGCCGCTGCACAGGGCGACGCCTTTGCCGCTGCCGTGGTCGTAGGCATATTCCGGCGCGCGGTATCCTTGCGGGGTTGTTTTGTTCTTCGGCGGGCCGTCGATGTCCGGCCAACCGTAGTTCACGGCTTCCGGCGGCTTTCCGGTCTCGTAACGCTCGATCTGCTCGAAGTTCGCGCCGACCATGTTCAGATAGAGCAGGCCGGTGCCCGGTTGCACGGCGATGGCAAACGGATTGCGCAGGCCGAGCGCGACGATCGCCCGGTTGTTGCCCTTGTATTCCCGATAGAACGGATTGTCGCTTGGAACCGAGCCATCCTTGTTGAAGCGCAGCAATTTTCCTAGCAGATTTCCACTGTCCTGGGCGTTGGAGCCGTTGGCGTTCTCACCGGTGCTGACGTAGAGTTTGCCATCCTTGCCGAAGGCGAGTCCGCCGCCGTTGTGCCAGCCGGTTTTCGAAAGGTTGTCGATTTCCACGATCACCTGCTCACTGCCGGGATCCGCCACATTGCCTTTCAAGGTGAAGCGACTGACGCGGTTGTTGCTGGACTCGTGTTTGGTGTCCTTCGGGTCGCGGTTGTGGGTGTGATAGATGTAGAGCCAGCCATTGCGGGCGAAGTCGGGATCGAAACAAACGCTGATCAAACCGCGCTCGTTCCAACTGTCCACCCGGTCGGTGAGATCGAGCGCCGGCTTTTCCAACAGCTTCCCGCCGGACACGACACGCAGCAGTCCTTGTTTCTCGCACAGGAAAAGCCGCCCGTCCGGAGCGAAGGTCATGGTGACGGGATTGAGGCCGGAAGCGATCCGTGTCTCCGCGAAACCCGGCGGCAAATTGGAGGATTGGGCGAAACCCAGCGGGAGCAGGGCGGCGAGAGCGGACAGGCGCGAGAAGGATTTCCGGAGGGGCATGCGGGTGGATTGGGTTTTGGTTGGCTGGAGGAATTCGGATCGTCCGCGGAGATGCTTTCAACTCATTTGAGTAGGTGCGAAAACCACCTGATCGGGTAGCCGGTCGGACCGGCCCCGGAAAGCGGAACTCGACCCGTCCGTTTCGCTTTGATAGTTATCCAGAATGTCGCCGCCGCCCGATTCTCCAAGCTCCGGCAACGCCGTTCCAAGGTCACGACGCGAGCGCGCCTGGCGGGTCATCTTCTTGTCCGATACCGCGGCAGGCCGGGTGTTCGACGTGATCCTGCTGCTCCTGATTTCCGCCAGCGTGCTGGTGGTGATGATGGAGAGCGTGGAATCCATGAGGCTCGCCCATCAACAGACTTTCCTCATCGTCGAGTGGGTTTTCACCGCGCTGTTTACCGCAGAATACATCGCACGGGTGCTCGTCGTCAGGAACAGGCGCCGCTATGTCACGAGCTTCTTCGGAATCGTTGATCTCCTGTCACTGCTGCCCACCTACCTCGCCCTGTTCATCCCGGGCTCACAATATCTGATGGTCATCCGGGTGCTGCGGCTGCTGCGAATGTTCCGGGTTTTGAAAATGGTGCGGCATTTCGGCCAGGCGAACGTGTTGCTCAATGCCCTGCGCGCCAGCAGTCCGAAAATCGCCGTGTTCCTTTTCGCCATCCTCACGCTGGTGACCATCGAGGGCACGATCATGTATCTCGTCGAGGGCGAACATAATCCGGGATTCAGTTCGATCCCGCAGTCGATCTACTGGGGCATCGTCACCATCACCACGGTCGGCTACGGTGATGTCGCACCGCTAACGGTTGTCGGAAAAATCCTTGCATCGTTCATCATGCTGACCGGGTTTTCAATCATCGCCGTGCCCACCGGTATCGTCAGCGCCGAGCTTGGGAAAAAGATGCGGCAGGTGACGATGGACGAACGTCGTTGCCGGGATTGCGGCTGGACCGGTCACGATCCCGCCGCGAATTACTGCAAACACTGCGGCTGCAAACTCGACAGTTGAATCGAAGGAAACCGGGCGGAACCGAGGGGTTTCTAGGATTGGATAGCACCCGCTCTGGATGCGTGGTTTTCACGGAGCCGTCACCTCGTCCCAGGTCTTCGACCACAGCGCGAGCGCGTCTCCCAGATCGTCGATGGGTTCGCATTTCGCGAAGACTGCTTCATCCGGGAAGAGCGCGGCGTTTCCACGGAAGTCCTCGCTGAGGAGCTTGTAGGCGGAGCTGTTAGGTGAGCGGCCGGCGACGGCCTGCATGTTCTGCGCGGAGTTGGTGGGATCGGTGATGAAGTTGATGAACTTGTGCGCGAGTTCCGCATTTTTGGAATCCTTCGTGATGCAGAGGTCGTCGCAGGAGAATGCGGAGCCTTCCTGCGGGATTCGCACAACGATGTCCCCGTTTTCCTCGGCGACCTGCAGCAGATCGCTGGGGTAGCCTTGGACGAGGTGGAACTCGCCGGACGCGATGCCGCTCTTGTATTGCTCGCTCTCGAATTTCGCGATGTTCTGCTTCCAACGGCGGGCGACGTCGCGGGCTTTCGCGAGTTCGCCGGGATTGGCGGAGTTCAGTTGGAAGCCGAGCGAGAGCAGCGCCGCGCCGAGGACTTCGCGCATGTCATCGAGCAGGGTGATGCGGCCTTTGAGCGCGGGGCGGTCGAACATTTCATAAGACGCCACGGGTTTTTCCACTTTGCTGCCGAGCCAGGCGATGCAGGTGCAGGCCATCAGGTAGGGAACGGAGTGGGTCATTTCCGGATCGAGCGCGCGCTTGAGGTAGGCGGGGTCGATGTGTTTGATATTCGGAATTTTCGACTGATCCAGCGGCAGCAGCAGTTTCTCGCGGACGAGGGCCTTGATCATGTAGGACGACGGAGTGAGCACGTCGTAGCCGGTGGCACCTGCGGTGAGCTTGGCGAGCATCGCCTCGTTCGAGTCGAAGGTATCGATCTCGATCTTGCAGCCGGCGGATTTCTCGAAACTGGCGACGAGTTTCGGGTCGATGTAATCCGCCCAGGTGTAGATGCGCAGGGTGGTGGCGGAACTCTTGTTGCAGGAGGAAAGGGCGGAGGCGGCGATGGCGGCCGACGTGGTGGTGAGGAAATGGCGGCGTTTCATGGACTCGTCATAGGAGAACCATGAAATGGGCCGCTTGCCCATGAAATTTCGCGGACTTGCGGTCATGGGCGGCGCGGCTAAAGTCCGGGAAATGAGTCGCAGATCCAGAAAACGAAGTGCCGCCGGCGGGGGCGGATGGTGGAGCAGGGCGGTGGTGGTTTTCCTGATCGTCTGCGTGCTCGGAGTGGGCGTGGGATATGCGATGCTGCGCCGCTACCTGCACAGCGATTCGTTCCGTAAATTTCTATCATCGGAGGCCAGCGATCTCGCCGGGGTGACGGGTGAGTTCGCGCCGTTCCACTGGGACGGGCTGGCGGTGGAGACGGATTCGTTCGAGGCGAAGGGCGAGGGCGTGGTCACCGGCCTGCGGGCGGACGGGTTGCACACGGAGGTGGGATTCGGTGGGCTGAGCAGGGGCGTGTGGGAGATCAAGGGCTCCAGCCTGAAGCGGCTGGAGGTTTTCGTGGATGCCACCAAAACCTTGGGTGAAACCGTCACCGCCGAGGTGAAACGTGACGCTACCAAGCCTGTCGTGAAAACCGGCTGGTTGCCGAAAGACGCGGAACTACAGGGGATCGACGTGGGCGAGGTGGTGGTGCGGGCGAATCTTGAGGAAGGCCCTGCAACGGCTTCCGGCATGACGGTGCGCGTGGAACCATCCGGCGGAAAAAACGCCTACCGTGCGGAGGTGAGAGGAGGGACGGTGCGCATGCCGTTCAAGATCCTGCCGGAGATCCGGCTCGACCGGCTGAAGCTGCGTTATCAGGACGGCAACGTTTTTCTCACCGACGCGACGGTGCTGGCGTGGAAAAACGGCCGTATCGAGGGATCGGGCGAGTGTGACATGAAATCGCGCCAGTTTTCAATGGAAGGTGGAGCGTCCGGGATGACGTGTGAGGACATTTTCAGCGAGGACTGGGCGAAACGCATGACCGGCGACGTCGCTTCCACCTTCACCATGAACAATTCCGCCGGCACTCCGACCGCCCGTGGAAATCTTACCATCCAAGGAGGTGTAATCACCGCCCTGCCGATGCTCGACGCGCTGGCGGCCTATGCGGACACCCGGCGTTTCCGCGTGCTGCAACTGAACGAGGCGCACACCGACTGGCGCTGGAAAAAGGGTGAACTCAACCTGACCAATCTCGTGCTCTCCAGCGACGGTCTCGTCCGCCTCGAAGGCACCATCACAATCCACGGGCGGGACATCGACGGCATTTTCCGCCTTGGTCTCGCGCCCGGCACGCTGGCGACGATCCCCGGCGCGGAGACCGACGTTTTCATCGCTGGCGAACGCGGCCTCCT
This sequence comes from Luteolibacter sp., assembly GCA_039915545.1. Lineage (GTDB taxonomy): Bacteria > Verrucomicrobiota > Verrucomicrobiia > Verrucomicrobiales > Akkermansiaceae > Luteolibacter. The sequence continues at coordinate 18,309 of JBDSNC010000077.1, forward strand.
GTGGAGCACGCTGCGGATCACCGGCACGCTCGACGATCCCAAGGAGGACCTCACCGACCGCCTCATCGCCGCCGCCGGCTTGCGGATGTTCGATCAGATTCCGGAAACCGGCGAGAAGGTCATCAAGTTCACCCGCTCGGTCCTCGGCGAGGATCCGAACAAAGCGATCGACAAGGGAGTGAAGATCATCGAGCAGGGCACCGGCATCATCCGCGAGGCCAGCGGAGTGCTCGACGGTTTCCTCGGCGGAGGAAGCGGGGACGACAAGCCGAAAGATGAACAAAAATGAGCGCGCGCGTTTCCCTCATCGTTCCGGCGCACAACGAGTCGGCGTTTTTGCCTGCTTGTCTGGAAGCGGCGAAGAGGGCCGCGGAGCGGATTGAAAGTGAGGTCGAGATCGTGGTGGTGCTCAACCGCTGCACGGATGACACAGAGGAAATCGCGGTGCGCCACGGCTGTATCATCGTCCGCGAGGATGCCAAAAACCTTTCGCTCATCCGCAATGCCGGAGCCGCCGCGGCTTCGGGCGAGGTCGTCGTCACCTGCGATGCCGACAGCCGGATGCATGCGGAAAGTTTCAGCGAAATCCTGCGGCTTCTAAATACGGGCCGCGTAGTAGGTGGCGGCGCGTTGGTATTGCCGGAGCGATGGTCGCTCGGAATCGTTGCGAGTGGATTTGCGATTTTACCCTACCTCGCGTTCACCGGAGTGAGCTTCGGGATGTTCTGGTGCCGCAAGCATGACTTTGACGCGATCGGTGGTTTCGATGACCGGTTTGTCTCGGTGGAGGATATTGATTTCGCGCGGCGGCTCAAAAAACATGGCCGCGAATCCGGCCGGGCATGGGGCACGCTTTTCCGCGCGCCGCTGGTCACCTCGTGCAGGAAGTTCGACCAGTTCGGCGATTGGTATCTTTTCAAAAACCCGGCGTTCGTCCGCAAAGTGTTCCGTGGAAATGATCGGAAAGCGGCCGACCATTTCTGGTACGACGTGCGTTCCGAGTGATACCGTGCAGGGTGCGACGGGGGTTGTTATTCGCTTGTCCGGGGCGGCCGTTTGCTTTTTGTAACGATCTGTAATTTATGCCTTTATGTATTATGGCGGATGTGTCACAAGTGGTGGTTTGAGCGTGTGAAATTTGCGCGGGAAGATTGCTGTGTTTACTTCGTGTTGGCACGTTACGTGCAACCCATGACCCCAGAGCGACATTACATGTTTGTGAATTCACGATATCAGATGAATCCGGGCAACCGGACGAAGGCCTTTACGTTGATCGAAATGGTCACGGTCATTGCCATCCTCGTGATCCTGATGACTTCAGGTCTGAGTCTTCTGAGTGGAAGCGGTTCGCAGTCGCGCAAGGCGGGCACGGACATGATCAGCGGTCTTATTGAACAAGCCCGCACCATTGCCATCACCACCCGCACCGATGTGGTCGTTGCCATCGCCGAGCCGGGTGACGTTGTCGGCGGAGACGAGAGATGCCGGCTGGGCCTTTTCCGATTGAGGAAGCCCGTGGCAGGCGCGCCGACCCCGACGACCGACAAGTATGACATGATCGCGCGTTGGCAGTTTCTGAATACAGGCGTGGTGTTGCTCGGTGACAAAGTCGACAACGTGCGCAATCCCCTGGATGAGCAACAGGTGAACATCGTCTATGGTCCCACCACCAAGGAGACCACGCTCAACGCCCACATCATCAAGATCAACTCAAGAGGCGCGCTCATTCTTCCCAAGGGCTCGGACCCGGTGGTGTTCCGTATTGCGGAAGGTTCCTACCGCGGAGGGACGGCCAAGGCCAACATTCGTTCCGGCGCTGCCAAAGTTTCCGAAAACCTTCTGAAAATCGGGCGTGTTACCGCACGACCTTACCGAATCGACTGATCATGAAAATCACCCGAATCAAGACATCCGGACAAAGCGGTTCCTCTCTCATTGAGGTGGTCATCGCCGTCGGTGTGATGGCGGTCGCGGTCCCCCTCGTTTTCGGCGCACTGGCCGAGTCCGGTAAAAGCGGAATGTCCGCCGAGGCGGAAACCCGCAGCGCGTGGATGATCCCGATCTGCATGGATGAGATCCGGGCCTCGCGCGAAGGACATTCCGAGTATTTCACCACCACCACCACCGGTCAGGTGTTTCCTCCTGCCAGCGAGGTGTGGGCACTGGCGTTTTCCCCGGAAGGCAAGCCGCTCGGCAAGGTCTCAAAGGCGGTTTATGACAAGGGTCTCAAGGATCTCAACGGCGCGAAGGTTCTTTATGTGGCCGCCATCAGCTCGGCCGTGCCGAAGACCCAGACCGGGCCTGTTCCCATGCTCACCGCGAAGATCTCCGTCGAGTATCCTTCGGGCGCTCCCGCGGCCAAGCGCCAGAAACTTGATTTCTTCACCCGCATTCCATGAGTTTCAAAACCCACAAATCCCGCGGTTTCACGCTGGTGGAACTGATGTTTTCCATGGCGATCGGCACCATCGTGCTGTTGGTCGCCGCGACGATGTTAGGCACGTCCGGCGACGGCTACGAACGCGTCGGTGGCAACGTCGCCGCCGAGCGCGAGGCGCGGGCACTGATGGCCCAGGTCACCTCGGATCTCTCGACCGCCTATTTCCACAAGGACGGATTGATCGAAAAATCCTCCTCCTCCTGGGCGACCGACAAGATCGGATTTCTAACGCTTCAGCCGTCCGCCGCCCAATCCGACGACGGGCATATCGGCGACCTGTGCGCCGTGAATTACTATACCAAGGATCTTACAATGGGCGGCAAGACCGTGCGCTGCCTGATGCGCGGATTCCGCGAAAGCAACGACACCTTCAAGGCACTCCTCGGCAAAACGGTGGATTCGCTTTTCAAAGAGCAGGTCCAGGACGAACCGGTCGCCTTCGGTGTCGTTTCCTTCACCGCCACCCCGAGATCCAAGGACAGTGCTGGAAAGTGGATTGACTGGGTGAAAAGCGACACGATAGGTCCCGATGCCTTTGATGTGCGGCTCGTCGTCGCCCGCCGCTCGCTTTCCGGCAGACTCAAGACCCCGACCGACTGGAACGGCGGCGCCGGTGTGCTGGGCACTCCTGACAAGGCTGACCGCAACCAGAATCTCGAAATTTACGAAACCACCATCCGCTTTGGAAATCATGCAAAATCCTAAATCCTCGCCGCGTCACAAGATGCCGGCGGGATTCACCTTGCCGGCCATTCTTGTGGTAGTAGGAGCCCTCCTCATCCTCGCGGTGGGGGTTCTGCTCATCGTCGGCATCGAACGGAACACCGCCCGTTCGTTCGTCGACCGCCAGCGCGCTGAACTCGCCGCCAAAGCCGGGCTTGAGGACGTCAGTGGGATTTTCAACATCGAAGCAGCCAACGATGAATTTGTGGTTCTGCAATCCACCCTGGCTGCACCAATCACCGCCGGACTCCAGTCCTCTCCGCAGCTTTTCCTCGCCCGCGGCAAGATCGCATCCGGGAAGGTGTCGTATCACTACTTGCCGTTGTTCAGCACTGCCTCCCTTCCGGCGGATAATTCGACTTTGGCCGCACCCGTGGTGGAGCCTCTGGTAGGCACCGCCGCCGCTTCATATATTGATTTCGAAACCCTTCCCTATTTCGACAAGGCCCGCGCGTCCTGGCTTCCAGTTACGGACAGCAACAACAAGATGGTCGCACGTTATTCCTATTGGGTGGAAGACCTTCAGAGCCGGGTTGACGCCGGGTCAGCAGGCAATACCAAGGGGAGCAGCGGCGAGCACAAACGCTATGGTTGGATTGCTGGAGATAAATCCAGCACGGCTCGGTTTCCCGCTCCTGGTCTCAATGCCGAGGACTCCGATATCGGTAGCGACGGACGTGACAAAAAACCTCCTTTGGACCAGGTTGCTTTGTATTTGATGGATCCCACTGCGGGAAAGAAAGACTCCTCCGCCTTGGACAAAACCATCATCGACGGCAGACCGGCGCTGGTTTCTCCTGATTCCGTGCTTGCCGTTGCTGGCATTCAACCGCCTATCAAACGCCGCACCGACGGGCATCTGTCCGATTCCAAATCAAGCTCGGTCGAGGAAGGTCTGACCGCATCTGTCCGGCCTTACGATGAGAAGGCTTTGATTCCTTATGCCAATGGAATCGATCCGTCAGTGGCAGGTAAGTCCAAACTCAATCTGAACGCTCTCCTCGCAAAACCTCCGGCTACCGCGGTCGATGAAATGGCTGCGTTCATCCAAAAAGGGCTTCCCAAGTTCGAAAGCCGCAAGGGCGGATTTCCAAACGACTACCTCAAAACCCTAGCGGCGAATGCGATCGACTATGCCGATACGGATAGCGATGGAACAGTGACTGCCCAGCAGATGACCGCCGGATCCTACCGCGGTTTGGATGCGTATCCTCTTTTGAGTGAGGTGATCCTGCATATCAAATACCAAGGCGTTAAGAATGTCGGACGTCGGAAATATCTATTGTGGCAGATGATTGTTTTTGTGGAGCTTTGGAACCATTCGAACCAGAAGGTGGAGGGTCAGGCTAACGTGTCATACGAAAATAAATTTAGAATTGTGGGAATTGGAACCGAGCCACAGGAAGATTTCGATAGTAAAAATGTGCTGGACGATCCGGTCCAGGCGGTCGCCAATCCCGGCCTTTCTAATAGTGATGGAAAGTATTGGTCCGCTCCTCTAGGGATGTCCGGAAGTAGCAAGGTCGTTCTTGAACCCAATCAATACCAGTTCTATCGAGCGGTAACCATTGATTATAAAATCGACATCGATACCGCGTCCAGATACTATGACGATAAATATCCGTTTCAGTTAAATGAAGTGACCATGGGGGCGTCCGGCATCAGTATGAAGTGGAATGGTCGTTTGGTTGACCGTAGTGACAAGCTTCTTAGGGGGAATACTGGTGGGGCTCAGGAACTGGAATTTACAGTGGGAAATCAGAAAGAAGCCGGGCTGGCGCAGATTCCTGGACATAGCTATGGCATTCCCGGGCCAAGTTCCTCACTCTTCAAGGATGTCATGGGTGATTCCAGACAGTCGGTTTATTTGTATGGTAACGGGCAGTTTCCTCTTTCGACGAATTCCTATCCAGGAAACATCAGTCCCAACCGGCGGAATATCAGGAACGCCACCGTCTATACGAGCGGATCGGGTTGGGTGAAGGTCTATGGCAGGGTTACTCCATCGGACTGGCCTGATGGCGGCCATGACACGGCTATTTCAATGTGGTCCCCCGCCACTCCTGGGGTTCCGGGCTATGACCCGACCACCTATCCCTCTGTGGCGAACGCACGGGAGGGAGAGGCTCCAACCTATATTTCAAACCGCGGCCGGTTCTACAGCGCCACCGAGCTCGGCAGAATTTATGATCCTGTGATGTATGTGCCCAAATACGACAACGCGGCCGACACCAAGGAAATTGTTGAAGTCGGCAAGATGCCGCCTGGTCAGGTTTCCTGGCCATCGGTCGAAGTCGGTTCGGATCCGAGTCCTTTCTATGGAGGCGGCAATACGCTCCGGATCGGAAGACCGGAACATCCGGCCTTTGACCGCCCTGCGAAACATGCTCCTGCCGATATGCCGGGAGATCACGCGGCGAGGTTGCTTGATCTTTTCCATGCTGGCAAATCCCGCTCTGGCAACAAATCGGAGCGCGAAGGCCCCTTGGTCAGGATCGAGGGCAACATCAATCTCAACACCGCGTCGAGAGATGCGATACGGGCGATGGCGGGCGGGCTGATCGTATCGGATCCGGTCTTGTCAAAAAGGACCTCGGAAAACCATTCCAGTTCGACTTTCGCCGCGCCGGTGACGCCGCTGGAGGTATCCGTTCCCACCAGCTCCAAAGAAGGTGATGTTTTGGCGGATGCTGTCATTCGCGGCAGGCCGTATGCCTCGCCATCCGAGGTTGCGTCGGCTCTCAATGTGGACGGCAAGGTGGCCTTCGGAAACCGTGATCTCCTTCCTGATGGCAACAAAGTGCAGTGGTCCGACGCCGCGGCGGAAGAAGCCTTCGCCCGGGTTTACGAAGCCGCCACGGTCCGCTCGCGGAACTTCCGCGTTTGGGTCGTCGGTCAGGCGGTCGCGCCGACGGCTGTCACCAATACTGCTCCTGAAATTCTCGCAGAAGTTCGCAAGGCTTATACCGTTTTTGCGGATCCCGGCGAACGCACCACCGACGGATCCATTGATCCAACCAAGTTCAGAATCAAAATACTAAATGAAAACGATTTCTAAGGCGTTGATTGTTGCTGCCGCGTGTCTTGGAACACTGAAGGCCCAGTCGGATGATCCCCAACGGGTCCCACAGGGATTCATCCGCATTGTGAACGCGATTGCCAACGGCACCGGACCCGTGAACGTTTTGTTTGACGGGGAGGAAACCCGTCCCAAGGGGTACAAGCTGGGCGACGCGACAGGCGGGATCGGGCTCAAACCGGGCAGCCACAAGGTGGTGATAAAAAGGGAAGGCGTGGACGATGGGACGACGACTGTGATCCTCGACAAGGGACAGACGGTGACCTTGATACCATTTACTGAAAAGGTGCCGGCCACGGACCAGAAACCCGCCCATTTCGAAATCCATATCCTTCGTCTGAAACAAAAACAGGTGGAGTCCGGACGCCTGGCAACTTTTGTATCCGTGTCCGCTAATCCGGAACTCAAGGCGGAGCTCATGGGAGAGGATTCGAAATGGGCGACGGTCTTTGTCAAAAGACTCGCGATCGCCGAAACACCTTTGAGATTTTCCCAAGCCTTTGCCCCGGTGAAAGTGAATGGAAATTCCATCAACTCGATTCCCATCGGTAGTGACGGAAACTACGTTGTCATTCTTTATGATGACCCTGATGGAAAGGTGCAGTCGTTGAACTTCCGCGACTACAAGTATCTCAGCGCGGATTGAGTGGATTTTGACCTTCTGAAAACGCGCGTGCCGGGTTAGACAAATCCATGCGCCGGCTTCGCAACGATCTGCCCTACACATTCCGTCCGCCGAAGTCGGGTTCCTGGTTGCGTCCCCTCGGGCTGGCGGTGAACCGGGCGGTGCATCTGTCCCGCAAATATCGGATCGCGAAGATCGAGGATCAGGGATTCGGTCGTGTCCGTGAACTGGCGGAAGCCGGCCATTCGGTTCTGCTCGCTCCTAACCATTCCGATCACTCGGACCCGCATGTGGTGATGGAACTGGCGGCGCGGTCCGGGATGGGCGCTTATTTCATGGGGGCCCGGGAGATTTTTGAAGTCAGTGCGGTTGCCGCGTGGGCCTTGCAGGGGATGGGGGTTTTCTCGGTGGATCGCGACGGTCCCGATTTGTCAGCCATCAAGACCGCCATCACCTTGTTGGAAAAGGGCGGTGATCCGTTGGTGGTCTTTCCCGAGGGGGAAATCTATCATCACCACCGCAGGCTGGATCCGTTGAACGAGGGCGTCGCGTCGATCCTGCTCAAGGCCGCCGCGCGTCTGACCGAGGGCAGAGGGGCTTTCCTTGTTCCCGTCGGTCTGCGGTTTTTTCACGATCCGTCGGTGGAAGCCACCTTTTGCGAACGGCTTTCGAAACTGGAGGACCGCATCGGTTGGACGCCGAAGCCGTTGATGCCGGTGGACGACCGCATTCTCCGCTTGGGAACCGGAATCCTCGCGTTAAAGGAAACAGAATACCTCGGTTTCGCCGGATCGGGAAACGTGCAGGAGCGATTGAACCACCTTTGTGACACGCTGCTCACCCTCGTCGAAAGCCGCTACCCGCGCGATGCCAAAGCGATCACTCCGCCCGAGCGCGTCAGAGCGCTTCGTTTCCGCATCCGCCGCCGCTTGTTGGATGCTGAAAAGCCGCCCACCTCTGAGGACAAGGAACTGCTGCTCGACGATCTCGACCGCGTTTTCACCGCACTTCAGGCGCACAGCTACATCGGTGATTATCTGTTGGAAGACCCCACGCTCGACCGCCGCGCGGAAACCCTGCTCAAGCTTGAGGAGGATTTGTTCGGTTTCCCCACCTACCCGGTGAACCGCACCGCCCGCGTCACCGCCGGCGAGCCGATTCCGGTGAGTGAGATGCTCAAATCCGGCGAGCTACCCGCAAAGGGCGGTGCAGGACAGCTCACGGAGTTGTTGGAAAAACGGTTGAGCGAGCTGCTGAAATAGTGTGCCGCTTGTCTCAGCCTGCTTCATTGGCATCGCTCCCGGCTGAGACAGTCGGGACACCTTGCGACGCTCCGAAGTCCGGCCATTCTTCCTTCTGGCTGCCTTCGTTCTTCATCCACTCGGCCATCATTTCCTCGTGGGACATCGTCGGATACTTGCTCTTCGGATACAACTCGAACACCCACTTTTCGTATTGCTCCAGTGTGAGGCGCGGTGGTGGCGGGTGGTTTGAGAAGTCCGGAAGGTCGATATCGATGACACTCATGGGATATTGTGGATCAAGTCGTAGGCATCAGGGCCGGCGTATTTTTGGCAAAGCTCACGCCTTTGCGTTTCGGTGAAGATGTTTGCATTCTGCTCCAATAGGAACCGGATGTCGAGCAGGTCTCTTTCCTTGCGCACCACTCGATCCTTGAGCGCGTGAAGTTTCATCGCCAGAAGTGATTCCAAATCGATCACCGGGATGTCTGAATGAACGCCGGTTCTCTGATCCGTGGCGGACATTCTGCTGAAAGTTTCGGGACTGACCCAAAGCAGATCGATTGGCATCATTTCCAATGGATTCGCCCGTTGAAATCGTGTGGCCATCGCCTCGAATGCGATGGCGAAGCCAAGGGATTTCATCAGTTCAATGGCACGTGTTTCATCGGCTCGGGAGCAAATCCAATCTACATCATTCGTGAACCTAGAGTAGCCGTGATGACACACCGCCCAGCCACCTGCCAAGAGCAAAGAGATACCCTCTCGCGCAAAGCGCTCGTGAAGTGAATGGGCAAAGTCCGGGAGCATGAGGTGCAAAAGGAAGAAGTGTCGCGCAGAATGAATTCCGCGCTCCAATTATAACAGCCTTGCCCGTAACAGTTCGGTGACCTGCTTCGGGTTCGGCTTGGTGGTTGCGAGTTTCATGACCTGGCCGGTGAGGAAGTTGAGGAGTTTTTCGTTGCCGGCTTTCACGGCTTCGACTTCCGCAGGGTTGTTGGCGATGGCTTGCTCGACGAGGGCTTCGAGTTCGCCGGCTTCGGCTTTTTTGAATCCGAGGGAGTCGGCGATGGCGGCGGGGTCTTTTTCCGGAGCGTCGAAGAGCACGGTGAAAACTTCCTTGGCCTGGCTGGCGGCGAGGGTGCCGTTTTCGACTAACAAAAGCAGGGCTCGGAGTTTTTCCGGTGTGACGGGGCATTCATCAATGCCGAGCGAGTGCTCGTTGAGCGTGCCGAGCAGGTTGTTGATGATGAAGTTTGCGACTTTCTTGCCGGGGATGGCGGCGTCGGTGACGGCCTCGAAATAGATGGCGAGGTGTTTGTCGGACGAAAGCACGGAAGCGTCGTAATTGGTCACACCGAGATCATTCTCAAAACGGGCGGCGAGTTGGTGCGGCAGCTCGGGAACGAGCGGGCGCACCTTGGCGAGCAGCGGCGCGGTTTCGATGGGGAGCAGATCGGGACAGGAGAAATAGCGGTAGTCGTGAGCGTCCTCTTTGGTGCGCATCATCTGGGTTTCGCCGCGGTCGTCGTCCCAGCGGCGGGTGGACTGGATCTGCGGGACGCCGCGGTCGAGTTCCTCGGTCTGGCGCTGGATTTCGAAATGGATGGCCCGGCGGATGGCGGAGATGGAGTTGAGGTTTTTCAATTCCACTTTGGATCCTAGCGGATCGCTGGCGTTCTTGCGCAGCGAGATGTTCACGTCGCAGCGGAGCTGGCCTTTTTCCATGTCTGCATCGGCGACCTCGCCCTGCTGGAGGATCATCTGGAGCGAGCGGAGGTAGGCGAAGGCTTCCTCGCCGGATTCGAGATCGGGCTCGGTGACGATTTCCATCAGCGGTGTGCCGGCGCGGTTGAAATCGATGAGCGATGCGTTTCCAAGATGGGTGGATTTCGCAACGTCCTCCTCCAGATGGATGCGGTTGAGTCGGACGACCTTGCCGTGGTGGGCGATGTTTTTCCGGTGGTCGGTCGGGTAGCAGTGTTCGTAAAGAGGGACGCCGCCGCCGATGCAGAGGGGGAGGTCCATCTGCGTGGTCTGATAGTTCTTCGGCATGTCCGGATAGAAATAGTTCTTCCTGTCCCACTTTGAGATTTCCGGCGATCCGCAGCCGAGCATGAGGCCGGTGAGCAGGGTTTTCTCGATGGCGTGCTGGTTGAGGACGGGCAGCGCGCCGGGCAGGCCGAGACAAACGGGGCAGTTGTGGGTGTTCGGCGTGTCACCAAAGGAGGTGCGGCAGGAGCAGAACATCTTGGTGGCCGTTTTGACCTGGGCGTGGACTTCGAGGCCGATGGTGACGAGGTAGGACATGGGAAGAGGTTGATAGTGGATGGTTGATAGTTGATGGAAAGAGGAAGATGGGGATGGGGATGGGGATGGAATTTTTCTTTCCATCAACCATCGACTTTCAACCATCAACTTTCTTCAGAGGTTCAAATCCTTGAGGAGTTTTTTCACTTTGGGGTCCGTGAGGGCTTTGGTGAGGAGGGGATGGCGGAGGAGTGTGCCGAAGTTTCCCTCGCGGGCAAGGTTTTGGAGCTCGGGATCGTCGACGATGATGGCGCGGGGGATGGGCTTGCCGGTGCGGGGATCGATGACGGGCTTGAGCGGCGAGTTGGATTGGGCGGCGATGAGCTTGGCGAGGGTGATGCGGGACGGTTCGGTGACGGGATCGAGGGCCTTGAGCCAGTTCTCCGGGATGGCGGCTTCGACCGCGGATTTGAGGCGTTGGTTGAAGGCGTCCGGCGTGGTTTCGCCGATGCCGATGGCTTTTTCCGAATACGCGCGGACCTCGGCGATGGAGCCGTTGTGATGGACGAGTGTGGCTCCGACCAGCCAGATGAGTGAAGTAGGAATCAGGGCGAGCAAAAGTCGGAAGGCGGTGCGGATGATGGAGCGGGGTTTTTCCTCCTCCTCTTTTTTCCCGAACGGGCGGGCGATGGATTTGGCGATTTTCCGGATCAGGAAAAACGAGACGATAAAGGCGGCGAAGGGCAGGCCGGTGGTGATCCACGAGTGGGATTTGCCGGTCCAGCCGATCGAGAGTTCGGGGGCCTGCTGCCAGATTTGAAGTCCGATCCACGCGCTGATGCTGAGGACGACGGTGCCGACGATCATCCGCGTCATGCCGCGCAGGGCGACGAAGCCGGCGCACACGGCGAAGATGATGAGGGCGGCGGTGCCCAGGCTGAGCTGTGGAATGGAATCGGGAGACACTTTTGGTAAAACTGAAAAGCTGAAACCTGAAATGCTGGAATTTCAGGGATTCAGCGAAGGCGGCGACGGGTGATGCGTTTCTTCATATGGACGATGGTCACCACTTGGAATTCCTCGTCTCGAATGCCTTAGATGATCCGGTATCCGCCTTCGTGAACTTCACGAAGGCCGGACTCGGCATATTGGTGAACGGGATGGCCTCTGGACGGCATCTCCGCCGCACGTTCGACGCGGGTGAGCAAGCGGTCGATCTGCAGTTGGGCGTAATGCTTGGAATCACGGGCGATGAAATCACTGATGGCACGCAGGTCACCGCGCGCTTGTGCTGACCAGACGATTTTCATGCAATGTCGAACTCCTTGCGGATCGAGGCATGAGATTGCTTTCGTCCCGCCTGGAGGTCGGTAAGTCCGGCTTCGATTTTCTGCCGCACCAGGATTTCATACATCAGGTCGTCCCAGCTCGCGGAATCCGGCAATTCACGCACCAGCCGGACGGCCGCTTTTTTGACGGAATTTTTCTTATCTCCGGTAGTGGACATGCGTTTATGAAGCTCGAAAAAGAGGGGAAATGCAAGCCGCAGAAAAGCCGCGGGATTTTCAACCGCAGGCACTGATCAGCCGATCGCGCGCTGCCGCAGCAGATGATCCGTCAGCACGAGCGTGGCCATGGCTTCCACGATGGGGACGGCGCGGGGGAGGACGCAGGCGTCGTGACGGCCGCGGCCTTGGAGTTCGGTATTCTCGTGGCTGGACGTGACGGTGTCCTGCATGCTCATGATCGTGGCGGTGGGCTTGAAGGCCACGCGGAAAACAATGTTCTCGCCGTTGGAAATGCCGCCCTGAATGCCGCCCGAGCGGTTGGTGGTGGTGCGGACTTTGCCGTCGATCATGCGGAACGCGTCGTTGTGCTCGCGGCCGGTCAGCAGGGTGCCGGCGAAACCGGAGCCGATCTCGAAGCCCTTGGTCGCTGGCAGCGAAAGCATCGCCTTGGCGAGATCGGCTTCGAGTTTGTCGAAAATCGGCTCGCCGAGACCGGGCGGGCAGTTGCGGATGACGCACTCGACCACACCCCCGACGGAGTTTCCATCAGCGCGGATCGCCTTGATGCGGTCGATCATCGTTTCGGCCATGGCCGGATCGCCGGTGCGGACGATGTTGGCTTCGATCGTTTCGGCGGAAATGGTCTGAGGATCGACGTCCGCTTCGAGTTCCTGGATCGATTTCACCCAAGCGAGCACTTCGATTCCGGGCGAAATCGCCTTCAGGACCTGGGTGGCGACGGCGGCGGCGGCGACGCGGCCGATGGTTTCGCGGGCGGACGCGCGTCCGCCACCGGAGGCGGAGCGGATGCCATATTTCGCATCGTAAGTGTAGTCCGCGTGGCTGGGGCGGTATTTCGCGGCCATTTCATCGTAGGCACCGGGACGTTGGTCGGTGTTTCTCACGATGATCGCGATGGGCGAACCGAGGGTGACGCCGTCCTGCAGGCCGGAGAGAATTTCCGCGGTGTCCGCTTCCTTGCGCGGGGTGACGATCTCGGATTGGCCGGGGCGGCGGCGGTCGAGCTCGTGCTGGATCTGCTCCTGCGAAACGGGAACGCGCGGCGGGCAGCCGTCGATGATCACGCCGACACCGCCACCGTGCGACTCGCCGAATGTATGGATGCGGAAAACCTGGCCAAAGGTGGAAGACATGCGCGGAGCGTAAACACAGAGCTGCCGGGGGCAAGCGGGATGAGTTTTCAGTTTCCAGTTTCCGGATTTCCGGCTGTAGAAGGGATCATGAAATTGAGCCTGCCCGCGCGGACGATCGAATTTCCCCGGCGTCCGCTGGTAATGGGGATCGTGAATGTGAACGATGATTCGTTTTCAGGCGACGGGACGCTGGATTTCGACAAAGCCATCCAGCAAGCCCGCGCCCAGGTCGCGGCGGGTGCTGACGTCATCGACGTCGGCGCGGAAAGCGCAAGGACCAACCGGACAGCGGTGACGGTGGAGGAGGAATTGCGGCGTTTCCGGGGATTCATCGGGCGTTGGAATGAAGTCCGGCAAGGGGTGGAGCCGAAGGATTCACTACAAATCTGGCCGCCCATCCTGTCCGCGAACACCTGGCGACCCGAAGTCGTGGAAGGCGTCGTGCGGATGGGAAACGTGGAAATCGTCAACGACATGGGCGGGCTTCCCGATGATCGCAACGCCCGCTCCTGCGCGGCTCACGGCGCGGCCCTGCTCATCATGCACAGCGTGGGCGAGCCGAAGATTCCACATTTCTCCCAACAATGGGCGGACGTGATGGGGGAGATGGAGCGGTTCTTTCAGGAGAAAATCCAGCTAGCAATGGCCGCCGGTCTATCCGCTGGCTCTCTGATCCTGGATCCCGGCATCGACTTCGCCAAACAGCGCGAGGACAACCTCACTGTCTATCGGGAGCTGCGACGCTTGCAGAAATTGGGAAAACCCGTGCTCGTCCCCGTTTCGCGGAAAACCGTGATCGGCGAGGTGTTGGAGTTGCCGGATCCTTCGGATCGTGATGCCGGGACCGTTGCCTGCATTAGTGCGGCGATGACGCGCGGCGCGCAAATCTTTCGCGTCCATCACGTTGCGGCGGTGTGGCAGAGTGTGAAAGCTCTCGATGGCATTCTGGTGGTTTGATTTGGTATGGTTTTTGGTATGGAATTGTTTACATTAAGTTAATATAACTTGTTCATTCATAGAGAGTTTAATAATCTTGCGGAAGCTTGGAAAAACCTTAAAAAAGCCTCCGTTCCCCCCGAATTCTGTGACTCCCCCCGGAGAAACTTTTTGTTCCCCCCATCCATCCCCCCATGAAAATGAAGACTCCGCTAGTTGCGGCGCTGTTGCTTGGCATGCCTGCCATCTCCGGCGCATTCACACTCGACGCCGTTGGTTACGGCGGTTCCGAGCTGTCACTCACTCCGTATTCCGTATTTGTTCCCGGCTACGGTGAACTGGTATTCGAAGCGGCCGCCGGTTCCTCGCTGATTGTCAATTCAGCCTATCAGAATGACAACGGCTTCGGCGGTCCTTCGCTGAGCTTCGACAATGGCGAAGCGGTGAAGATCACTTTCAAAGGTCTTGAACCGCTCAATGTCGATTTCGATTTTGTCGGCGTTTCCGCCGGTGAGGACTTCGTCATTGAGAAGGACCTCGTCACTCCGCAGGCCTATCTGCTTTCCTTCAAGGGAGCGGGCGACGGTGCGGGACTTTACGCGATCAGTTGGAATACGGCGGCAGTGCCTGAGCCGGCCTCCGCGCTTCTTGGCCTGATGGGTGGTGCGTTTTTCGCATTCCGCCGCCGCCGCTGAACGGATTGATTTTCCACTTCGAAAAAGCGCGCTTCTCCGCAAGGGGAGCGCGCTTTTTCCGTCAGCGTTTGACGCTCGTTCCCGTTAGCTGCTGGGTCTCGCGGAAGATGAGCTTGTCCTTCAGATAGCGGGTTTTCTCCTCACGCACGATTCCGACGCCCGGGGAAAACCAGGTGGTGCGGCGCAATTCAAAATCGCCATCCTTGCCGGTCATCAGGATCCGGATGGCGGGAAAGGTGCCGGCCGGAACGGTGACATTTTCCCGAGCCACGATGTGGGTTTTGCGCGAGAGACCGCCGCCGATGGCTTCAAGTTCGGGCAACTGCGTGCCGGGTTTCATGCCGGCAATGACGAATGGCACCGCGCGGTCCAGCCACATCGGTTTGGTGGTTTCCGGACGCATGATCATCGAGCCGCGCATCATGATACGGTCGTCGGAAATCTCCACGAACTCGCGCTCTACCGGGGAGTTCGGCGCGACCACCTCGAAGCAATCGACTTCCGGCAGGCCGTTGGCCGGAGAAATTTTCCCCAGATAGTTGCGGACGCGCTGATGCGAAGTGTCCACCTCGGCAGCGCCGGGCGAGGTGATGTCGGCGGGGATTTCCAAATGCACGTCGTAGCGCCAGGTGTCGCCCTTTTTGACGGGCAGGATGGGAGTGTCCTGTTGGGCGAGGGTGGCGGCTTCTGGCTTTTTCGTTTCCGCTTTTTTGCCGGCGTCACAGGCGTTGAGTAGAAGTGAAGCGGCGGTTAGGGCGACGAGGAGGACCGGTTTTTTCATGGCATCAGGGCTGCGGCGGGCCAATGGAGGCGACGGCGTGATTGCCACCGGCATGGGGTGCGCCGAGGCGGAGCTGCCAGGCGCGGTTGGGAAAATAACGGGGGCCGCGCCGGCGGAACCAGAAGATGAGCAACGAAACTCCGGCGATGATCGGAATGATGGAAGCTGCCGTCAGCAACGCACCCAGCCTCCACAAGCGCGCCTTGCTTTCGAGCTGTGCGCGCATCTTGGTGCGCTCGGTCTGCATCATCTCGGTGCGGTTGATCAGGTTGTTCGTCCAATAGCGGAGCATGTCGGCCGCCTCGGTCGCTGCGGCGCGGACTTTGTCCGGCTCATTGTTTTCGAGCGCGGCGCGGCGCTGCCCGTCCTCGACGGCCTGGCGCACTTGATCCGGTTCGAGCACCTCGACAAGCTTGCCCGCAGGGACGATCCACGGGCTGTCCTTCCGTCCCGGCACATGCAGCACCACGCATTGGATCGGCGACGAACACCATGCCTTGGCGAAGCGGCGTGCGACGTGTTCCGGCGGCGCGTTTTCCAAATCGGGCAGAACGATGACGAGGACATCGATGCCCTCGTTCTTCTGGATCGTAGTGAGAGGATCTGAAATTTGCTTCACCACTGCGGGATCGAGAAATCCGCCGGGATCGAAAACCGAGAGTGGCGGGCGCGAGCCGTATTCGAAAGGCTCCGGCGACTGTGCCAGGGCGAGCCCGCCGAGCACGAAGGCGAAAAGAACCGGAATGATGCGGGCGATCATGAAGTCACTTGTTAGCACGCCGCGAGCCATTGCGTTTCCAGGATTCATCCAGATGGCTGCGGCTGCTTTTGAAAAATTCGACCACGGCGTCCGCAGTGTTCCCCGACGCCCACCGGCTGCCCATGGAGGCGAGGCTTTTCTGCCAGTCGTCGTCCGCAAGGCAGGACTCCGCCGCGTAACCGGGAACGGCGGCGGCTTTTCCGGAGGCCACGTCGATGAGCAGCAGCAAGGTCCACGCGCGGTCTTCGGAAGTCTCTTTTTCGTGAAGCGGACAAGCGTTCAGCAGCCAGAATCCGAACAGCGGCAACTGGGTGTCCGGCGGCAGGCTGACGGTGCAGATCCTCCATTGAAACTGCGGAAAACGGCGGTGGAGACCGTCGCGCGCGGCTTCGATTTTTTTGAGATCGGATTCATTCCAGAGTCCCATCGCGTCGAGAATCGGCAGCAGTGGTGGAGGTGCATCGGAAAACATCGCCATCGTGTCGCCGCCGGTGAAATTGCAGGACGGGCACCACTTCGAGTCGGCCTTCAGCCCGACCCTGCACGAAGGGCACGCCACGTTCACCAGCGTGGGATGCTGGGAACGGCGGCGGACTCTCTCGGGGGCGGCGCTCATTTCTCAAGACGGATGGCCGTCGAGCGGCCGTGGGCGTCGAGCCCCTCGATGCGGGCGAACTCCTCGACGACGGACAGCGACTTGCTAACGGATTTCTTGTCGAGGCGCACGATGCTGGTCCGGCGCTGGAACTGGTCCGCACGGATACCGGAAAACGAACGACCCGAACCGCCGGTGGGCAGCGTGTGGCTCGGACCTGCGAGAAAATCGCCGACTGCGACCGGCGAGTCGTTGCCCAGATAGATCGCGCCTGCCGTGCGGACAAGCGGCAGCCATTTTGCCTCGTTCGCGGTGATGAGCGAAAGGTGTTCGGGAGCGAAGGCATTGCAGATGGCGACGCCTTCCTCGAACGATTTCAAGTGCAGCAGGAAAGTGCCGCGCTTGAGGACCTCGCGGATGATTTTCTGACGGGACAGCGTGGGGAGCTGTTTCTCGATGGCTTTGACGACCTTGCCGAGAAGCGCTTTCGAATCCGTCGCGAAGCCGACCATGCTGTCGCCGCCGTGTTCGGCCTGTGCGAGGATGTCGGCAGCGATGAAATCCGCGTTACCCGTCTTGTCGGCGAGAATGAGGATTTCGCTCGGGCCGGGCAGAAGGTCGATGGAAACAGCGCCGACCAGCTGGCGTTTCGCCTCAACGACGAAACTGTTGCCCGGTCCGAAAATGCGATCCACCGGACGGATCGTCCGCGTGCCGAGAGCGAGCGCGGCGATCGCCTGTGCACCACCGACCTTGATGGCCTCTGTTACGCCGGCGGCTTTCAGAGCATAAAGAAGTGATGGATTCACCGAACCGTCCGGCCCGCAGGGAGTGGCGGCGAGAATTTCAGGGACGCCCGCCGCTTGCGCGAATCCGGCGGTCATCAGAGCCGTGGAAACAAGCGGTGCCTTCCCTCCCGGAACGTAAACACCCACACGGTCATAGGGCGTGAAGCGTTCGCCCACCGTCGCACCTTCTGCGTTTTTCGCGGACCAGTCTTTTCGCAAACTGCGTTTCGCGAACGAGTGGATGTTTTTCAAACTGCGCGCCACGGCCTCCTTCGTCGCGGGCGTGACGGCCTTTTCCGCAGCGGCGAATTCAGCCTCACTGATGAAGAGCGTCTTCGCGCTGAGCACCGCGCCGTCGAAGCGTTTGGTGAAAGTGAAGAGCGCTTCATCGCCCTTGGCCGCGACTTCCGCGATGATGTCGGTGACCAGATCCCGCACGCCGGGCTCGGGCAGGGCGCGGCGGTTGAGGCGGCGGACAAACGAGGAATATCCGGAATCGGTGTAGCTGAGAATCTTCATGCCGTGTGGGAGCGCGAGAACATGACCGCATAAAACCCGTTAGCCAAGCCCGATCCTCATGGTGTGATCAATTGAGCGCGCACGGTGTTCATCACCTTCTGTGCGCTGGGCGCGTCGAGGTGCAGGCCGTCGGTGAAAGCCACCGCGTTTTCGGGAAGGCCTTCGGTGAGGTCCCACCACGGCACGCCGGATTTGCAGGCGAGCGCGATGGCGATTTCCTTGCGCGGAAAATCCTTCGGGACGCCCGGCAGCATGATGATGGAAATTTCGCTGCCTCTGCTCTTCAGCCGGTTCAAAATGCCCGCCATTTCCTCGACCAGCGCGGCGGATTTTTCATCCAGAGCGGGTGAGACCCCCGGATCTAACACGGTTGGCTTCGAGGTGATCGGCAACTCTTCGTCGCCGGATGCGACTCCACCGTCGGCCTTGCGTGCCATCAGCCAGGAATAGGCGAACGCCGTCGGCCGCGCGGTGGCTCCGAGGTTCGGTGCTTTCAGGCCGACCTTGAACCAGTCCTTGCGGATTGCTGCTGCGATTTCCTTGCCGCGGTGTTCGAGTTCGTAGGCGAGGGTGTTCGCCTCGATGATGAGCACCGGAGCGGTTGGCAGAATGCCTTCGTCCATCGCACGCAGCGTGACCATCGCGCTGCCGCCGTCGCAACCGAGATTGGCGACGCCTTCGATCTTTTTCGCACGGTCGCCGAGCCGTCCGGTGATCGATGAACCTAGCAGCATGACCTTCGGATTGCCCCGCGTCTCCGTCTGGATGCGGGCGACCGATGAGAAATAATTGGACTCGCTCTTCAGGGTTTTTCCTCCCGACAGACGCAGCGCCACCGTCTGCAAGCCAAGGCAGGCAGCGAAGATCACGACGAATCCGGTGAGGTATCTGAGCATCGATTAGAATTGGAAATAAATGAACCCGCGGGGCGCGCCGGGATTGGTGAGGATCAGGAAAACCATCAGTCCGTGAAGCGCGCCTTCCGCCAGAGGATGGACGAGTCGCTCCGCGCGTTCGGGATGTTTTTCCTTCATCCAGCCCCATAGGTGATAGAGCACGACCATCCCGCCATAGACGGACAGCGCGAACAACGGCTGTCCAGGCAGGCTCAGGTCGCCGCTGCCGAGTCCTTTGAAAAACGCGCCGATGTTCGCCATGTCCGGCATCAGGAAGGTGAGCCACAGGAACATCACCGCATGGAAAGCATAGATCCAGCGGATGGCATCCCGCAGCAGACGGATTGGCAGCGACGACGACCCTAGATCACCCGCGCGGCTGCGGAAAATGAAACGTTCGGCCGCGAGCAGCGAGCCATGCAGCGTGCCCCACAGCGCGAATTTCCACTCCGCGCCGTGCCACAGGCCGCCGAGGAACATGACGAGAAACAGATTGATATAGGTCCTTCCCGAGCCCATCCGGTTTCCGCCGAGCGGGATGTAGAGGTAGTCGCGCAGCCAGGCTGATAGGGAAAGGTGCCAGCGCCGCCAGAATTCCGTGATGCTGAGCGAGAGGTAGGGGAAGTTGAAATTCTCCGGCAGGCGGTAGCCGAACATCAGCCCGAGGCCGATCGCGATCAGCGAGTAGCCGGCGAAGTCCGCGAAGATCTGGAAGCCGTAGGAATAGAGCATCGCCATCAGGTTGACCGGCCCGCTGGCGGCGAGCGCTTGCTTGCCGATGGTGAGCATGGCGGTTTGTTCAGATAGATTGTCCGCGACGAAGATTTTCAGGAAATAGCCGGTGACGAGGCAGCGGCGGACGTTTTTCCAATCGATGTCGCACCACAGCTTCGCGCGGATCTGGTCGATGAAATTGCGGGCCTTGACGATCGGCCCCGCGACGAGCTGCGGGAAGAAGACAATGTAAAGTGACAGATCGCTGGCCGATGCGATGCGGCCCATCCCGCGGCGGCTGAGGCGCTCCTGGGTTTCCTCGGTGACCACGTCGCGATGGACGTCGATCAGCAGGCTCAGCGCGTGGAAGGTGTAGAACGAAATTCCGATCGGCAACGGGATCGAGCGGATCCATTTCAAAACATCCTGCGAGATCCAGGCACCCGGCAGCGAACCGTAGATGATCCCCGCGTATTTGAAAAACGCGAGGAAGACGAGGTTCAGGATGATGGCCGCGGTCAGCCACCGTTTCGAACGGCCGCCGGGATCATCGCGGCCTTTCCAAAACAGGATCCGCTCGACGGCCAGCGAGTTGGCCGCGCAGGAAACGGCGAGCAGAATGAGCAGTTTCGGGTTTTCCCAGCCGTAGAAAACCGAGCTGGCCACCAGCAGTAGCCCTACCTGCCAGACGCGCGCGAGCCTTCCTGCGATCGGCAGATAATACAGCAGCAGCGTGACTGCCAGTAGGACAAGGAATTCGAAGGAATTGAAAAGCATCCGGGGGCTTGCGGGCAGCTTGGCATGGCCGCTTCGAGCGGGCAATCACGCGATCAGGTAGGCCGTCACATCGTCCGCTTGAAAATCACCTTCACGCTCTTCTTGCGGAAAATCAGCGCACCGCTGCAGATCCCGATCGCGAGGGTGAAAAGCATCGAGGCGGTCAGCACGAAATAGTGCGCGGTTTGTGCGAGGATCGTCGGGTCCTGCATCACTTTTTCCAGATCGGTCATCTTCACGCAGCCGAGCATCGCCCGGTAGGCATAAAGTCCCGGGATCATCGTGATGCAGGCTGGCATGGTGAAAACCACCGGCGGCGCGTGAACCCGGTGTGCGCAGAAAATCCCGGTAAGGCCGATGAACACCGCACCCGCCAGAGTTGCCGGGACGATGTGGACGTGGTTTTGCAACAGGATGAAACGGATGCAGTGACCCAGCCCACCGAGGATGCCGGCCACGTAAATGACCCGGCGCGGGGTGCTGAAAAGGATCGCGAATCCCACCGCCACCACGAAAGCGAAGGCGATGTCACGGAGGGTGAGCAGGAGCAGTTCCATGGTTTAGAAGTTGTAGATTCCCAGCAGCAGGATGCTCATCGACATGCCCACGGCGATGCACAGCAGGACGAAGCCGCCACTGACGCCCCGTGCGGTCGACGTCGGGATGTAGCCTTCGATCAGATCGATCGTGCAGTTGATCAGCGGCACGCCTGGGACCAGATAGAGGACGGCGGTGGCCAGCGCTTTTTCCGGTGAGGCACCGAAGTGATGCACCATGTTCAGCCCGGAAATCAGTGTGGTGATGAACGAAGCGGCAATGAACCCGATCATCGGATTGAAGCGCAGTTTCAGGATTTCCTGCCGCACGAACATCCCGCAGAAACTCGCGACAAATGCGACGCCCGCGTCCTTCCAGCTCCCACCCACCAGCATGCAGAGGCACGCGCAGGCCGCTCCCACTCCTAGCAGGATCAGCCATCGCGGATGGTGCGGCATGGCCTTGATCTCCTTCAGCCGTTTTTCAACCTCGTCGATAGCCACGTCCTGCTCCAGCACGCTCCACGTCAGCAGGCTGATCTCCGTGACCTTACCGAAATGCACGCCCAGCAGCGGGCAGCTTTTGAAACGCGCCACCCGCCGTGTCGGATGTTGCGTGTCCTGGATCGAGAGCATCAGCCCGGTAAATGATAGGAAAAGCTCCACCTTGTAGCCCCATTTTTCCGCCACCCGCTCGATGTTCCGTTTCACCCGCCCGCAGTGCGCGCCGGATGCCAGCAGCACCGATCCCATGTCCAGCAGAAGGTCCGCCGTCCTGCATGCCGATGCCGATCCTTCGTCCTCATCTCCCGCTTCGTCTGGTATCATCGTGGTCGGCATGCGTTGAAATCCGCCGGACCCCTTCGGCCCGATCGCTCCCGTATCATGATCAGTTCCGGGGAAATGGCAACGCATGTGCTGCCATATTCCCTGCGAAATTTGAATCCGATCACCCTGCGGATTTCTCCATCTTCCCGAGCAGTCGCAGGCAGTAAACCAGCGGAATGATCCCGATCACGCCGAACGAGCAATCGATCAGCCGCCAGTAAACCGGAATCCCCCGCAGCGGCCCGCAGATCAGGGCGAGCGGGAAAATCGCCACACACGCGACGATCCCGGTGATAATGTTCGGCCGGCTGGTGAGAGGATTCACCAGCGGTCCCACGAAAAACATCGCGATCACCAGATGCCCGAACGCCAGCCAGTCCGTGCCGTAGGCGATCCACGGATAGCGCGAGTAAGTCGTCTCCAGCCCCTCGCGGACGTGGGAAATCCAGAACCCGCCACCGCCTAGCAGTTTTTCCAGCAGCCTGAGTTCCAGCAGCAGCGGAAACGCCGTCACTCCGCTGATCACCAGCCCGAAGATGAAAAAAGCCATCGCGACGCGGAACCGGAAAATGAGCGTGGAGTTTGTCAAAGCGCTCAATGCTCACCCGGAAACGGATCCGCCGTCAAACGAAGTTGGACTTCCGCAGCAGGCACCGGCGCGTTATCCGATGATTCACTGCCGATCATCGAAAGCACGCACGCCGCGACCAGCCCGAACCCGCCGAGGGCTAACACCATTGCGGTTCCGACCGTTCCCGCGGGCTTCAGCATCCGCATCACGCGGGATTCCAGCGAGGAACTCTCCGCCATCGGCAGCGCGAGCGGGGAAAACGAACGCTCCTCCGCGAAATCGCAGAGCACGCCCGCGTAGGTTTTCGCGTCGACTCCCTCGCGCAGGACCATCGCATCGCAGGCGTATTCGCACTGCATGATGAAACGCCGCGCCATCCAGCGGACCAGCGGGTGATACCAATGTACCGCGCACGCCAGTTCCACTAACAATCGCCACAACGGATCCCTCCTGCGATGGTGCGCCAGTTCGTGTTCCAGCACCACGTTCCGGCTTTCTTCCGGCCAATCACGCCAGCGTGAAGGCACGAAAACCACCGGATTCAGAACACCCGCCGCCATCGGGCTCCGCAGATCCGGCAGTTCCCGGATCTCCACGCCAGCCACACGATCCACGAGGACCGAGCGCTTTCTCCAGCGCCGCAGCACCATCGCGGCCAACCCGAGACGCATGATCGAGATGCTGAATCCAACCGCCCACACCGCTGACAAAATCCTGCCCCACGGAAATCCAGCCTCCATCGCCACACCTTCCGCCGCGGGAAGGATCGCGATCTTCGGCATCATGCCTAGCATCAGCGGAAACGCGGCGGACAGGACCAGCAGCAGCACCGTCAGCCTCGGATCGCGCGCGGCGTCCTTCCTGCCTGCCAGAAATACCAGTCCGGCGGCGATGATCGAGAATGTGATTGCGGGAACCATCGGATGGGGGAGTGAGTCATTTTCCGCCGCTGGCGTCGATCAGTTTCCGGATGCGGGCGATCTCTTCCGGGCTGAGTTTCTGGTCCTTGGGATCGAGCAGGGAGGCGACGAGTTTTTCAGGACTTCCGTCGAAAAAAGTCGCGAGGAGCTGTTTGAGCGCGGTCGTCTTCGCCTTCTTCTCCGGCACGGCGGGCAGATAGACATAGCGCCGTGAATCTTTCGAGTGGGTCACCAGTTCCTTCTGCTCCAGCGTCACCAGCAGCGCCCGCACCGCCGAATAGCCCGGTGGGTCCGG
Source organism: Luteolibacter sp. (assembly GCA_039915545.1). Taxonomy (GTDB): domain Bacteria; phylum Verrucomicrobiota; class Verrucomicrobiia; order Verrucomicrobiales; family Akkermansiaceae; genus Luteolibacter. Next base: position 41,940 of record JBDSNC010000077.1, read on the forward strand.
CAGCTCTGCCAGCACTTCCTCCGCCGTCGCTTTCCCTTTGCGGAACAGGATGTCCATCACCTGCCGCTCGCGCCGGGAAATCTGGCCGTCCTCGAATCGTTTCATGCGGGCACTCTGCCAAATGCCGGAAAAACCGCAACTTAAATGCTGAAAAAACTGCAATTAAAAATTGACACCCCGGATTTGAAATGCTGTTTTTCCAGCATCATGAAACACAAGATCGTGCTTTCGCTGGGAGCCCTGCTCACCGCCCTTTTTATCAACTCCTGCTCCAGCGATGGCGGTGGCGGCTACTCGGGTGCTCCGGTTTCCCCGAGTGAATCGGTCACTGATGGGCTTCGGACAGGTGATTCGAAAATTGATCGAAACAATATCGATGCGATCCTGAACAACCCGAATCGCAAGGCCGAAGAACGCCCCGGCCTCGCCACTGGATGGGGCGATGAGAAAAAATCCGAACTCTCCCAAGGTTCCTTCACCCGCGCCTCGTCGAAGCCCGCCGGCACCGCCGCGATCTATTACAACGACCCCAAAGGCATCGAAGCGATGACCGGCTACAAGGAGCGCGTGAATCCGCTGCAGACCGCCGCCGGAGACCTCGTCGAGTGGGGCGTGAAAGGCGGAATCGGATTTCTCCCCACCTATAAGGAAGGCGGATACGGCCGCCGCCTTGTCGCCGGGCAGAAGGACAGCACCTATTCCATCGTCGTGAAAAACCGCTGCAAGAGCGCGCTCGAAATCGTCGCCAGCGTGGACGGCCTCGACGTGCAGGACGGCCAACCCGCCTCCTTCTCCAAGCGCGGCTACGTCGTGGAACCCGGAAAAAGCATCGAAATCGAAGGCTTCCGCACCAGCTACCGCAGCGTCGCCGCGTTCAAGTTTTCCAGCGTCTCGAATTCCTACGCAAACATCCGCCACGGCAATACCCGCAACGTCGGCGTGATCGGCATCGCTGTTTTCACCCAGAAAAACGTGAACCCGTGGACCTGGATGCCCGCCGAAGTGAACCGCCGCGATACCGCCCAGCCCTTCGCCACCCCGCCCGCTAGGTGACTCGCTGACATAGCAAACTCTTGCCCGCTCCGCGAGAATCGGCTGGATCCCCCGCCCATCCCTGAGACGCTTGCGGCCCTATGAATTTATATCGATTGATGGGTCTTTCGCTTTCCCTCGTTGCGATGGTTTCCCCGGCCGTCGCCGGAAACCTGAGCGCGAAGGTGGAGGATGCGGGTGAAGTGAGTTCCCTGGCGCTTTCCAACGACCGTCTGGAACTCGCCTGCGCGTTGGTTCGGGGAAAAGTCGGCCGCCTCGTCATCACCGACCGCACTTCAAACCGCAAACTCGATCTCGGCGAGCCGTTCACCCTGGCGATGAAAGTCATCGATGAAAACGACACCAGCGATGCCGCGGAGCCGACGATTGAAACGGCGGTGACCGCCTCGCAGTTCATCGCCGGCACGCCGGTGGTCAGCGACATCGCCGCCGTGCCGGATGCGCGCCGCCTCATCGAGCGCGCCCCCGGCAAGCGCGTGACGGTCGATTTCGCCCCGCTGCCGGACGGATTGTCCGCCAAGTGGGAGATCGAGCTCCGCGATGGCGCGGGCTACGTGCGGCAGACGCTCACGCTGATTCCGTTGCAGGGCCCTGCGGACGTTCATGAAATCCGCTTGTTCGACTTCAAGGCGGACGACGCCCACACCGCCGGCAAGGTCGCCGGATCTCCGGTGATCATCGGGACCAACACCTTCGCCGGCGTCGAGCATCCGATGTCCTCCAACAAGGTCGCGGCCGGCAGGGTGACCGGCTCGCTCGACCGCAAGGTGGCGATCGGATCGCGCCGCGCTTGCTCGCTTTCCTCGGTCATCGGCTTCACCGCGCCGGGGCAGCTCCGCCGCGAGTTCCAGCTCGGATACATCAACCGCGAGCGCGCCCGGCCCTACGCTCCCTATCTGAATTACAACACCTGGTATGACATCGGTTATTTCACCCGCTACGACGAGAAGTCCGCCAGCGATGTGGTGAAAACCTACGGTGAGGAACTGGTCCGCAAGCGCGGCGTGAAGTTCGACTCGTTCCTCTTCGACGACGGCTGGGACGACGTGTCCACCCTGTGGAAATTCGACAAGGGCTTCCCGCAGGAATTCCAGAATGTGTCGAAACTCGCCACCTCGTACGGCGCCAGCCCCGGCGTGTGGTTCTCGCCGTGGGGCGGCTACGGCAAGCCCAAGGACCAGCGCATCGCCGCTGCCAAGGAGAAGAACCCGCAGATCGAGACGAACACCACCGGCTTCGCCCTCTCCGGCCCCCACTACTATCAGCTCTTCCGCGACATGTGCCTGCACATGATCCGTGACAACGGCATCCGCCACTTCAAGTTCGACGGCACCGGCGACGCCGGCTCCGTGCAGCCCGGCAGCAAGTTCGGCAGCGACTTCGAGGCCGTCATCGCCCTCATCGACGAGCTGCGCCACGAGCAATCCGACCTCTATATCAATCTCACCACCGGCACCTGGGCCTCGCCGTTCTGGTTCCGCACCGCGGATTCCATCTGGCGCGGCGGCTACGACCACGAGTTCCTCGGCACCGGCACCCAGCGCCAGCGCTGGATGACCTATCGCGACGGCATGACCTACCGCTACAACGTGGCCGTCGCGCCCCTGTTCCCGATCAACTCGCTCATGCTCCACGGCGTCCTCATGGCCAAGGGCGCGCGCGATCTGAACGCCGATCCCGCCGACGATCTCACCGCCGAGATCTGGTCCGGCTTCGGCTGCGGCACCCAGATGGAGGAACTCTACATCACCCCCTCGCTGCTCTCCCAGAAAAACTGGGACACCCTCGCCACCGCCGCCAAGTGGGCCAAGACCAACACCAACACCCTGGTCGACACCCACTGGATCGGCGGCGATCCGCTGAACCTCGAAGTTTACGGCTGGGCCTCGTGGTCGCCGGACAAAGGCATCATCGTCCTGCGGAATCCCTCGGACAAAGCCCAGCCCTTCACCGCCGATCCCGCCGCCCTGTTCGAGCTTCCACTGGGTGCGCCCACCAGGTTCAAGGTCAGCTCGCCCAACGGCTCCACCCAGGTTTCCGCACTCGCCGCCGGCACCTCCACCACCATCACCCTCAAGCCATTCGAGGTCATCGTCCTCGAAGCGCTGCCCGCACGATAAGGGAAATGGAGCGGCGGGCCTTGTCCAAGCGCCCCTTCTCACAGCCCGGCCGCTTTCCGGGGCGCGTCTGAAAAAATGACGGGCGTCCGGGCGGTGCGTAGCTAAAGCGCCAGGTAGCTGGAGCGTCCCGCTCCAGGCCGTTGTCGGAGCATCTTGCTCCGAGTCTCCATCTTCGGAAACCCCCTTGACCACCTGCCATCCGTCCCTGCTCCCCAGGTGATATCCGCTAGAGCCGCCCATCCCCGGACTGCCCCGTCAAATTCACCTGATATACACACCCGGAACCCAATCGATCCTTGCCACACAAGGAATTGAGAGGATAAGTTCCTCCCGTGGATCATCCGGATATCACTTTCTGACATCCTACGAACAACACTGTTCGGTGAAAATGAAGAAGAGATTAGTACATATATTGCTGGCTCTCGTTACGGTAGGGATCGGCCTCTACTATTCGACGACTATCTCGCAAGGCGAGAGGTCGAAGCGTCGATCCTTTCAATCCTTCCATACGTGCATCGAGATTCGGAATCTACTTACGAAGGGAGTGTCGTCCGACGAATTCCGGACTCAGATCGACTCGGTAGCCCGATTGAGACCTACAATCGGCACCCTAATCTATGACCTC
>JBDSNC010000079.1:0-5652 GCA_039915545.1 Luteolibacter sp.
AATTTCTCCTCACCGGCCTCACCATCACCCAAGTTAGAGAGGACATTCGGACTGTGAACATCGTGGCGAGAAGCGCGGGACCCGAGCGATTGGATCCGACCAAGCTGCAGGATTTCACCCTCACCTCCCGCGATGGCAAGGCGATTCCATTGAGCCAAATCGGTAAAATCGAAATACGCCCGGAGGATCCGCTCATCAAACGTCGGGACCGTGTTTCCACCATCACCGTGCGCGGCGACAACGTCGAGTCCACCCAGCCGCCGGACGTGTCTAACGCACTTTGGGCGAAGCTTGAACCACTGCGGAAATCACTGCCGGAGAACTACAGGATCGAAATGGCGGGCTCCATCGAAGAAGCGCAGAAAGCCAACTCGGCACTCGCTCCGCTTTTCCCGATCATGTTGTTGTTCATGATGGCGGTGATCATCATTCAGGTCCGCTCATTCTCCGGGATGTGGATGGTGTTGCTAACTGGCCCGCTTGGACTCATCGGCGCGGTGCCGACTCTGCTCATTTTTCAACAACCCTTCGGATTCAACGCCATACTCGGCTTGATCGGGCTGTCGGGAATTCTGATGCGCAACACGCTCATCCTGATCGGCCAGATTCATACCAATCAGGAAGAAGGACTCGATCTCTATCACGCGATCATTGAGGCCACCGTTCAGCGGTCCCGCCCCGTAATTCTAACCGCACTGGCCGCAGTGCTGGCATTTATTCCGCTAACGCACTCCGTATTCTGGGGATCCATGGCTTATGCGCTGATCGGAGGCACGGCTGTCGGAACGGTTTTGACTCTCGCCTTCCTTCCCGCGCTCTACGCCATCTGGTTCCGCGCCAGCCACACCGAGGGAAGTCATACGGGGACATCCGCAGGCTGATAGCTCTCTTTGGCGGGCTCGCTGACCTCTTGTTCAAATCGTATTCACGAGTGCGGCATCGTGTTCAGCCCTTGGAATACCTCAGCGTATTTCTCATGGCCTCCGACGAAGGAGAAACGCAGGGGTTCCACCCGTTTCACGAGGATCCCGGTCGCGCCGGGTTGCGTAGTGTGAATTTCCATCACTTCCGAGAAAAAATCTCCCAGCGGCATAGCCCGGAGATCGTCGGCCGCTTTTCCCCCATCAACTGCGCCGCCACATACGGCGGAACCAGTTTGAATGCCCGGACTTCTGACGCTTGATCGCAAACGCCCGTTCTGTAACATCCGCCCATGGCATTCGAGCAGGCGTTCCAACAGGCATTCATCTACCTCGCGTCCGCCGTCGTGGCGGTACTGCTGGGGAAACGTCTCGGGCTGGGCGCGGTGCTCGGATACCTCCTGGTCGGCGCGGCCATCGGACCGTGGGGATTGCACCTGATGGGAAACGAGGGCGAGCAGATCACGCATTTCGCGGAGTTCGGGGTGGTGGTGATGCTGTTTCTCATCGGTCTGGAACTGCAGCCGGCGATGCTATGGAAAATGCGGCACCAGTTGATAGGACTGGGATCGCTGCAGGTGATTCTCTGCACGCTGGCGATCACCGGGGTCACGATGGCGTTCGGAATTCCTTTCAAACCAGCACTCGCCGTGGGCCTGATCCTCGCGATGTCCAGCACGGCCATCGTCCTGCAAACGCTCGCCGAAAAAGGACTGCTGCGCACGGAAGCGGGGCAGAACTCATTCGCCGTGCTGCTTTTCCAGGACATCGCGGTGATTCCGATCATCGCGCTGCTACCATTGTTAGGATCGGGCGCGGCCGGAGCGGACGCACACGGCGGATCGAACGCGTGGATGGCGCATTGGCCGGGATGGGCACAGGCGCTGGCGACTCTTGGAGCGGTCGCGCTGATCATCGCAGTGGGGCGGATCGGGATGCGATATGCGTTTCAGGCCATCGCCCGCACCCGCCAGCGCGAGGCGTTCACCGGGGCGGCGCTGTTGCTGGTGATCGGCGTGGCGCTGCTGATGACCAAGGTGGGAATGTCGCCCGCACTCGGGGCTTTCGTCGCGGGCGTGGTGCTGGCAAACAGCGAATACCGCCATGAGCTGGAGAGCGACCTGGAGCCGTTCAAGGGACTTCTACTGGGACTGTTTTTCCTCGGAGTGGGCGCTGGCATCAACTTCGGCTATATTGCCGATCACCTGCTGCTCGTGATCGGCGGCGCGGTGGGACTGATTCTGGTGAAAGGCGCGCTGCTTTACGGAATGTCCTGGCTGAAGGGAAGCCGCTGCACTTCCGCGCTGTTGTTTTCGGCATCCTTGGCAGCCGGTGGCGAGTTTGCTTTCGTACTGATCACCCTTTCTCTCGGCTCCGGTGTCTTCAGTCCGGAAATCGGCCGCGCCACGGTGGCGATCGTCGCGCTTTCCATGGCGTCCACTCCCCTGCTGATCCTTGCGGCGCAACGCACGGTCACCTGCAAACCGGACTCCTCCAAACCCGACCGCGAATCGGATGCTGCGGATGAGGGAAATCCGGTCATCATCTGCGGCTTCGGGCGTTTCGGCCACGCCGTCGGTCGCCTGCTGCGTTCGCGCGGCTTCGGCTGCACGGTGCTCGATCACGACACCGATCAGGTGGAGGTTCTGCGGACGATCGGCATCCCGATTTTCTACGGCGATGCCAGCCGTCCCGAGTTGCTCACCATCGCCGGAGCCGCCCATGCGAAGTTGCTTGTCATCGCACTGAAGGACCCCGAGACCACACTCAAGATCGTGGACATCGCCCGCCGCCATCATCCGCATCTCAAGATTTTCATCCGCGCCCACAGCCGGGTGGAGGCCTATGAGTATCTCGATGCGGGCGAGGAACGGATCTACCGCGACACGCTGGACTCGTCGCTCCGCATGGCTGGCGACGCGCTCCGCATGTTAGGAGAATCGGACGCAGCGGCCGAACGCGCGACCCGGCTCTATCGGGAGCGGGACGAGATCATGGTGCGGGAAATGGCGAAGCACCGCCACGATGACAACGAGCTCTACAGCGCCGCCCGCGAGGCCCACCGCAGCCTCGACGAGCTGATGCGCAGCGACATCGAGGCTGCAAAGGCTGCAAAGGCTGCAAAGGACTGAGCATGCCTCAATCCGCCTCCAGGAGACATTTCAACTCATCGCGGATTTCCCCAAAACCAGGCCGTGCTCTCACGTATTCCGTCATGCAGCGTTTCTGCAAATCCCACAAGCGAGTGTCATTGTCGCCGGTATCACAGCGCTCCAGCAGTTCTTCCAACAGACAGCCGAACGCCCGCACCTCGATCCCCTCCAGCCCCGCTCCTTCCGGGTAAAAGAAAGCCGCCCCGAAGTCTCCCAACAGACAATTCCCCTGCCCGTTCCTCAGCACGTTGTGCGCGTAGAAATCGCCATGCATGATCCGCCGCTCATGCAGTTGCGCCGCCACCGACGCCAGCAGGAAGGCCATCGAGATCACCTGTGCCGGATCAAACGACTCTCCTTCGTCATAAACATCCCGCGTGCACGTTTCGAAATCCGGCGGTCCCGCGAGATTCGTAAAATCCGCATCGATCAACGACATCACCAGACCGTTCCTCCCGTCCGGGTGATTGGAAATTTTTCCCAACACCCGGATCAGATTGTCATGCGCGCCCGCCGCCAGACTGGCCGCCATTTCGCTCGCGGGCAGGCCGTCGCTCGTCACCGTTCCCTTGAAAATCTTCACCGCCACCGGCTCCGCATGCCAGTGCGCGTGATGGATCACCCCGGACGCCCCTTCGCCCAGCACGTGCGAAATTTCGAGATGCTGCCAGTCGACCTCCGCCATCGCCGTTTCGTCAGCCGCCTGCGTTTCCGACCAAGGATTTCCTCCCAGCCCCAGCCACGACAGCCGCGGCAGTTCGAACAACCATTCGGGAAATTCCGTGAACCGGTTCGCAGCCAGCCGGATGAGTTCGAGATTCACGCACGCCGCCATTTCCTCCGGCAAAGTCTCCAGCCGGTTTCCCGCTAACATCAGTTTCCGGAGTTTCACACAACGGCCGATCGATCCAGGCAGCCGGCCGATGCGATTATCCGTCAGGATCAGCCACCGCACCGATTCAGGCAATGCGCCTTCGGCCACCGTATCGATCCGGTTCGCCTTGAAGCCGATCATGCCCAGCTCCGGACAATCGCCCAGCACGGCAGGCAGATGCGTAAAATCATTATCCGAACAAAACAGGATCCGCAGCTTCTTCAACCGCGCCAGATCGTCCGGCAACTCCGCCAACCGGTTTCCCGATAGATTCAGCATCTCCAACGTGTCCGCCAGATCGAAAATCTCGCGGGGAAATTCAGTTAGCCCGCAGCTCAGGTCGAGCCGCTTGCTGCCGGCGAGTTCACCCGTCCGCAATTTTGATAGATTCTCCCCGGACATCAGATCAATTCCCGCGCGGTGCCCGGCCTTCGTCCAGTTCGATGAAATCAAACATCGTCTCCACCGCGTCCGCAGGCAGCCCGGCCTCGTCCAGGCGGAACAACAGGCGTTCGTTGGCCGCATCCCGCCAGCCATATTTCATCATGAATCCGCTCCACACCTCGATCTCCTCTGCGGACGGCTTGCGTCCATGGGCGAACGCCCACTCCAACACCTCGTCATCCGTCCCCCCCTTCAGCGTCTCCGCCTCCAGCGCGTCGTAATCGAGCTGGAGAAAGCGGATGCAGCGCCCGTCGAATCCCCGCTCCAGCCCCTTCGCCACCACCCAGTCTTCCGGCAGTTTCCCCTGCGCATGCAGCCGGATCTTGTCCAACAGCCTGCCGAAAATGACGATGCCTCCCACCGTCTCGTAAGGACTGCGGAGGCCGGGAATGATGGTCGGTGAGAAACTCATGCGGCGACGCTATCACAAGGCGAAATAGTGTCCCGCATTTTCCCCGAAACCCGCCTGCCTGCCTGCCCGACAGCCCCCGTGTTCAATAATCCTTCGGATCCGCCGGGTTGAGGACGACCCGGTAGCGCCCCCGTTCGAAGAGGACTCCGCTGCCGTTGCCTGTCATCCGCCATACACCGGCGGCGACCGCCTTGCGCGAACCTTCCGCATACGGATTTCCTATCAACATCTTCCCCTGATCCGGAAAATACTGCCAAGCCATGATCCTGACCTTCACATGAGGGTTCTGTCGCTCGGAAACAGCCACACTGCCGCTGAATTTGCCCGGTTGAATGCCGCTGCCGAAATCGAGAAAATACTCACGGGTCTGGGTCACGGGAAAAATCGGGTCGGTGCTGGAAGTCACCTTGTAGATTCCTCCGAAGCGCCGAGACGACGCGTCGGGAATATCGGCAAAGGCCGCGACCGAAGTGGAAAAAATGACAGCCCCCACCAGCGCGGTGAACCTATGCGGCATCCACGTGAGAGGGCTGATAGCGGAAATCGATGGGTGTTTCGTGTTCATGCATAACCTCCTGAATTAACCCGAAACCCGTAAGCCCGTTTCCGTGCGATTGCAAATGAAGGATTCAATCCCCGCGCGGAAGAAGCACGGAGTTCGCGAAAAATGTAGTCCTGGACTTCAGTCCATTCTTCCGGAGGTCTCGTCAAAAACGGACTGAAGTCCAATGCTTTTAAGGATTCAAACGGCTGCCTAGCAGTGCATTTTGCGCTGGTACTTTTGAAACAGATGTTTTGATTGGGCGGATGCCTGATGCATCCACACCCCACCAGCCGTTTTTCAGCGAC
>JBDSNC010000081.1:0-31940 GCA_039915545.1 Luteolibacter sp.
TTGCGGCGAGACGCCGCAACCACGTCAGGACCGGCTAACCATCACATTGAATCTGACAGAACACTGGTTCGTTAAATCACCAAGTCTTGACGTCATCTTTGGTTCCAGCCTTGCGGTCGGGACCATCGCTCCAAACGGCAACCCTCCGACCATCCAGAACCTCGCCAATCACATCCAGTTTTTCGTCGCCATCGAGATCCAGTCGAACCTGATAGCCACCTCCCCATGGATCGTAGAGCCCCAGCACACTACCACCGCTAGGATCATAAATAAGAGCATCCCCTTTTTCCCATCCGTCTTTCCGAGACAGAAACTTGATGCCTCGGGTGTTCCGCAGGCCGTCCACGCCCAGCAATTCCTTCAGGACCGCCGTATCCGTATCTGTTTTTACGGTAACGTCCGAACTGCCATCCCGCGGCATGCTGCCGTATTCGCTATAGAAATTGTTGACGCTGGATTCAAGAGCCATGGCGGTGGCAAGGCAGGAGGTCCTTCGAGCTTGTTTGATCGCCGCATTACCGGCGGCAACGCTAGCCACGGCCAATATTGGGATCAGAGTTGTAAAAATGTAACCCATAATCAATCCGGCAATCGCCATGCCATGCCCTTGCAGGACGTCTCCGGACCTTTTAATCCTGCCCAAGGCCATGTGACCTGTGATGATTGCCGGAATCCCGGTGAGAGGTCCTAGAATCACCCCGCAAATGCCACAAACAAGACTCGCCGTGGCAAGCCCACAGGACGCTGTTGGGTTTGGTATCGCAGGCGCTTGAGGCGGATTATTTTGCATGATCTGCTATTGTTTGGTGACGTAGCGCGAAGCACCAGTCTTAATTTCATCCCAACAGGTTCGCTGGCCTTGTTCTCGCGGCAGTCGATTACATGGTGCCGACTCAGGCCGTCTCCGGCAGGTACATCAGATTCCATCCATGGCCATCGGGATCAAGGAAGCTGTGCTGATACATGAATCCGTGATCTTCCGCCTCCTCGAAAACGGAGCCCCCGGCAGCCACTGCTTTCCGGATCATCTCATCCACCTCGGCCCGGCTGCTGCACGTGAGGCAATTCAGGACCTCGAGGAACTGGGAGGTGTCACAGATGCCTCGCGGCGAAAAGGTGGCAAAAGAGGACTCCTCTGAGAACATGACTTGGATGGTGTCACTCATGACGATGCAAACACACGTCTCCCTGGTGAACTGCTCGTTCTCGGTGAACCCGAGTGCTGTGTAAAACGCCCGTGCTCCAGGCACATCCTTGGAGGCAAGGTGAATGATGATTTTGCGACTCATGGTGGTTGTGGATTGGAGGGTGTCGGAAATGGATGAAAACGGAGTGGTGGATGTATGGCGTCTTGTAGTTGGCATCCAGGAACCGGTAAAATTGTTAGCGTGGGCGAGCCTTGAACGTGGGTAAACCACGGGCAGCCGGTCCATCCGCCATCACGGCTCTTTGAACACTTCCATCGGGGTGCCATTCCCGATCCATGCACCGAAGTAGGGCCACTCTGCGCCGTCCCGCCAGAGGAACACGAAAAACGGACGATCATAGTGGAAAAACCGCGGGGTCAGCGGCGGCGGAGGCGGTCGCTCTCCGAAGGGTTCCATGTCCGTTTCCACTTCGACGCGCAATTTCGCGCCTTTTTCAGTCAGCTCGAACTTCACGCGCTGCTCTGCCTTGTAGATTTGCCAAGGGTCCCCCGCACTTCCGAAATAGCGGGAGCTGCTCAGAAGAGGAGCAAAGTCCGTGGTGCTTGCCAATTTCAGCACGGGTATTCTGACATCGTCCTTTTCGTGCAAGTTCGGGTCTTGTGCGGATCCATAGACTCCCTCGGGTCCTTTAGATCTCCATTCGCGAAGCTTCGCACACGCCTCGACGAAACTCACAGGTTTATCCGGCAGATAGAGAACGGCGGAGTCGTCAGCATCGCTCGCAATCTGGAGCGCATGGCTTCCTGCTTGATAAGACAGCACGTTCACCACCCCACCATAGCTTCCCGAAGCCTTGCGGCGCGCTCCGAAAAACCGGACTTTCGCTTCGGTTCCGTCCGCCGAATGGAACACCAACGGCGCGTCAACCGAGCGGTGCAGAGGTCTCATGAAAACCAGATCGCGGTCCAGCAGACCGAGAGCGATTCGAGTATCCGGTTTTGGCTCGGTTTGAAACGGCCCCTTTTTCTCACCCGTCATCCGCGCAGCCTCGGTGTTCGCCTTGTCGATCAACTCCTTGGTCGCGGTGCCCGACCAGACTTTCCAATGGTCACCGGGCATCACCGTATCTGCCTTCCAGGTAAAGTGATCCAAGCGATCCATCAGCGCATTTGGAGGATCGACTTTCACCGGCATTCCGAAACCGCGATGAAGGTCGTCCCACGCGGCTTGAAAAAGCGGGGACCAGACAACGATCTTATCGTGCGATAAATTTTCTCCCGGATGCGCGACTGCAACTATTTCCTCCGCATGGAGGGTAGCAGTTGAGATGGCTGCAAGAAAAGCGCACAGGAGTGTTTTCATATATTTGATTCTAAGTCTCCGGCAAGCCTCAAGTATCAGCAGAAGCAACGCGGCGGCTAAGCGGGATGGGAGCTTCGAATTCAGCTTGGGGCTTGCCGCTCATATTTTGTTAGGGTTTATCTATAGCGTCACTGACGGCCTCTTGAAGTTTAGCGAAGTCTGAAACTTCCTTTGCCTTTGGATAAAATTTCGCGAAATAACCAGCTGCGTAGTAGTCAGCAACCAGGCTCTTGCCTGGAATCTTGAATTCGAGATAGGCGTGATCCACATCAAAAATTTTTCGGTTGATCATCCCCACCTTCGCAGATTCCATATCCTTCTTGAGGGAATCAGAAGTTAGCCGCCACCCGCCAAGAGAATCGGTCAGCGAGACGATCCTTTTGAATGATCCCGGATTTGAACCAAAGCGGTCGTTCTCGACACTTCCTTTCGATCTATTTCGATAGCAGGCCCGAAAGCTATCATCCGGGAAAATCCAAAGATCTCTGTCGATGCCCCAGCCCCCCTTGGTGTGGAGATGAAGATACTTCCCGGCCGCTACTTTCATTTTAAAATCAGCCTCCTTGTTCCCCCCACAACTCATGCAGAGTGGGATGATAATGGCGGTAAGAACTGTCATTATTGCCTTCGTCAACATCGAACGCTGGCAAACGCCACCGGAAGAGCGGCGTATCAAATGACCCGGATCATCATTTAGAATATTCATTTCGACTCGGGGTGGGCAGCGGATTGTTCCGACGCAGCATCTTCTTCGCTTGGGATATCCGTTTTAGGAAATGGCGTCGATCTGTCACGAAGCATTGCCTTTAGACCATCAAGCTTCGGCAGATGTCCCTCCATCCAAGAATATTCGTTGGCATTCTCAACGACTTTCAGAACTTCAGCTTCCAGATTCGAGCCGAAGACTATCTCGACTCTAGGAGCATTGTAACTGCGCGTGAGGGCAATCTTCCGCTTCTCGGGCGATATCATCGGACTGTAGGCGAACAAATAAAGAATTTCTCCCTCTTCGTTGATGAATCCGTATGCAATTGAACCGCCATCGCTGAAACCACACGAATAGGCGTAATCCCAATACTTTGACACCGCGACGAGTTGCTCAGCAGATTTCTGTTGTTTGACCTCTTTTTCTTGGCAGCCAGTGAATAAAAGAACCAAGGTCAGACTTATGAATAGGGCTTTCATTGTGGGCGAACAGCGTAATTCATTTAGTCAGGAGATTAGCGATTCATGATGGTGCTGGCGAGGAATTTCTGCCGGAAATTGATCCAAATAACGCCCGTCCAGAGATCTACGGAGAAAGCAACCGATGCTTGATTTCCTTGAGATCTGAACGGGACCTGTGGTTTTTGCCATTTGTTAGCGGTTCGTATCTCAAGGGATCGGTCACCCTCACCGATGATTGATATCCCCTCTGCCTGAAAATCCTCCATCATCCGCAGCGGAGGTCTCCGGCGAAATGAATTTCGCGGTCCGGTTGGAGAATACCATTCCGCCGGGCCTTCCGAAGAAAGCCCGGCGGTTTTTGTTTCAGGGTTCAGGCGTCAGCCGCGTTCTCAGCCGCCGACGGTGACGGAGGTTTCCGCGCTCCATTGGCCGACGGGGCTGTCGCCGACTCGATAGATGGCCTTGTAGGTCCACTTTTCCGGGGTGGCGGGGAATGGGGCGGTGTCGGTGTAGCCTGGGGTGGTGTCGTAGGTGAGCAGGGCGTAACCGTGGCCGCGGTTCACGTGGATCTCGATGAGGTCCAGTTCGCTGCCGTGACCTTGCCAACCCCATCCGATCTGCACGGCGCTGCCGATGACGGCGGCGGTGATGGCGGGAGCGAGGTTGTTCAGATCGGCGGCGGATTTCTCACTGCCTTCGATGCCGAGGGCCTTGCCCATGGCCTCGTTGTAGGCGGGGTGGGATTTGATACGGCGGACGAGGGCGCGGAAGCGGCCCTCGATGCCGGGAGCCACGGCGGGAACGGCCGTGGGAAGCGCGGGGCCGACGGGCGCTCCGGTGGGTGGCAGGTTTCCGCCGTCGCGGACGAGCGTGGTCCATGAAACCGCCTGGCTGGCGGAATTCTGAAGCACGGTCTGCCATTCGACGACGTAGGCGAAGTACTTCGCATCGGCAGCCTGACCCGTGATGTCCGCAGGGGTGAGACCGAGGACGGTGGAGTAGCTGCCGATGCCGTTCGCGAACGTGGCTTGCTGGGTGGAGAAGGGAGCATTCCCTTGTGCGATGTAGTCGGATTTAGCCATTTGGTTGTCTATTTTATTGGTTTTCAGTGTCTTATGTTTCACGCAGACAGGTGTGCGGGAAAGGGTTCGTGCCGCGGATGGCGGCGATACCGGTGCGGTTGACCGCGTTATTGGCGCGGATGGCGGCGTTATGGGTGCGGCTGGCGGGGAAACCGGCGCCGGTTTTGGAAAAACTCGTGAGGTTGGCGGGACCATCCGTGCGGTTGGGGCGGCCAACCGCACGGCTGGGGGCTTCAACCTCACCCGTCTTTGGAAAACCGGTGCGGCTGGCGGGATTACCGGCGAGGTTTCCGGCGGCAACCGTGCGGATAACGGCGTGACTGGCGCGGTTTTCCGGAAAATCCGGCGCGGCTGAGCTGCGGAACCGCACGCATCCCGCGCTCACGGGAGGCGGAAACAGGGGCTCGGACGTCTTTCCCGGGTACATTCAGGATCAGATAGAGCCGGGTGACGGTGTCCGGTCAAGTGATCTAATCGGCACTCCCGATCCACAACTCCCCCCGGGATTCCGGTGACAGGCTGACTTACAACATGTTAGCCCGGGAATTATGGGGAATCACAAGCCCATCAAAGCCCGAAAAAATATCATATCGGGGTTTTCCGGGAATGATTTGGTATTGCCCCGGCAGGGTGCTGGAAAGCGTCGCAGACCCACGACTTGCCTCCGCCGTTCCGCGACCCCTGCCGGGGTCGGATTTCATAGGGCATCGAACCCGGGGTGTTCGCTATCGCTCGACCCCGGGCTAATTTCCGAGATCCCTGCCGGGATCAAGAACCGCCATTGCACAAATATTGGCTGACCTTCGGCCCTGAAGATGAGGAAACTTCAGTTTTTGAAGCTGGTATCGGTTAGCGGCGATCATTCGTTCAAGGGTGAATTCCCGAAAATCTGCTCACGGGCAACGCGTGCTCGTTTGCAGCCCAACCCAATCTAATGTCTTCGTTCGCGCATGAAGACACAGTGAAGAGCCGACCCCTTCCAACAGAATTTTCAGGCGCTGAACTTTTTCATCCCTTCCGCCATTTCCTCGGGCGTGGGGGATGATACTTCCTGCGCGACACTCCACCGGTAGCCGAACGGATCGGCCACCATCGCTGTGCGGTCGCCCCAGAATTGATCGGTCGGCTGGGTGAGCGCGGTGGCTCCGGCGGCGATGGCTTGGGCGAATGAGGCATCGCAATCCGCCACATAAATCATGAACGAGCCGCCTTTCCCGAATTCCGGGGCGAAGGAGCCGAACGCCGGATATTCATCGGAGATCATCAGCGTCGAGTTTCCGATTTCAAACTCGGCATGTGCGACGCCGCCGGTTTTCTCATCGGGCATGCGGAACGATTCCTCAGCGCCGAAAGCGGCGGCGTAGAATTTCAATGAAGCATCCGCGCTCTTCGCGGTGAGCGATGGGGTGACCGAGTGATAACCTTCCGGGATGTGGGATAAATCTGACATTCCGGAAAACTAGCGAACTCGCCTCTCCTGCCAAGCTGGGAACTGTGAAACTTTTCACACACTGCCGGTGAAGAGCTGCAGGTAATCCGCAGTCATCCGTTCGAGGGTGAAATGTCCGCGGATGTGTGCGCGGGCGGCGATACCCATCGATTCACGGCGGGGATCGTTTGAAATTCGGATCATCGCTCCGGCGAACGCTTGAACATCACGCGCTGGCACGAGCAGGCCGGTGAGGCCGTCGATGACCTGCTCGGACGCGCCGCCGATGTCGGTGGCGATGACGGGGAGCCCGGCGGCGAGGGCTTCGAGCGAGGCATTCGGGCAGCCTGCCGGATCCGAGATCATGACGAAGACATCGCAGGCCTGATGAAAATCTGCCAGGCCGTGGAGTTCGCCGAGCCACTCGACCGGCAGTCCCTCAGCACGCTGTTTCAACTCCGCCGCGCATTCTTCCGCGCCGGTCTCGACGCCGCCGGCGATGCGGAGCACGGCATCCGGCAGCGAAGGCAGCGCGAGGCGGAAGGCATCGATGAGTTCGTCCAACCGCTTCTGCGGGCTGATGCGCGCGGCGGTGCCGAAGACGAATGGCGAACCCGCCGGACGCGGCACACGCACGGGCGGCAGGGCGATTCCGTTAGGGATGACTTTCACCGGTGCGCCGAGTGCTGCGGCGCACGGGGCCTCCGCCTGATATTTGACAACGAGGGTTTCCAACAGTTTCCCGTAATCGGCGGCGGTGCGGCAGGGAATGCCGGGCAGAGGATTTTCCAGATAGCGGTCGAGCGAGGCGAACCACATTTCCCCGGGCGAGATGTCATGGACCGGGGTGAAGGGCAGCGCGTCGGCGAGCAGCAGCTTGTGGGTCATGATCGCGTTCCAGAACACCACGGCGGCGGGTGGATCGGCGGCCATTTCAGATAGAATGAGGGCGACGGCTTCCTCGGGCTCGATCAATCCGGCGGGCGGCGGGACGAAGACATCGATGCCGCAGGCTATCAGATCGTCGCGGCCGGGCGTGGCATGTTCCGGGTATTCCTGAAGCAGGGCGACGCGGACTTTTCTCCCGGCAGCGTGGAATTCCTTGAGCAGGCGGCGCAGGGATGACTGCGCGCCGCCGGTGGATAGATTATTGGTGACGAACCAGAGGGTGTCGCCGGGGGTTGCGGGACGGCAGGCGGCCTGGCGGGCGAGGAGCGCGACGCGGGAGGTCATGCGGTCGGTGGTGAAATCCCGCCAGACCACCTGATGGCCGGACGGCGGTGGGGCGAGGAGTGCGTCGGCGATGGCTATGGCAAAATCGGAGGCGGTGGCATCGGCGGCTAACAAGATGACGGCCGGATTTCCCCAGGCGAGTTCGCGGGTGCCGCCGGTATCGCAGGCGATGACGGGCAGGCCGGATGAAAGCGCTTCAAGGTGGGCGAGGCTGAGTCCTTCGTGGGCGCTGCATGAAACGAGGGCACGGGCGTTTTCCAGAACTTCGCGGACCGGGGTTTTTCCTTCCGTCCAGGTGATGGAGTCCGCGACGCCGTGTTTCAGCGCTTCCCGATCGACGGCGGCGCGGCAGTCGACGGCATCTGTCAGAAATTCACAGACTTCGCCGGCGATGACGAGCCGGACGACCGGATCGACGATGCCGCGTGCGGCGAGTTCGCGGCGGGTGGCGGATAGAATTTCCGGCAGGCGCTCCATGCGTTTCTGCGGCCGGGGATTGGCGACGCAGGCGAGGGTGAATTCGCTGGCGGCGGCCGGGCGATGGGTTTCGGGAAATTGGTTGGGATCGATGCCGTTCCAGACGGTGCGCACGGGGATGTGCGGCAGGGTTTCACGCAGTTCGTTTTCCGCGGCTTGGGAACAGGCGAGGAGGAGGCGAACGTCATTGCTGTTCAATGTCTCCCAATCCTGCGGCCAGCCTTCGCGTGAGTTATGGACGGTGGCGATGACAGGAATACCGGACGCGGCGATGGCGCGGGTGAGCGCCGCGTTGGTGAGATGGAGGTGGAGCACGTCCGCACCGGCGGCGATGGCGGTTTTTGCTAGAAAATCAGGTCGCTCGTGGCGGGACAGGTGGGAGAGATCGAGAAGTTCCGGCGGCGCGGATAGCGGTGTGCGGTGGGGTTTTCCCAAACTGACGAGGTGCGAGCGGACACCGTGGTGCGGTAGGTTCTCCGCCAGATCGTAGGCGATGCGCTCCGCCCCGCCGTGCTGGATGCTGGTGACGACCTGCATGACAAACAGGCGCGGATCGTCCGGCGCATGGTCGAGGCGCGCCCAGTGGACGACAAGAGGGGTTTCATCGAACGGATTCCCTAGCCGCCTCGCCATCGCGTTGCGGCCGGACGAGTGCCATTCGCACAGCGGCGGCGGCAGATCGTCTGTTGGAAAATGACCGCCATGGAGGGATTGGAAACGCGACCATGCCGATTCCTCGTCCCACCGGATGCAAAGGCCGACCCCCATCAGACATCCGGTGGCGGGCGGCGGACGGAAAGAGGCAGGATCGTGGAGAACGATGCCGGCGCGGAGGATGAGGCAGGATGAATCGTCGTCGATTTCACCGCCAGTTAGAATTTGATCGAATCCGGCGGCTTTCAGGCTGCGGACGCTGCGTGACGCCAGCCATGGCCGGCGCGGGTCCGCGAGGAAGACAAGGGCCCGCATGGCTCAGTAGGCGGACGGCCTGATCGACGGGCGGTGGGTCGGGGAATACATCGCACCGTGCATGGAGCTGAACGGAGGCGGCTGGGACCGCAACGGAGGTGGCTGATTGCCGGTGCCGGAGATGGTGACCTTTTCCGGACGTGTGCCGGTGAAAATGAACTGGCCCTGGCTGCTGGGTTGATAGACGAGGGTCTGCTGTTCCATGATGCCGTTGACCAGATAGCTCAGATGGACGGGCGTGCCGACGGGCCAATCCGACTGGATCCAGAATCCGTTGTCCACCATCCGGACGCCGCGCTGCTGGTTCAGCGTCGGCGGCATGGGGCGCGACGGCATCGAGGGGTAGGACGGGGATGAGCCGCGGCGGGAGATCAAACGAATGGCAATGGCAAGGATGGCAATGGGGATGATGAAACAAAGCAGGCTGCCGAAACCGAATGTCGACGACTGCGTTTCAAACATGGCGGGAGCGGGGGAAGGATCGTTAGATCGAGTGAAAGGTGATTCGATCGGTGTGCTGCGGTTTTCCACCGGCGGCGGCTCCACCGTGACAGGAGGAGTGATGGCGGGCTGCGGCGTGATCACGGCCGGTGCGATGATTTCAGTATCACAAACGATGCGGAAACCGATGTCGGCGTTGCGGCTCTTCGGATCGGCGCGGAAGCGGCTGGCGCTGCGGGTGTTTTTCGCATCGCGGTTCCATGAGCCACCGCGGAGGACGCGGCGGGATTTGTCACTGAGGTTGGGATTTCCCTGGCGGGGATCGGTTTGCGGAGTGGTCTCGTAGGGGCCATACCAGTCGAGGCACCACTCGGAAACGTTGCCGCCGATGATCAGGCCCCAGGCGTTAGGAGCGTTCGAATCGGCGGGATGCGTGCCGTTTCCGGAGTTGCCCTTGTGCCAGGAGTCGGACGAGGCGCCGGAATGCCAGGGTGTGGTGGTCCCGGCGCGGCAGGCGTATTCCCACTGGGCTTCGGTGGGCAGGGTGGTTTTGCGATGGGTTTTCTTTTCGAGCCACTGGCAGAACGCCTTGGCATCGTCGTGGGTGACGAGGCAGACCGGGTGGGTGGCGTCCTGCGGGAAGCCGGGGTTTTTCCAGGTGAACTCCTTGCGCTGGACCAAGGCGTTTCCGTCCCAACCGTAGCCGCCGCTGGTGCCGATCTCCGCCTCGGTGCGGTAGTGGGTTTCCGCGATGAAGCGCTCCCACTGGCCGCGGGTGATGGCGGTGCGGGAAAAATACAGGGTCGGCGTGTGGCGGACCGTTCGCTGGTTTTCGTCGGAACCGCGGCCCGGTTCATCGGCGGGCGAGCCTTGGGTGAATTCCCCGGCAGGGACGAGTAGCAGATCGATGCCGGTGCCGCCTCCTAGATCGGGGCGGATGGTGGGATCGGCCGCGCGGGCGAGGGTGGTGAATCCGGTGAGCAGAATTCCAAGCCAGAGTGCTTTCATCGGCGGGACGCTATGACGGTACGCAGCAAGCGGGCAATTATTCAATTGCCCGCCTTTTCCACCATGACGGCGGATCACCCCGGATAGTCGCCGGAGATGTAGCCTTGAAGCTGTTGGATGGTGTGGCGCTGGGATTGCATGACCCAACTGACGAGATCGCCGATGCTGACCAGTCCGAGAAGCTGGCCGTCATCCACGACGGGAAGGTGACGGATGCGGTTGCCGGTCATGAGCTGCATGCACGTTTCAATGCTGTCCTTGCTGCCCACGGTGATGGCGGGACGGCTGAGAATATCCCCGACCAGCGTGTCGCGCGAGGTGCGGCCCTGGAGCACGACCTTGCGGCTGTAGTCGCGCTCCGATAAAACACCGATGACCTGGCCATCCTCGACGGCGACGAGCGCCCCGATGTTTTTCTCCCCCATCAGGTGGATGGCCTCATAAACCGTGTCGGTGGTGGTGGTGGTCCAGATTTGGCCACTCTTGTTGTGCAGTAGGTCGTAAACAGTTCCGTGTATTTCCATGGGTTTCTCCTTTTTGAAGTTCTATGACACTGCGCCACCGATTTTGATGAGTCAAGTTCTCGGGGCGAAAAATTTCGCAGCCGTGTTGCATCGTCGAAATTGTAACCCATAACCGACTCAATGTACCGTGCGAACCCGGCACCAGCCGATGCCGATACGGCAAGCCATGAAAATCGTTTATGGAGCCGCCGCAGCAAGCGGGCGGCATAGAATGGGGAGCAAGGCAAGGGGACGCTCGCCCAGACCAGTGGCACCGGCTGAATGACCGGCCGTAGATCGATTTCCCACCAGAGGCATCCCGCTACCTGTCAATCCGGCGGGGAGCGTTCCAAACGCGCGGAAGAAGTTCCGGCTGGGCGCAGCTTCTTTCACACTGCTTGCGATACCGTATCGAACCGGCCGACCACTCTTCATTGTAGCCAAGCGGGTCGGAAATTGATTGAAGATGGCCGGCGTTTCCGAGATGACCGGGGTTCACGTTGGTTAATTTCCCAAGCAGGCTGTTCAATTCCTTTTTCATATCGATGGATCATCATGTATTGCATAAGCGCGGACGGAGGGCCAAACAGCCGCCATCACCTATCAGCTCCGCTCGCAAAGCCAGCCGAAGGACATCCAGGCGGTAAACCACGTCTGCACTTTACCGGTGATCGTCTCGGCGGACTGAAAGGAATTGGAAAACGCCTGACCACAGGCCGCGTCCAAGGCAAGCCCTTCCCGCAGGGAATAAAGAAGCGAATAGGCCTCGGGCTCCAGGCGCTTGTAATAGACGAGAAGATCCAGCCTGTGGACCGCCAGATAGACAGGCTCTCGAAGTGGTTTTGCGGACAACCGGACCCTCCGTGTGGTCGGTCCTCCTGAAACCGCGTTGCTTGCAGATGCGTTTTCAGAACGCTTCAGGCGCTTCAGCAAATGGTCCACCGGATATTCCAATTCCAACAAGGTGATGTAAGATTGAATCCCAACGGTCATTTTCTCGGGTTTTCTCCGCGCGAATTTCTGAGCGTCCAGCAGAGTCTCCGGTTCACCATCAAAGGCAATGATGCGCGCCCATTCGATTTTGACCATTTCAGTCGCGAGCGGCCCGAAGGGGGCAATGGTTTCCGGGTGTTCCCCAATGTAACTCTCAAGCTGCCCGCCAAGATCACGGAGATTCCATGATCTCGATCCGCAGTCCCTGAGGTAGCTCACCGCAAGCCTGTTGAACTTCCTTTCGCCGATTACGGCGCGCAGCCCCCGGAAATCCTCCGAAAACGCCCCCAACAGCCTCCACCAGTATTGTTGGTTGTATATTTGGAGGCGGTCTGAAGCGCTGAGCCGGTCATTCGGTTTGATGAACTCATTCGCCGTTGCGTGATTTTCCTTCCGCATTAGGTCACCGGGGCCTAACGGCCTCATGACCGCCTGCGAAATGGCGCTCTGAAGGTCAGACAGCGATGGTTTTTTTGACATCGGGTAAAAATCGGTTGGCTTTGAGCGCTTCCGCATGGACCTCATCGAAACTAGGAATCCTGTCATCCCATTCCAACAGGGTTGCCACTCGTCCGCAGCGTTGAATCGCCCTTTCATATAACTTCCAAACTGGATCGATCACCGCATGATCATGGGTATCCAGGATGTATTTTTTAAATTCGCTGTGCCCGGCGATATGGGTCTGTGCGACTCTTTCGGCCGGAACGGCATTTACGTAGTCCATCGGATCGAATCCGTGGTTGCGTGAAGAAACGTAGATATTGTTCACATCGAGCAGGATTCCGCAATCGGCGGTCTCGACCACTTCGTTGAGAAATTCCCATTCGCTCATCTCTGAAAGGTGATATTCCGTATAGCTGCTGACATTTTCAACCGCTACCGGCAGTTCGAGGAAATCCTGCACCTCGCGGATGTTGCGGGCGGTTGTCTTCACCGCTTCCCAAGTATAAGGCATGGGAAGCAGATCGTGCGTGAAGCTGCCATCCACACTTCCCCAGCAAAGGTGGTCGCTGACCCAGGGCGTTTTCGTCCGCTTCGTGAGTCGTTTCAGTTTTTTCAAATGGTCCCGGTTCGGCCGGGCCGAGTTTCCGAAATACATTGAAACCCCGTGTTGGACGACACGGTATTGCTCCAGAATCTTGTCCAGAACAGCGAGCGGTCTCCCGCCTTCGGACATGTAGTTCTCCGAGATGATCTCAAACCAGTCCACCACCGGCTTTTTCTCGAGGATGTGCTGGTAATGCGGGATCCGCAGTCCGATTCCGACACCGTAGTCCTCGGAGTTGGTAAATCGTGGCGAGCCCATGGTATTATGAAAGATCTGAATGAAAGGATCCCGGCCAAGGATGACCGGGACCCTTTAAAATAGCGAGCCTCAGCTTAGATAAGCTTCGCCGCTTCTTTCTTGGTCGCGCAGCCGCCCTTGCCCTTGCAGGAGTTCTTGCCAGCGCATCCGTTGTCGCCGCCCTTGCAACCACCCTTGCCTTTGCAGGAGTTCTTGCCCTTGCAATCGTGGGTGTCACCCTTTTCATCAGCGGCTACGACACCGGCGCTGAAAGAGGTTCCGTGCTTGTCCGAGCCATTGGTCGGGGTTGCTGTGGCGCGGGCGGCAAAGCCGACGCTGAGGATTCCAGCAAGTGCTGCGCCGGCGATCATGGTATTATTGGTTTTCATATTCAGTTTTTGTTTTGTGGCTTGCGCCTGTGTGTTTTGTTTTTTCGTCCGGCTTCAAGAGGCCACCCGGCCAATCTCCACACGGTCAGGAAATTTGTTCACTAGCTGCTTTTCGCATGGCTGTCAGCAGCGCCAACGACCGGTATGCGGGAGAATTTACCGAAGGGTTCAAGCTCCTTCCGGGAATGTGACGCACTGCGATCATTAGGAAAATTTTGTTGTATCCGATACAGAACCGGACTCGGCTAGTATGATGGACCGAGTGAAAATTTATTCCGGAAGTCTTTTCATTTGAGCGATGGTCTGCAAATATCGGGGTATATTGAAATCCGACGCAAATTCGCTTGACCACGCAAGCGAACTGAAGAAGGCCTGCGAGGCAGCCATGATAATCATGAGCCGACAGTAGGGACCTACTTTTCCTTGCCGGACAGCCCCCCGCCGTGGCTTGATCGGTGGCGTGAAGGCTTACCTCGATTTGATGCGCGATGTGTTGGAGCACGGCGAAGAGCGCTCCGACAGGACCGGGACGGGGACGATTTCAGTGTTCGGCCGACAGGCGCGCTACGACCTGCGGAAGGGATTTCCCTGCGTGACGACGAAGAAGCTGCACCTGCGCTCGATCATCCACGAGCTGCTGTGGTTTCTCAAAGGCGAGACGAACACCCGCTACCTGAAGGAGAACGGGGTGACGATCTGGAACGAGTGGGAGGACTCCGAGGGCGAGTTGGGACCGGTTTATGGCAAACAATGGCGGGCGTGGCCGACCCCCGAGGGACGGACGGTGGACCAGATCCACCTGCTGATCGACGGGCTGCTGGGAAACCCTCATTCGCGGCGGCACATCGTCTCGGCGTGGAACGTGGGGCAGATTCATCAGATGGCGCTGCCGCCATGCCATTTGTTGTTTCAATTTTACGTGCACGAACCGGTCGCCGGGGGAAAACCGGGATTGTCCTGCCAGCTCTATCAGCGCAGCGCGGATTTGTTTCTGGGCGTGCCGTTCAACATCGCGTCCTACGCCCTGCTGACGCAAATGGTCGCCCACGTCTGCGGCTACGAGGCGCGGGATTTCGTGCACACGTTCGGCGACCTGCACCTTTACTCGAACCACATCGAACAGACCAACCTCCAGCTCGGCCGGGAGCCGATGCCGCTGCCGGTGCTATGGCTGAATCCGGCGGTGAAGAACATCGACTCGTTCACGTTCGACGACATCCGTTTGGAAAATTACGAGGCGCATCCACATATCAAGGCACCGGTGGCGATATAAGGGCATGTTCCGTTGCAAAAATCGCGGGGATGAGCTGATCACCAAGGCGGCGTTCATCGGGCGGCTGCTGCATTCCATTTTCGTGGTCATCCTGTTCATCGGGGTGGCGCTGGGCGGGGGGATGTTGGGATACCGGTATTTCGAGAGGATGGATTGGACGGATTCGTTTTTGAACGCGTCGATGATCCACGGCGGGATGGGGCCGGTCGATGCGATGAAGACGGACGGCGGGAAAATTTTCGCAGGGATCTACGCGCTGTTTTCCGGGCTGGCCTTCCTAGTGGTGGCGGGATTCCTGTTCGGACCGATGGCGCACCGGATCTTGCACAGTTTCCACTACGACGCCGACGAGGAGGATAAGAAATCATGAGCCTGCAACTGACGGCGGTGGTCGCCATGACCCCGGAGCGGGTGATCGGCCGGGCAGGCACACTGCCGTGGCATTTGCCGGAGGACCTGGCATTTTTCAAGCGGACCACCTCGGGCCACCCGATCGTGATGGGCCGGAAAACCTACGAATCCATCGGCCGCCCGCTGCCGAAGCGCCGGAACATCGTGCTGACCCGCGACCGCGCCTGGTCTGCGGACGGCGTGGAGGTGATTCACAATTTGGACGATTTGGAAAAACTGCCAGGGCTGGACGGCCGGGTCTTCATCATCGGCGGAGCGGAAATCTACGCGGCCTTCATGCCGGCGTTGGATGACCTGCTGGTGAGCCATGTTTTCGAGGCCCATGAGGGCGACACGCGGTTTCCGGAATTTGAAAATGATTTCCCGGAATCGGAAATCTTGGAATCCCATTCCACCTTCGAGGTGAGACGACATTTCCGGCGGAGCATGGCCTGAAGCAGCTCCCCTGCCCCCGCCAGTTTCGGCTTGCAAGTGAAATCCCGCGGCTCTAAAAGCTGCCCGCACAGCTTCTGACGAAAGAAAGGAGTGGGTCTCGCACCCACTCTTTTGCGTCTCCAGACATCAGCAGCGATTGCACCACCGCCCGCCATGACCAACGATATCGTCGCCCTCATCGAGTATTACGAAAAAGAAAAAGGCATCGACCGAGAAAAGGTCGTAGCCGCGCTCGAGTTCGCTTTCATTTCCGCCTACCGCAAGATGGTCCCAGGGGCCGACGCCATCGAAACGCTGCGTGCCGCTGTTGATACGAAGAAGGGTGAAACCAAGATTTATGCCTCGCTGACGGTCGTAGCCGACGAAGAATATTCGGACAAATTCAACCAGGTCCCGATGGCCACGGCGGTGAAGAAAAACGCCGAAGCCCAACCCGGCGACGTCCAGGAATTCAACGTCACTCCGAAGGATTTCGGCCGTATCGCCGTCCAGACCGCGAAGCAGACGATGATGCAGCGCCTCCGCCAGGCGGAGAAGGAAATGATTTACGAGGAATTCAAGGACCGCGCGGGCGACGTCGTCTCCGGCACCGTCCGCCGTTTCGAGCGCAATGACGTGATGATCGACCTCGGGAAATTCGAAGGCATCATGCCGAACCGCGAACGCGTCCAAGGCGAGGATTACAACATCGGCGACCGCATCCGTGCTTACGTTCTCGCTGTTGAAAACGAAGGCCGCGGACCGGAAATCATCCTTTCCCGCAGCCACCCGAACTTCGTCCGCCGCTTGTTCGAGGCCGAAGTGAACGAAATTTCCGACCGCACCGTTGAAATCCGCGCCATCGCCCGCGAAGCCGGATTCCGCACCAAGGTCGCCGTCTGGAGCACCGACCCGAAGGTCGACCCTGTCGGTGCCTGCGTAGGCATGCGCGGTGCCCGTGTCAAAAACATCGTCCGCGAACTCAACAACGAGAAAGTCGATATCATCCGCTGGAGCGATGATCCGGCCGAACTCGTCCGCGAAGCCCTCAAGCCCGCCGAACTCCGCTCGATCACCGTCGATCAGGAAAACCGCACCGTGCACGTCACCGTCGATGAAGCGGACCTCAGCAAGGCGATCGGCCGCAAGGGCCAGAACGCCCGTCTTTCCTCCCGCCTGATGGGCTGGGACGTCCAGGTCCGCCGCGACGAGTCGAAGGAAGAGCAGTTCAAGGAAAAGATCGGCGGCGCGGCCCACACCCTCGCCGACCAACTCGGCATCACCGACGAGCTCGCCAACAAACTCACCCTCGCCGGTGGTTTCAACCCCGAGCTGGTGATCGACATGCCGGCCGACTACATCGCCGCCGCCCTCGAAATCACCGAAGAAGCCGCCGAGGCCATCCTCGTCCGCGCTCATGGCATCGTCAGCGGTGCCGCCGTCACCAACGACTAACATTTTCTACCCTTATTCCCACTCCATCGATTTCCCCAACTCTGCAGACAGCCCGGATGCCCGAAAATAGCGATAGCTCTCCCAAAAAAACCAAGGTCCTCGATCTTCTCGACACGACCAAGAAGCCTTCGCGCCGCGAGCGCCAGCGAAAGGATGCGGAGGTGGTCCCACCCGCACCCAGCGCCCTCGACGAGAAAAAGGCCAACGCCCTCGATCTCTTCGCTGACGACAAGAAGGCCAAAGTCCGCAAGACCGCCCGCACCGGCAAGGCCGTGCTGGGAACCATTTCCAAGATCCTCGACAAGGAAGATGCGGATCTGGTCAAGGAAGCAGCTCCAGCACCTGCTCCGGTCGCTGCTGCAAAACCGGAAGCCGTCGTGGCTGAAGCTGCCGACGAGGAAGTCTCCGATGATCCGAAGCTGATCATCATCAAGCCCCCGATCCTGATTCCCGATCTGGCCGCCCGCCTCGGGTTGAAGCCGTTCAACATCATGGCGGACCTGATCAAGATCGGTGTCTTCCCTGCCCCTAACCAACCGTTGGAGCCGGAAATCGCCGCGAAGGTTTGTGAAATCCACGGTTTCGTCTTCGAGCGCGAAAAACGCGACAAGGACAAGGGCTTCCACAAGGAAGTCGAAGTCATCAAGGAACCGGAAGCTCCGGTGGAGGAACCGGAGGATCTTCTCAAGGACCGTCCGCCCATCGTCACCATCATGGGTCACGTCGACCACGGCAAAACCTCGATCCTCGACTTCTTCCGCAAGTCCAAGGTCGTCTCAGGGGAGGCCGGTGGCATCACGCAACACATCGGTGCCTACCAGGTCATTCACAACGATCAGGAGATTACCTTCCTCGACACTCCGGGCCACGCCATTTTCTCCGACATGCGCGCACGCGGCGCCGACATCACCGACATTGTCATCATCGTCGTAGCTGCCAACGACGGCATCATGCCGCAGACTCTGGAGGCGATCAAACACGCCAAGAAGGCGAAGAAGACCATCATCGTCGCCATCAACAAGTGCGACCTCCCGTCCTCGAACGTCGACCGGGTGAAATCCCAACTCGCCGAGAATGGACTGCAAACCACCGACTTCGGTGGTGATACCGAATTCGCCGAAGTTTCCGCCCTCACCGGCAAGAACATGGGCAATCTTTTGGAACTCATCGCCCTCCAGGCGGAGGTTCTTGAACTCAAGGCCAACCCGAAAGCCACCGCCCGCGCGGCCGTCATCGAAGCCCGCGTCGTCCCCGGCCGTGGCACGACCGCAACGGTCATCGTCGAGTCCGGCACTCTCAAGGTCGGCACCCCGTTCATCTGCGGTCCATTCGCAGGAAAAGTCAGGTCGCTCATCAACGACCGCGGTGTCGCGATCAAATCCGCCCATCCCGGCATGCCGGTGGAGGTCATCGGATTCGAGGAACTCCCTAACGTCGGCGATCATCTCACCGAGATGAAAACCGAGCGCGAGGCCAAATCCCTCGCCGGAGAACGTCAGGAAGCCCAGCGTCTCGTCCGCCTGAAGCCGCAGCACCGCAACCGGATGGAAGACCTCTATTCGATGGTCCGCGACGGCGGTGGCAAGGCCCAGCTCAAGCTCATCCTCAAGTGTGACGTGCAAGGTTCCGTCGAAGCGATCAAAAAGGCGGTCCTCGCCATCGTCTCGGACAAGGTCGAGAGCTCGTTCATCACCGCCGCCGCCGGCCCGATCACCGAGTCGGACATCGCCTACGCCGCATCCACCGATGCCATCGTGCTCGGCTTCAATGTCAAGGTGGAGGCCAAGGCCGTCAAATCCGCCAAGGCTGCCAGCGTGGAGATCAAACTCTACTCGATCGTTTACGAACTCATCGACCAAGTCCGCGAGGCCATGCTCGGATTGCTCGAACCACTCACCCGCGAGACCGTCATCGGCCACGCCGAGGTCCGCCAGATCTTCAAGCTCAACCGCGACCGCGTTGCCGGATCTTTCGTCACCGACGGCCGCATCCACCGCAAGGCCCACGCCCGCGTCATCCGTGGCGGCATCCCCGTTTTCGACGGCCGCATGTCCACGCTCCGCCGCTTCAAGGACGAGGTCGAGGAAGTCCGCACCAACTTCGAATGCGGTATCCGCCTCGGCGAATTCAACGAATACGTGGAAGGCGACATCATCGAGTGCTACAAACTCGACAAGGTCCCGCAAACGCTCTGAAGAAGTTGATGGTTGAGAGTTGATGGTTGATAGCAAGAAGGATACCACTCCTCTTCGCCTCCCTCTTCTCTTTCAATCAACCATCAACTCTCAACCATCAACATCCCCATGTCCCGCCGTCTTGATCGCGTAAATGAACTGCTCCGCCGGGAGATCGGCGCCATCATCCAGAAGGATTACGAATGGCACGGCAAACTCGTGACGGTAGCTGAGGTCGAAGTGACCCAGGATCTGAAGGAAGGCAAGGTCTGGACCAGCGTGCTCGGTGGTGATGCCGGCCCGGTCATTTCCAAGCTCAACAAAGAGCACGGTTCGATCCAATCCAAGGTCATGAAGCGCGTGGTTCTCAAATCCACGCCCGTCCTGCGTTTCCTCCACGACTCGTCCGCAGTCCGCGGCGTCAGCATCGTGAATCTGCTCGAGGAAGTGGACAAGCTGCCGAAGGCACCGCTTGAGGACTGATTAAGATTTCTGAAATTCCGCAGCGCCCCGAACGATCGGTCCGGGGATATTTATCCGGGGGCTTTCCTCTTCCGGGAGCGCTGCCGGCCTTCGCTTCGGATCGGATCCATTGCCCGGCCGTAACGCCCTCATTCCCAAGCTCCGGCCTGTTTGATCCCTCCCCCATTGTCGGAGAGGACGCCGGTCATTTTCCGGACCGCCTCGCACGACCGGGTTGTGACATCTCCCTCGTGAGGAAAAACCAGCTTGTCATGTGGAGGTCGTCGATTAGCTTGCTGCAATTGTTGCTGGCAAAATGTATGCCCATACGGCCATTTCCCTGCGGCCCCCGGCATTCCTATCAGGATGACGGTATGCCAACGGCTCCCGCCAGCGCTTTGCTAGAAAATCCCCTCCCCCTATCCCTATCCCAAGCACCGATATGAAACTGCAAGCCACCCCAGCCTCCTACCGAGATGCCATCCTAACTGTCTACGACACGCTCGAACCCGGCCAGGCCGATTCATGGAATCCGCTTTACAGCGATTATCAGCTCACCATGCGGTTGAGTCTGCTTTTCCTCGCCCGTGAGTCGCTGAGACAGGTCAAACGTTCGATCGCCTCAATGGACATTCTCGACATCGGCTGCGGCACCGGGCGTGCGTCCCGGATGTATGTGGATCTCGGCTTCCGCCCCGAGCAGATCACCGGCATGGACCTCCGCGAGGGCACCGTGCGGATGGCGAGCCAGCTCAATCCCTCCATCCAATACCTGACGCAGGAGGAGCTGCTCCAACAACCGCCGAAATTGTATGACTGGATCTCGCTCGTGACCGTGGTCTCCTCCGTATCCACCGAAGAGGACCGGCGTTTCGTGATCAAACAGGCGGACGCGCTGCTGAAGCCCGGCGGCCATCTTTTCTACTACGATCTCGTGAACGCGAACGCCTTCGCCGGCGGTGACACCATCCGCCCGACCCGTTTGTTCGACGGCTTTGAGATCATCTGGCATCCCCGCGTGAAGGACAGCCATTTCGTCCCGCTGCGGGAAAGGTTCAGGATGCTTTCACTCTGTTATAAGAAGAACGACCCGATGTGGAAATACTGGCTGAAGGGAATTCTCGGCCTCGGCGGCGTCAGCCACGAATCCCTCCTGCTGCGGAAGAAGTCGGATTGACGGCCTTCAGGGTTCGCTCACGTTGAAACGGAAGAACTGCTTGCCATCCGGGGAGGCCGGAAGCGGGATCTCTATCAACTCATCCGTCGTTTTGTAGGAGTTTTCAAACTCCTGGATCGGCCATGACTGCCACAGGTCGAGTCCGTCGCTGGTCTGGATGGAGTAATAGCGGTTCGCTTTCCGCAGAAACTGGAGCGAGCCGTTTGCGACAGTCGCCTGCCATGAGCCGCTGCCGTTGAGCGGCGGACTGCCGCGCAAATATTCCTCGTAGTTGCTCACGCCGTCTCCGTCGGGGTCCGCGGTCTTGTCGCCCTTGGGATCGAGCGCGGCAAAGTAACCGTCCCGCCATTGCTGATAGACCGGGCGGCCAGGCAGGCTGTTGTTGATCCAGTCGGTGACCAGTTGGATATCGGCAGGGTCCACTTGGTTGCTGCCGAGCGGCGGCATGCGCCCGAAGCCGTTGGTCGCCGCCATGCGGTTGAGGACGATGCTGTGGGTGGTATCGCCGGGGACGATGTAGCGGTTGAGCGAGCTGCCTCCGCTGTTTTCCGCCACACCGTTGATCAGCCCTGTTTGCTCAAGCGTAATGTGGGCGCGACCGTCCCAGAAACCACTGACGCTTCCCGCGGCCTGATGGCAGTAGGAGCAGTTGACGGCGAAATACGACCGGGCGCGTTGCTCGAGAGGATACTGGGTTTCATCCGGCCGGACATGACGGGCGAGGGTGTCGGCGGGATCGGGTGTGTTGCTCAGAAAACCTTGAAGTGAGAGCAGGTCGATCTGGTTGCCGGTGAAGCCGTTGATCGTATTGACCAGATTGAGCTGTCGGGTGTTGAACGAAAGCGCATGACCGGC
Source organism: Luteolibacter sp. (assembly GCA_039915545.1). GTDB lineage: Bacteria > Verrucomicrobiota > Verrucomicrobiia > Verrucomicrobiales > Akkermansiaceae > Luteolibacter. Next base: position 21,708 of record JBDSNC010000081.1, read on the forward strand.
CTGCGGCGTGTGACAGGTGAGGCAGCTCGTGCGGCCGGGAATCTGCCAGCGCTGGGTGCGGGCCGTGCCGTGATCGTCGATTGCGATGTCGAACTCGTCACCGGTGTCCGCAACGAGGTTCGCGTTCGACTGAGCCTCGTTCCAGCGGTAGCTGACACCGTAAGAGCCGGTGTCAGTCTTCACGATGACGCGGGTTTCAATCCGCTTTTTGGTCGCTGGATTTCCGCGGCTGAGTTCCAGATCGAAGTGTTTCACCCATACGGTGCCTGTCGGATAGGTCCAGTTGCCATCCTTGCTCCAGCTCATTTTTCCGGTCGCGTCCGGGATCGTGAACCAGCGGCGCTTGTCGGCATAGTCGCTCCAGAATTTCAGGTTCGGTTCGTAAGGAAGCAGTCCTGGTGCGGGTGAGAGATCGCTCAGATCGGAGAACAATCCGGTGGCGCTGAGAGTGGTGGGGAATCCGTCCGAAGTGCTGGCAGCGGTGGTCATCCGCATGATTTTCCCATTCAGATAGGCGCAGAAAAGGAGATCCTTGTTGGACGGGTCCTCACCTTGGGCGGAAAAGACTCCGTAAGCACCCGGCAGTCCGGTCAGACGGGTGACCGCTCCGCTGGACGTGTCCATCTGCCAGACATGGCCGGAAACGGAGTCGCTGAAAACATAGGTGCCGACCAGCGCGGGAAAACGGGTGCCCCGATAGACATAGCCACCCACCACGGAATTCCCCTTATACAAGGCATCACCGGCAATGGCGGCGTGCACGTATTCATAGATGGGATCGCTGCTGGTGAATCCGGCGGGTTTCGCGGGCGACACGGGGTTGGTGAACGCGGTGTCGTGTTTGCCTTCGCGCCAGACCCAGCCGTAGTTGCCACCTTTGACGATCTTGTTCACTTCCTCGTAGGTGTCCTGGCCGACATCGCCGCCCCACATCTCGCCCGTCGAACTATCGAACGAGAACCGCCAGGTGTGGCGAAGGCCGGTGGCCCAGAACTCGGTGCGCACGCCGGTCAGAGGTGTGACCGTATTTCCGTTATAGGTGCCGTTCCACGTGCCGCCGAAGCTGGTGTGGACGAACGGATTGTCGATGGGGACCGAAAACCGGGCGATGCCGCCGTCCGTCGGAATTGCAGCGTTCGGTTCCAGGTTTCCCGGCTTCTTGTCCACATCGATGCGGAAGATGCCGGAGAAGAAATCCTTGTTGATCTTCTGACTGTTGAGCCGGGTGTCGGCGGGATTTTCCTCATCACCGGCGGTGTAGTAGAGGTAGCCGTCGTTAGGGCCGAAATGGAGATCGCCGCCATCGTGATTCGGCCCTTCGTCTAGCTGTTGGAGAAGGACGCGCTCGGAGGTGGGATCGGCCACCGTCGCATCCGTGGAACTTACCTTGAACCGCGAGATGCGCTGATAGTAAGAACCCGCGCTGATCCTCACGGTGTAGGCGGCATAGAAATACCCGTTGCTCGCGTAGTTCGGATGAAAAGCGAGTCCCAGCAGGCCGTGTTCGTTGTTGCCTCCGCCTTCGATGGTTTCGGCGGGAGTGCGCCCGGCGACCACGGCCTGCAGATCGAGGAAAACGTTTTTCACCGGCGTCGTTGCCGTGACATCCGCGATGTGCTGGATCTTCGCCATCCGCTCGCAGACGAACAGGCGCTTCGTGTCGCCGGGGAGGGACGCGATGCAGAGCGGCTCGGTGAAGGTCAGGCCCGGCAGAGCGTCAACGAGCTGCCAGGTGTTCACCGGCGGAGCGGCAGGCATGGCGAGCGAGGGATTGGTGATGCGCAGGGTGGTGGCGATGTTGATGGTAACCGTGGCCGTGGGAGAAACACCACCTTCGCCGAAAACCCGATAGGTGAAGGTGACCGGTGAGGTTCCCGTGCCGCTGTGGGCGTAGAGGATTTCCCCGGTCGATGTATCGACTGTGGCGGTGCCAACCGACGGCGGCGAGACGATCTGCAGCGAGCTGCGGTTGATCAACCCCGTGTCATTGTCGAGCACGGCGATGCGCACCTTCTGCCCCGCATGGATGGTCGCAGAGTCGGCGGTGGTGACAGGTGCCGGATAGACGACGTTCGCCCCGGCGGTGTAAGTGGCGGAAACTTCCTGCGAAGTGATCGCACGATCATAGATCCGCAGCTCGTTGAGGGCGATGTTGGAGTTCATGTCCGCCGCCCACATCGAGCGGCCGATCCAGTTGTTCACGTCCGCCATCTGGGTGATGCGGTAATTGAGGTCGATGGAACCCTGCACCGCGCCGTTGCGATACCATTTCGCCTGGCAGCCGCTGCTTCCGTAGGCTCCGGCGCCGTCCTGCACCGTCAGCACGTAGTGGTATTCCGTGCCGGCGGTGGTGATCGACGAAAGGTCCGTATCCGAGGTGATCGTCGTGCCACCGTTATAGCGGCCTTCCAACCGGTGGCTTCCTAACATGCCGTTGTTGTTGAGAGACAACAGCAGATTGTCGTAGGCGGTGAAGGCTCCCGGGGCCGCCGCTCCGTCGATGATCTCCCCTGTTGCTGCATTGGTGCCGGCGGTGAGCGAGCTCCGGCCGAAGTCGAAGATCCGCTGCCAGGTTTTTGAAGAAAGCGGAGTGGCCCATGCCTCGAAGGTGAGACTTGGCTTGGAGGAGATGATGCCGTTGGGCAGATCCAGATAGGCAGAGATCGCGGCGGCGGTCTGATTACCGTTGGTCGTCCCGGGCAGAACCAGCGCCGTTCCTGAGAGAGTGGCTCCGTTTCCGCGCAGCGTGGCGATCACGCCGGACGCGCTGTCGGTGAAGGCAGTCCCGGTCGCGGCAGTGCCCGACGGGTTGTTGAAACTCCACCGGTTCAGCGGGTTCGGCGCGGGAACAGGCGGCTCCGGAGGGCCGGATGTGGGATCAGGTCCGGCAGAGTAGCTGGCGGTGACTTCAGCCGCGGTGATCGCACGATTGTAGAAACGGAGTTCGTTCAGGGAGAGATTGGAATTGGAATCCCCCGCATACTGGGAACGGCCGATCCAGTTGTTCACGTCCGACATGGAGGTCAGGTGGAATGCGAGGCTGAGCGAGTTCTGGAGGACTCCATTGCGATACCACCGCGCCTGACATCCGGATGCGCCGTAGGTGCCCACACCATCCTGCACGACGAGGACGAAATGATACTGCGTGCCGGCCGTCGTGGCCGCGGTCGTGCTCGAATAGACCGCTGCACCGTTGTTGATCTGACCCTCGATCTGATAGCTACCGAGCACCCCGGCGGTGTTGAGCGTGAGGGAAATGTTATCATAGCCGGCGAAAGCTCCGGGAGCGGCCGTGCCATCGATGATTTCACCAGCCGCCGCACCGGTGCCGACGGTGGAGCCGGTCCGTCCGAAGTCGAACAACCGTTGCCAGGTTTTCGAGGAAAGCGGCGTGGCCCACGCCTCGACCGAGATGCCCGGCTGGGCGGAGACAAGTCCGTTAGGAAGATCGAGATAGGCGGAAATCGCCGAGGCTGTCTGGTTGCCCGTGGTGTTTCCGGGAAGATTCAGCGCAGTGCCGGTTAGGCTCGCGCCATTTCCACAGAGCGTGGCGACCGTGCCGCCGACGCTGTCCGTGAAGGTCATTCCCGGAGATACGCTGGAGGACGCCTGGTTGCTGAAGGTCCAGACGTTCGACGGCGTCGGTGCCGGCACCGGAGCACTCGGGATCGTATCAGGACCTGCGGCGAAATCAGCGGCGATTTCCGAGGTCGTCAACGCGTGGTTGTAGATCCGGAGTTCGTTGTAAGTGGCGTTCGCGTTGTTATCATCCGCCCATTGCGAGCGGCCCAGCCAGTTGTTCACATCCTCGATGGCTGATAGATGAAATGCCACATCACCCGTGCCGACCGCGGTGCCATTCCGATACCAGGTCATCCTTCCACCGGCAGCGCCGTAGGTCCCGGCACCGTCCTCGAAAGTCATCACATAATGATACTGGGTGGTCGCGGTGGTCGCGAGGGCCGAGTTCACCGTCGAGATGCTCCCGCCATCCAGACGCGCCTCCAGCCGTTGGCTGGCGAGAGTGTTGCCCACGCAGAAATTCAGCACCAGGTTGTCGGAGCCCGTGGTCGATCCCGGAGTCTGGCCGTTTCCCGCGACGTCGATGATCTCGCCGGCCGCACCGCCGCCGAAACCCGCGCCCGTCACCCTGCCGAAATCAAAAACCCGCGCGTTCGCCTTCGCCGAAACCGGTGTCGCCCATACTTCGACAGTCAGGTTCGTTTTCGATGAAATGATGCCGTTCGGCAGATCGACATATCCTGAGATGAAACCTTTCGAGCGGTTTCCCGTCGTCCCTCCCGTGATGGTCAGGCCCGCACCGGTGAAGGTCGATCCATTCCCCTGCACCGTGGCGGTCGCGCTGGAAACACTGTCCGTCATCGCCACTCCGGCGGCTGCGGCTCCGACCGCCTGGTTGAACGACCAACGGTTCGTTAGATCGGCATCCGCAGGTGCAACCCAAGCTCCGCAAAGCATCAGAACACGAAAAAACACGACCGGGAAATCGATCCTGGTGCGGGGGAAAACAGGCTGGAACATGTTGGGTTTGGAATTCGGCAATCCCTTCATATCAAAAGGATTTGGCACACTCTCACATTCACACGAGGTCTCAAGGCGCGAATCCCGTCCACCCACCCCCATTGCTGGGGAGAAAACGCGAAAGCGCGCGCTGCCGACACCACGCCAATGAGATGATTTTTGGCTTTCGGCACGAATCAAGCTGAGATAGCTTTTTCAAATCGTACACCCGAAAAACCATGTCAACCCTTGCAACCACCGTCGATGGCCTGAAGTTCAAAAACCCGTTCGTGATCGGCTCCGGCCCTCCGGGGACCAACGTGAAGGTCATCAAGCGCGCCTTCAAGGAAGGCTGGGGCGGTGTGATCGCGAAGACCGTGAGCCTCGATTGCTCGAAGGTCGTCAACGTCGGCCCGCGCTACGCCAAGCTCATGGCCGGCGACGGCAAGGAAGTCATCGGTTGGGAAAACATCGAGCTCATCAGCGACCGCAAGTTCGAAATCTGGCTCGACGAGTTCAAGGAAGCCAAGGACGAGTGCCCCGACGGCATCCTCATCGCCTCCGTCATGGAGGAGTATAACAAGGACGCCTGGTGTGAGATCATCGAGCGCTGTCAGGACGCCGGCGTCGATGCGTTCGAGTTGAATTTCTCCTGCCCCCACGGTCTGCCCGAGCGGAAAATGGGAGCTGCCATGGGCCAGGACCCCGTCATTCTCGAAGAAGTCTGCGGCTGGGTCATGGGAGTTTCAAAAATCCCCGTCTGGGCGAAAATGACGCCCAACGTCACCCACATCGAGGAACCCACCGCCGCCGCCCTGCGTGCCGGCTGCCATGGCGTTAGTGCGATCAACACCATCCGCAGCGTGATGGGCGTGAACCTCGAAACCCTCCGCCCCGAGCCCACCGTGGAAGGCTTCACCACTCCCGGCGGCTATTCGTCGAAGGCGGTGAAACCGATCGCCCTGCGCATGGTGATGGAGATCGCCCAGCTCATCAAAAAAGATTTCCCCGGCCGCACGCTATCAGGACTCGGCGGTGTGGAAACCGGAGCCGATGCCGCGCAGTTCATCCTGCTAGGCAGCGACACCGTGCAGGTCTGCACCGGCGTCATGAAATTCGGCTATGGCATGGCGAAGGATCTTTGCGAAGGCCTGTTGGAATTCATGGAAGGGAAAGGCTTCGACACCATCAGCGACTTCAAGGGCCTCAGCCTCCCCTACTTCACCACCCACGCCGAACTCGTCCGTATGCAGCTCGCCCGCAAGGCCGAGGAAGCCGCGATCAAGGAACGCGCCAGCATGGTCAAGAACGACGCGGAATGGGACGGCGACGACTTCGTGAAGCAGTCGAACGAACTCTCGCGGTGATCGAATTAACAGAAAGATAACGGTTGATCCCGCCGGTGCCTTTTTTGTCGCCGGATCATGAAACGCTCTATTGGATCAACGTTCATGAGCCTCACCCGCCTGATATTCGCCGCACCGCCTCTCCTGGATTTCACAGCATCGGATGAAAATGAAGCCATCCGGCGCACCGCGGAGATTCTCGCGATCGACTCGGGCATCACGAACTTCGGCGGATTTGTGGACGCGGTTTTCGAAAGGCAGCGGAGCAACCCTCCGCTGCTGGGCAACGGCGTGGCCATTCCCCACGCGCGGACCGTGCTGGCGCGCGACATCGTCTGCGTCGCGTCCCGCTGTGCCAGCCCCGTCCCCTTCGGCCCCGAGGCGGAGCCGGTGCGGCTGATTTTCCTGCTGGGCATCCCGCCCCAACAAATCAGCGAGTATCTCGCACTCACCGCCGCACTGGTGAAACGGCTGCGCGATCCCGAAATCCTGAACGGCTTGCTGACTGCCAGGACGCCGGAGGAATTCACGGATTTGCTCGCCTGAAGCATGCCAATTCCCGGAGATAAGATGACTCCATTGTCGAGTCCGAGGCCCGGCGGATAAGGAGCCACGACACTTTTGTCGTGGAGTGAATGCGAGGTAAAAGCAGCGTCTTGAAAGGCCTTTTCTTTTTTACTTCATTCGCAAGCACCACAGGAGTGTGGTGCCTCCTTAGCGCCGTATCGTCGGTCCGGCCCGCCCCTCCCGGCGGCTCCCTCTTTGCGTGCAAATACCCCGCCCCGGCTTCCGGTGGCTCCCTCTTCGCATGCGAATACCCCTCCCCGCCTTCTGGCGGTGCCCTCTTCGCATGCGAATACCCCATCCCGGCTTCTGGTGGTGCCCTCTTCGCACGCAAATACCCGGAAAACCGCGAAAATCCCCCATTTTCTGCGTACAATACCTATTTCCAAAATCAAAGTGGCTCCTCTTGCGGACCAACGGTCCATCGACAAGCCAGCCCAGGGCAACGCCCTGGGTGACCGCCACCACCACATTTCAAGCCCTGAAAGGGCGCGACAAAACCGTTTGCCGCTCCCGGTTGGCACCGCCCGTTCAGTGCTCCGGGTTTTTTGGAGAGTCTTAAACCAGGGGCGGCGCTCGTTCCTCGCTTGCCCTGGGCTGGCCTGTCGATGGACCGTTGGCCGGCTGGAGGATTCGCTATATTTCCGGGAAATGGCATCAGTGTCCCGCTTCCCCTCCGGATCGCCACCCTCCTCTCACGCGAAAATGCCGAAAAATCCGGCAAATATTCACGATCCGCTAGAAAAGATTGACGCGCCCCTCAGAAGCCTAGCAGTGTGTCAGTGTTGGAATAAGAATTACCACGACGGCATTTCCCCAACCTCATCCCTGCCAACTCCCTGACGCCATGCCATACCGCCAGCTCCCAGCCACCGATGCCGCCCGCGGCTCCGCCCTCACCGCCGCCTTGAAGAAATCCACCGGCCTCCCCGCCGCGGACAACCTCATGACCCCGGAAACCACCGCCGCCCTTGTCACCTTCGCTCCCCAGTGGGAAAAGGAAATCACCGAGCGCGCCGATGCCCTCGGCCAGCAAACCGCCGCCACTGCCGCCCTCGATCAGGCAGGGGCCAAACTCCGCCAGGTCACCGCCCACTTCATCCAGGTCTTCCACCTCGCCGTCGCCCGCGGCACCTTCTCCCCCTCCGGCCGCGCCTCCTTCGGGCTCGATGTGAACGAGGAAACCACCCCCGCCCTCGATTCCGAGTCAGACCTCCTCCTCTGGGCCGACCGCATCGTCAAAGGCGATCCCCGCCGCGTCACCAATTTCAGCGAGCCCGCCATGGTCATGCCCTCCGCCGCCGAAGTTTCCACCGCCCTCACCGCCTACAATACCGAGCTCGCCCACCAAACCGCCGCCAAAGACACCCTCGAAGCCGAGCAAGCCGACGTCATCGCCCTCCGCTCTGGCGCGGACAGCCTCATCCGGGATGCCTGGGACGAAATCGAATTCTCCCTCCGCAAGCTCGATCCCCCCAACCTCCGCCGCCGATCCCGCGAGTGGGGCCTCTTCTACGTCCTCCGCCCCGGCGAGCCAGCGGAGACCACCACCCCCGAGCCGCCCGCGCCGCAGGCTTGACCTCCATCGCCTCACCCGAATCCGCCTGATATACACACCCGCTCCGCAAAATTCCCTGCCAGATCAAGGGTTTGCGGGGCGGCCTCCTCATCAGGATCACCTCGGATATCACTCCCTTGGAGATTGAGTCCGTTTCACCCAATCGTGCTGATATCAGCAAAAGCAAACCGCCTCAAAATACCCCGCCCCCATCCACCTGATATACACACGCGGATCGGAAAAATCCTTGTCAAATCAAGGATTCGAGGCGCACTCTACGAGAAGGTTCACGTTGGATATCACCCCCTGACATCCTACGAATACCACTGTTCGGCAGAAAATGAAATCACCCCAACAGAACGCAATCATGCCCGAATCATGGATGTCCGGGGTGGTGAACTGCGTTGAGCGTGATGGTCGAGTCCATCTCATACAGACTGGCCCATGGAAGACTCTAATTGCGTTTCTGGTGTGCTTCCCTGTTTTGTTTTTGTTCGGGTTGAGATACTGGAATGCCCCAATCTGGATGATGTGGGCATTTGGCGTTGGGCTTGGAGTCATAGCGGCGGGGATATTCTTTCAAGCCCGAAATTGGAGACGGCAAGGCCCTATTCTATCGTATGACCCGGTTAGAGGAGAGATCTTGATCCCAAGAATTGATGTAGTGATTCCATCGGATTTAGCATCCAGCCTCAGAATTGGCAGCTTGATTTGCACGCATCCAGAAGGCGGCCAATATGGAGCAGCAACCATCGAGTATCGGCCTACACCTAACGAAAAGCCTGTGCTCGTGTATGTTTCCGCAGATCAGAATTTTATCGAGAGGTGGAGAACCTTTCGCTCTTCCATCAAAACAACCCAAGCCGAACAAGTCATGCGAGGCAACCGGCGATAATGTCTCTAGTTGAATCGGAGCTTGATCCGCCGGTGCCTCCACATCAAACGTTCTGCAAGAAAATGATAAGCTGGCTTCAACGCATCTTCAGCAAACCGCAAGTCCCGTCCGCCACGCGCTCCGGGAAGGCCGAGTTCGATGCAGAGTCGGTCCGCTTCTATCACCCGGAAGGAGAGATTCAGCACATTCGATGGGACGAATTGGACGAAGTAGGGATTGTTACGACTGACGAGGGACCATTTGTTGAGGATGTATTCTTCATGCTTCTGTCTGTAGATAAGAAAGGTTGCGCAATTCCGCAGTCAGCGGAAGGCAATAAAGTGTTACTTACTCGCCTCCAAATGCTTCCAGGATTCGATAACAACGCTTTGATCGAAGCGATGGGATGCACGTCGAACCAAAACTTCAGGCTCTGGAAGAAGACCGCAGAACAAGCCGTGGATGGCAACCCCCACTAGCCACTCTGTTCTCGATGTTCCCACGTAATTTCAACCTCAACCCCGCGATCAACGCTGGCTCCCGCTAGTGTGGTTGCCATCACTCTAACGTTCTGCAAGAAATGAAGATCTCCGAGCTTGTCGTGTTCGCTATCCTCTTGCTCGCTACTAATTCAGTAGTTCGAGCAGACGATCTTGTTGCTCCTTCCGAAGCTCAAGCTTCCCACAGATTCTCCGAAGAGACTGAGCGTGCATTTAAGCAAGAGGCGGCAGCAGATTTTGTCGCATGGTATTCAACTGACGGGAAGCTCGACATCGGAGTCGGGCGCACCGACAAGGAGCCACAACTTCATCATCCCATCCGGTTTCCACTCGGAGAATTGGAGGATTTCTTTGACGCTCAGAAGCACAAGGATTTAATCGTCGTTGGAATCGAGAAGAATACTTGGTCTGATGAAGAACTTAAGCGGCATGTCGAGAAGCTCCGTATCTATTTTCTGGCGCGAGGATACTCCAGAGTCGTCATCCAGCAGGGACTTGGATCAGGGCGAGGTATTCATCTTGATTACAAGGCCAAAAAAGAGGCAGAACAAGTCATGCCTCCTAACGGTCCATAAGCATTTCAATTTCTATCTATTTTCAATTCAATCGCTCCCGTAGGAGCACATCAAACGTTCGGTGAAAATGAAGAAGAGATTAGTACATATATTGCTGGCTCTCGTTACGGTAGGGATCGGCATCTACTATTCGACGACTATCTCGCAAGGCGAGAGGTCGAAGCGTCGATCCTTCCATACGTGCATCGAGATTCGGAATCTACTTACGAAGGGAGTGTCGTCCGACGAATTCCGGACTCAGATCGACTCGGTAGCCCGATTGAGACCTACAATCGGCACCCTAATCTATGACCTC